>NCCT01000044.1:21670-46362 GCA_002279795.1 Hydrogenophilales bacterium 12-61-10
TGCACGCGCCTGCCTGTCGTTTTTTGCTTATGGAGATCACACATGACCGCTGCTTTTTCTGCCCGGCTTATTGCCACCCCTGTTCTGCTGACCGCGCTGCTGGGCGCGACGCCCGCTTTTGCCGCTGAGTTGCTGCCGCTGACGGCGGCGCAAAAAACCAATCTTGGGATCGCCACCGTGGCGGCTGCTTCCAACACGGTCAGTCCGGCGCTGACGTATCCGGCGCGGGTGACGCTGCCGCCCGCCAGCGTGCGCGTCGTCGCCGCGGCGGGCGCGGGGCTGGTGACGCAGCTGCATGTGCAGGCGGGTGATACGGTCAAGCGCGGTGCGCCGCTGGTCACGCTGTCGATGCCGGTTCTGGCCGATGGGCAAAATGGCGTGATTCAGGCGCGGCTGAAATCGGAGCTCGCCGCTAGCAATGCCGTGCGCGATCAAAAACTGTTCGCTGAAGGCCTGATCGCCGAATCGCGCCTGCGCGCAACGCAATCCGAGATGCAGTCGGCGCGCGCCAGTCTGGTGGCGGCGCAGACGACGCTGTCGATGCTGGGTGCAGGCAAGGTGTCCGGCAGTGCGATCACCCTGACCGCACCGATCGCCGGCGTGGTGACGGAAAGTGCCGCCGAGCCGGGCGGCAGAGTGGATGCCGGCATGGCGCTGGTGAAAGTGGCCGACCTGTCGAAGCTGGCGCTGGAGATACCGCTGTCGACGGCGCAGGCGCGCCAGGTGGCGGTGGGGCAAGCGGTGACGGTGGCGGGCAGCCCGGCCAGTGGTCGCGTCACCGCGCTGCTGCCGCAGCTCAATGCGTCGCAAAGCGTGCTGGCGCGCGCCAGCCTGGTCGACCCGCAAAAGCTGTTGCGTCCCGGCCAGTCGGTGCAGGTCGGTCTGGCAGGCGCGCAGTCGGCGCAGGGGCTGGCGGTGCCCGCCGCCGCGCTGGTGTGGAAAGCCAGCGTGCCGTATGTCTTCGTCGAGACGACAAAGGGTTTTGTGCCGACGCCGGTGAAGCTGGTGCGGCAGAACGCCAGCCAGGCCGAAGTCTCCGGCCTGGCTGCCGGCAGCCGCGTTGCCGTCAAGGGCGTGGCGGCGCTCAAAGCGCAATGGCTGGGGGAGTAAACCATGCTCAATACCGTGATCGAATTCGCGCTGGCGCGGCGCTGGCTGATGCTGGCGCTGGCGCTGGTGCTGGCCGGGCTGGGCGTGCGTGCGTACCAGCAGATTCCCATTGATGCGTTTCCCGATGTATCGACGACCCAGGTCAAGCTGATTCTGAAAGCGCCCGGCATGACGCCGGAAGAAGTCGAGGCGCGCATCACCCAGCCGGTCGAGACCGAGCTGCTGGGCATTCCCAACCAGACCATTCTGCGCAGCCTGTCGAAGAACGCGCTGGTCGACATCACCGTCGACTTTGCCGAAGGCACCGACATTTACTGGGCGCGCCAGCAGGTGGCGGAGCGCTTCGCCAATGTGAAAGGCGACCTGCCGGGCAATGTGTCGGGCGGTCTGGCGCCGATTTCGACGCCGCTGTCGGAGCTGTTCATGTTCACCATCGAAGGGCCGTTGAGTCTGGCCGAAAAACGCAGCCTGCTCGACTGGACGGTGCGGCCGCAATTGCGCGCCATTCCGGGCGTGGCCGATGTCAACTCACTCGGCGGCCGCGTCGCCACCTTCGGGGTATCGCCCGACCCGGCTGCACTGGCCGCGCGCGGCGTCACCTATGCCGAGTTGCGCACCGCGCTGGAAACCAATACCCGCAACGACGGCGCCGGGCGCGTCAACGAAGGCGAGGAAACCTGGGTGGTGCGCGTCAACGGCGGGGTCAACTCGCTGGACGATCTGCGCCATATCGGCATCAAGGCGGTCGACGGCGTGGTGGTCAGCATCGGCGACGTCGCGCGCGTGGAACTGGGGGAGATGACCCGCTACGGCGCGGTGACGCAGGACGGTAAAGGCGAGGCAGTGGAAGGCCTGGTGATCGGCCTCAAAGGCGTTAACGCCGGCGAGCTGATCAAGAACGTCAAACTCAAGCTCACCGAAATTCAGACCACGCTGCCCAAGGGGGTGACGATCTCGACCTTTTACGACCGCGCACAGCTGGTCGACCGCGCGGTGGGCACGGTGAGCAAAGCCTTGATGGAAGCCGCGGTGCTGGTGGTGGTGTTGCTGATCCTGTTCCTCGGCAATCTGCGTGCCGCCATCGTGGTGGCGCTGATCCTGCCGCTGTCGGTGCTGGCAACGTTTGTGCTGATGCGCCAGTTTGGCTTGTCGGCCAACTTGATGAGTCTGGGCGGTTTGGCCATCGCCATCGGCCTGCTGGTCGATGCGGCCGTGGTGGTGGTGGAAAACGTCGTCGCGCATTTGGCGCACGATCCGGAGAACACCAGCGAAACGCCGCTGCAACGCGTGCTGTGGGCGACGCAGGAAGTCGCCAGCCCGGTGACCTCGGGCATTGCCATTATCGCCATCGTCTTTTTGCCACTGCTGACCTTGCAAGGGTTGGAGGGCAAGCTGTTCACTCCGGTCGCGCTGACCATCGTGTTTGCGCTGGCGTCCTCCTTGCTGCTGGCGCTGACCGTGATTCCGGTGCTGGCCTCGATGCTGCTGAAGCGGGGCGCGCATGAAGATCCGTGGCTGCTGCGGAAGGCACAGGGCCTCTACACGCCGATGCTCGATCGCGCGCTGGCGAAGCCGAAAATCGTCTACCTCACGGCTGGCGTGCTGATGCTGGCGGCGGTCGCTGTTTATCCGCTGATCGGCAAAACCTTCATGCCGACGATGGACGAGGGCGACATTCTGGTGCAGCTGGAAAAACTGCCGTCGATCAGTCTGGAAGAGTCGGTCGCGCAGGACTTGCGGGTGCAGCAGGCGCTGCTGAAAAACGTGCCGGAAATTCGCCGCATCGTTGCGCGCGCCGGTGCCGACGAGCTGGGCCTGGACCCGATGGGTCTCAACGACACCGACTCATTCCTGGTATTGAAGCCGATGGCCGAATGGCGCAAGCCCGATAAGGAATGGCTGATCGAGCAAATCCGGTCTGTGGTCGATGGCTTCCCCGGCATCGCCTACAACTTCACCCAGCCGATCGACATGCGGGTGTCGGAAATGCTCACCGGTTCGCGCGGCGATGTCGCGATCAAGATTTTCGGCCCCGACCTCGCCACCCTTAACCGGCTGGCCGGCGAAATCTTCAGCGTGGTCGAAAAAGTCCCGGGCGCGTCCGACGTCTACACCCAGCAGAACGAGGGCGTGCAATATTTGCAGGCGGAAATCGACCGCGATGCGGCAGGCCGTTTCGGGCTGTCGGCCGACGATATCGCCATGTTGTTGCGTACCCAGCTCGAGGGCGAAGTGATCGGCACGATCCAGCAGCAGGGGCGGCGCATTCCGCTGCAGCTGCGCGGACCGCAAGGCTTGCGCGAGTCGCCCGACGCCCTGCAGGCGATTCGTCTGAGCTTGCCGGACGGCCGCGAAATCGGTCTCGACCAGGTGGCCACGCTTACGCGTACCAACGGCCCGGTGGCGGTAAAGCGTGAAAATGCAACGCGCTTTACCGTGGTGCAGAGCAACGTGTCGGGACGCGATCTGGTCACCTTTGTGGCCGACGCGCAGGCGGCGGTCAGCCAGCAGGTCAAGCTGCCGCCCGGTTACAGCATCACCTGGGGCGGCCAGTTTGAGAACCAGCAGCGCGCGGCGCAGCGATTGATGATCGTGGTGCCGGTGGCCTTGCTGCTGATCGGCTTTCTGCTCTACCTCACCTTCGGCGACGTCAAGCAGGCCCTGCTGGTGATGATGAACGTGCCGCTCGCCTTGATCGGCGGCATCTTCGCGCTGTGGGCGTCGGGCGAGTATCTGTCGGTGCCGGCGTCGGTCGGCTTCATTGCGCTATTGGGCATCGCGGTGCTCAACGGCGTGGTGCTGGTCAGCCATTTCAACCAGTTGCGCGGGCAAGGCTTGCACGGCGACGCTGTGGTGCGCGACGGCGCGCTGCGCCGGCTGCGGCCGGTGCTGATGACCGCGAGCATCGCCGCCTTCGGACTGGTGCCGCTGTTGTTCGCCACCGGCCCCGGCTCCGAAATCCAGCGCCCGCTCGCCATCGTCGTGATCGGCGGCCTGGTCAGCGCCACCCTGCTGACGCTGGTGATGCTGCCGCTGCTGTACCGTCAATTCATTCTGAAAGGAGCGCGGCCATGAACGCAGTTCATCGATTTAATCCAGCGAACGCCGTGCATGCATCGAGTCCAGTGAACGCCGTTCGCACATTGAGTCTGGCGCTGGCATTTGCGTTTTCAGCGCTGCCGTTTTTCACCCCGGCCCAGGCCGACTATTTACCCGACCCCAAGGCGGCAGAAGCGGCATTGTGGGCATCGCCCAGCGTGATGCAGTCGCGTGGCAACGTCGCCGCGCAATCGCTGCGTGGCCAGAGCCTGCAACAGGGGCGAGACGAGTGGAAGGTGGATGCCGAAGCCAGCCAGCGCCGCATTCAGCCCTCGCCGTCTGAAAACTTCGCCGAGTGGGGGCTGGCGCTGTCGCGCCCGATCCGCATGCCAGGGCGGGCCGAAGCCGATCGCGCCCTGGCAGGCGCACTCAATGCCCATGCCGAAGCCAGCCTCGGCGAAGCCCTGCATGAATCCGGGCGGCAACTGCTGATGCTGTGGTTCGACTGGCTCAACCAGTCCAGCCAGGCCAACCTGTGGCAGGCGCAGCAGCAGCTGGTCGAACAGCAGCTCGCCACCGTGAATTCGCGCATTCGGCTCGGCGAAGCGCCGCGATCTGAACGCGTCAACGCCGAAGCCGCGCTGGCGCAAATCCAGCTGCAACGGCAACAAGCGGCCACGCGCCTGCAACAGGCACGCAACCGCCTGCTGGCGCAATTTCCGGCGCTGCCGCTGACGGCGGACACGACGTTGCCGCCGCCCGGTTCGCCCGGTTTCGATGGCTCGGCAGAGGCTTACGTCAATGCCGTGCTCGAACACAATCACGAACTGTTTCGCGCGCGGCGTCAGGCCGATGCCTTGCAGGCCGAAGCGCGACAGCTCGCCAGGCTGCGCAGCGTCGACCCCAGCGTGGGCGTGTTCTATCGCAATGAAATGGGCGGCAACGAGCACATCGTCGGACTGGGAGTCGGGCTGACCCTGCCCGGCGGCGCGCGGCGTACCGACCAGGCCGCCGCCGCCCAGCTCGCCACCACCGCACAGGGGTCGGCAACCCTGCTGGAACAACGCTTGCGGATGGATGCCCGCGCAGATTACGAAACCGCCGTTGCCCAGATGGCCAACTGGCAGCAGGCGCAACAGGCGGCGCAGGCGCTGGATGAAGCGGCACGGCTGGCGACCCGCGCCTACAGTCTGGGCGAAGGGGGTCTCGATCAGGTGCTGATGAATCGCCGCCTGGCGCTGGAAGGCCAGTTGATGGCGCAACAGGTGCAGCTCGACGCCCTGGCCGCCAAAGCGCGCCTGAAGCTGGATTCACACCAGTTGTGGCCGCTCGACGTCGAAACGGACAGCGCGCACGCGCATCCGTAAGCCAGGCTGCGCGCACGTTGCAGCCCTTTAAAAGTTGGTTGTTTGGCTCAGGCCGGCAGGCAGGAAGCTCGCATGCGCTCAGGGCGTGACGGGCAGGGGCGGGGTTTCAGCGGCGGGGGACGGGGCTGCAGTTGTGAGACTCAGGCGGCGCGCCTCTTGCTGCATCGCGGCAAGCTGCTCGGGCTTGAGCTGCCAGACCAGACTGTCGCGTGCCTTGGCGGCGGCTTCCACGCCCTGCGCGGCAGCCAGGTTGAACCACAGATACGCTCGTGGCTTGTCGACGGCGGTGCCGGTGCCGTAGCGGTACAGCTCACCGAGGTCGAACTGGGCTTTGGCGTGACCGCTCTGGGCCGCTTTTTCGATCCAGCTGAACGCGGCCCGGTAGTCCTGCACGACACCGCGTCCCCTGAGCAAGGCGAGGCCGTAGTGGTATTGCGCATCGGTCTTGCCCTGCTGGGCGGCCTGCTCAAACCATTTGGCGGCTTCCTTGTCATTCTGGATCACGCCATCGCCTTCGGCGTAGCGCAATCCCAGTCTCAATTGCGCGTCCGGGTCACCCGCGGCTGCACGGGCGTGAGGCAGACTGTCGTCTGACGGGGCAGTCGTGACGGTTTCGGATTGCTCGAGTGCCAACCAGGCCGTGATGCCCACCAGCACGCCGACAGCGAGTAGCAGCAAAACCGGCTTGACCGGGTTGAATGTCCAGAAGTGATGCCGGCAGTCACGGCAGCGCAACGGCGTGTGCAGCAGGATATGGCGAACGCCATCGTGGGCGTGTAGCCGCGCGGTGCGGATTTGCGTGCTCCCACACTGTGGGCAGATGCGTGACATGGCTGAAGGAGCGATGCGGCGGAAGGCGAGAATGCCCTTCCGCCGAAGGGGTCGGGTTAGAGCTTGCCGCCCGCTTCGACCAGCATGTAGCCGACGGCGTTGGCCAGGTCGGCTTCAGGCAGGGCCGGGTTGCCGCCTTTGGGCGGCATCGCGTTTTTGCCATTCAGAGCCGACTTGTAAAGACCGTCGAAGCCTTGACCGAGTCGCGGTGCCCAAGCTGCCTTGTCATTCAGTTTGGGTGCGCCCGCAACGCCGGCTGCGTGGCAGACCGCGCAATTGGCCGTGTAAACCGCTTTGCCTTTGGCAGGGTCGGCTTTGGCCACAGCAGCCACTTTGGCTGGTGCGGATGCGGCTGGTGCGGCTACCGCGACTGGCGCAGCGGTTGCCGCTTCGGTTGGGGCCGCTGCTGCGGCAGGCGCAGCCGCTTCGGCGGGCGCCTCCGCATCGGCCGTTGCTGCCGGCGCAGCCGCTTCCGGCGCGGTGAAACTGGCGCCGCCCGAGTTGGCCATGTAGGCAACCGCGCGCGCCACTTCTACATCGGACAAGTCGCCGTCGCCGCCGCGCGGGGGCATCTGGCGGATGCCTCCTTGTTGTCGAACTTGGGTGCGCCCAGCGCGCCTGCCGCATGGCAGGAGGTGCACACGGCGTCGTAGACTTCCTGGCCGGATTTCTCGACCTTGGGTGCGTTGGCATCGAGCGCGACCAGCTGGGCAAACGGCTTGATTCGATCGACCGTAGCTTGCTGGGCGGCCTCGCTGGATGTGTCGGGCTTGTGGTTGTCCTGAATGCTCAGAACCAGCTGGACGACCAGGAAAATGGCCAGCAGAGGTGCGAGCAGTCCTGTGGCAATCGAAATGATGACTTCGAGCGGGGTGGCTTGGGTCATCTTGGCGTGCGAATCGGCCATGAGAAATTATCCTTGGGGGGTGGGCATCGAAAGCCGGGATTATAAGGAAAGCCACCCCTTCAGGAAAGGGCGGCGCGCAGCGCCAGACTGCCCCGTGGATGGACTCCCTACGGCAAACCCGCTATGCTTCGACGTCGCAGGATTCATCCTGATTCAGGCGCCCGTAGCTCAGCTGGATAGAGTACTGCCCTCCGAAGGCAGGGGTCGCGCGTTCGAATCGCGCCGGACGCACCAATGTTTAAACTTCGGGCTTATGTGATTTTGAGAGTGTCCATCATGGCTATCCCCACCCCTACCGAAATCAACCTGCATCAGACGTCACGCAAGCTGGAAATCGCGTTTACCGACGGTGCGCGCTTCGAGTTTCCGTTCGAGTTCTTGCGTGTTTATTCACCCTCCGCCGAAGTGCGCGGGCATGGTCCCGGGCAGGAAGTGCTGCAAACCGGCAAGCGCGAAGTGCTGATCAATGCTGCCGAGCCGGTGGGTCTGTATGGCATTAATTTCTTTTTTTCCGATGGCCACGACACCGGGATTTATTCCTGGGAATACCTGCACGATCTGGGCGACCACAAGGACGAATTATGGGCCGAGTATCTGAAGCGCATGGAAGCCGCTGGCGCCTCGCGCGAGCCCGGCATTGCCAAGATGTTCGAGCATCGTCCCAAGGCCAAATAATGCTGGCGGTGCGTTTGCCTGCCGCCCCACAAAACGCGCTCTTCGGGGCGCGTTTTGTTTGTCCGTTGCGCGACGGCCATGCTGGCTAATGCCCTCGCCGGGGCCATCGCGCGGGCAACCGGCGATGCCTTCGGCGCGCCTGCGCTGACGCCGGTTGACGGGGGCGATAGCCACCAGGCGTTCAGCATCGGCGACGGTGCGCGCCGCTATTTCGTCAAAACCAATCACGCCGACTGCCTGCCGCTGTTCGAGGCCGAAGCGGAGGCCTTGCATGCACTTGATGCGAGCCGGAGCCTGCGCGTGCCGCTGCCGGTCTGCCTGGGGGTGGCTGCCGGACAGGCGTTTCTGGTGCTGGAGCATCTCGATCTGCACGGCAGCGGCGACGCCGCCCTGCTGGGCGAGCAGCTGGCGCAACAGCACCGCTCTCGCATCGCCGCTTTGGCTGGTTGCACGATAACTGGATCGGCCGCACGCCGCAGCCGAATGGCTGGCAGCACGACTGGATTGCGTTCCGGCGCGAGCAGCGGCTCGGCTTCCAGCTCCAGCTTGCCGCGCAAAATGGCTTTGGCGGCGCCTTGCAGCGCGACGGCGAACAACTGCTCGCGCGACTGGACGGCTTGTTCGATGGCTATGTACCTGTGCCGTCGTTGCTGCACGGCGATTTGTGGGGCGGCAACCACGGCTTTCTTGCAGACGGCACGCCAGTGGTTTTCGACCCGGCGCTGTATGTCGGCGATCGTGAATGCGACCTTGCGATGAGCGAATTATTCGGCGGTTTCGCGGCGGATTTTTACGCCGCGTATCGCGCCAGCTGGCCGCTCGACGCCGGCTATGCCGTGCGCAAGACGCTCTACAATCTGTATCACATTCTTAACCACGCCAATCTGTTTGGCGGCGGCTACGCGGCGCAGGCCGCACGCATGACCGCCGCTTTGCTGGCGCATATACGATAGGGTTCCATGATGCGGTTCTGGTTGGTTTTAGTGGGCAGCCTGGGTCTGGCTGCCTGTTCCGGTTTGCCCTGGAACGCCGTCGCGCCCAAGGTGAGCGTGGCGGATGTCGGGATCAAGAGCCTGGGGCTACTCGAGCAGCAGCTGGATGTGGGGTTGCGGATCAGCAATCCCAACGATTTTGCGCTGACGATCGAGGCGCTCGAAATCGAGCTCGAGGTGAATCAGCAGCCATTTGCCAGAGGTGTTTCGCATCAGGCGACGCGGGTTGCGGCGGTGGCGAGCACTGTGTTGCGGGTCGATACCTTCATGCAGTCGAAGGACCTGATCCGGCAATTCAAGTTACTGTCGCAGGGCGGACTTAAAACCGGCGTGCCGTATCGCCTCAAAGGCCGGTTTAAAACCGACAAGTCATCGCGCTGGCAGTCGTTCGATCGCAGCGGGGTCTATGGCGACGACGGACCCAGTGCCGAAGGGAAGTCGATCTAACCGGCCAGTGCCCGCAGCGTCGGCACGGCCAGTCCGAATTCATCGGCATGCCCGATCGCGTGCGCCAGCCGCGCGGGGGCTGAGCGTCCGGTGCAACCGTGGTCGGGATCGCCGTCGAAGGCTTCCAGCATGCCGGCGATCAGCGCGTCGCGGTCGTTTTGCCTGCCGGTCAGGACATCCTGGATATCCATCACGTCGTTCGCGACTTGGCGCGCAAAGCCTTCGTGCTGCGCCCACAACTGCGACACCGTGCCGCCGGTTTTGAGGCCGGCAAGGTTGGTGGTGAGGATGTAGACGTTTTTGCGCACCAGTTCGAACAGCAGCGCATCGCCCGCAGAGACTTCGCGGGCGGGTAAGTCGATCGCGGCCAGCGCGCGTACCAGCAGGGCCGCGCCGGGGCCAGCAACCGGCGAGGCGATCAGCGGCCTGGCGTCGGTGCCTTTCTTCTTTTCGAACCACACCGAGATTACGGTGGGGTCGGTGTAGTGGTACTTTTCCCAATCGCGCGGCAACAGTTCGTTCTGGATCAGTGCGACACGCGGCCGCCAGGTGCCCGGCATGGCGGCCAGCACCCTGTGGAGATCGCTCTCGGCGACCGCAACCAGAACCAGTGCGGGATCAGGGTGCGCGTGCGCGACGGTGAACAGGTCGTCGCCGCGGTTGACCGGGACGACGCTGCAGCCGGCGCGCAACAGGCCGCCGGCGAATACGCGGCCCAGTTGCCCGAGGCCGATGACGACGACTTCGCTCATTCCAGACCCTTCGATTGCAGGTATTCGTCATAGCCGCCCATGTAGAACTCGACGCCTTCGGGCGTGATTTCCAGGATGCGGGTGGCGAGGCTGCTGACGAACAGGCGATCGTGCGAGACGAAGATCAGCGTGCCCTTGAACAGGTCGAGCGCGAGGTTGAGCGATTCGATCGATTCCATGTCCATATGGTTGGTCGGCTCGTCCATCACCAGCACGTTGTGGCGACCGAGCATCAGCTTGCCGTAGAGCATGCGGCCCTTTTCGCCGCCGGACAGCACGCGTACCGATTTTTTCACGTCGTCGCCGGAGAACAGCAGACGGCCGAGGATGCCACGCAGCACCTGCTCGTCGTCGCCCGGCTGGGTCCACTGGTGCATCCAGTCGGTGAGGTTGAGGTCGCTGTCGAAGTCGCTGACGTGGTCCTGCGAGAAGTAGCCGACGTTGGCGTTCTCGCTCCAGCGCACCTCGCCGTATTGCGGCGTGAGCTGATTCATCAGCAGCTTCATCAGCGTCGATTTGCCGACGCCGTTGCCGCCGATGACGGCCATTTTTTCGCCGGCCTCGAGCGAGAAACCGAGATTGGTGAACAGCGGCGTGCCGTCGTAGCCGAACTTGAGCGCTTCGACTTCAAGCGCGCGGCGGTGCAGTGCTTTTTCCTGCTCGAAGCGGATATAGGGGTTCTGCCGCGAACTGGGTTTGAAATCCTCGATCTTGATCTTGTCGATCATCTTCATGCGGCTGGTGGCCTGGCGCGCCTTCGATTTGTTGGCCGAGAAACGGCGCACGAAATCCTGCAGCTCGGCGACTTTGTCCTTGGCCTTGGCGTTGGCGCTGGCCTGGCGTTCCTTGACCTGGGTCGAGGCCAGCATGTAGTCGTCGTAGTTGCCAGGGTAGACCTTGATGGTGCCGAAATCGAGGTCGGCCATGTGGGTACAGACCTGGTTCAAAAAGTGGCGGTCGTGCGAAATGACGATGATCGTCGCCTTGCTCTCGTTCAGCACTTCTTCCAGCCAGCGGATGGTGTTGATGTCGAGGTTGTTGGTCGGTTCGTCGAGCAGCAGGATGTCGGGGTTGGAGAACAGCGCCTGCGTCAGCAGCACGCGCAGCTTGAAGCCGGGTGCGATCTGGCTCATCGTGCCCTGATGCTGTTCGGTGGGAATGCCGACGCCCAGCAGCAACTGGCCGGCACGCGCCTCGGCGTCGTAGCCGCCCATTTCGCCGAATTTGGCCTCCAGCTCGGCGGCGTGCAGATAGTCTTCCTCGGTCGCCTCCGGGTTCATGTAAATAGCGTCCTTTTCCTGCATCACGCGCCACATTTCGGCATGGCCCTGCAGCACCACGTCGAGCACGCGCTGGTCTTCGTAGCCGAACTGGTCCTGGCGCAGCCAGGCCATGCGCTCGCCGGGGTCGAGCGAGACATTGCCGGCGGAAGGCTCCAGTTCGCCGGCAAGGATTTTCATGAAGGTGGATTTGCCGCAGCCGTTGGCGCCGATCAGGCCATAGCGGTTGCCGTCGCCGAACTTGACGTTGACGTTCTCGAACAGCGGTTTGGCGGCGAATTGGAGGGTGATGCTGGAAGCGGTGAGCACGGCGGGGTTCCTGAATGGCGGGAAAAACGCAGCATTTTACCATTGGGCCCTTTCGCGCACGTGCGTGCGCCGCGCCCGCAAATGCGTGGCTACTCGATCAAACCTTGCAGGGCGGGGTGCTTGCGGACCGGTTTGTCGAGGTAATAGCCTTGCACCAGATCGACGCCAAATTGGCGCAGCAGCGACAGGGTTTTGCCGTCGCCGACGTATTCCGCCACCACCGACTTGCCCAGCCCAAGCGCGACGCTGACCATCGCCTGCACAAACACCTGGTTGTCCGGGTCGCTGACCAGATCGCGGATGACGAGGCCGTCGATCTTGATGGTGTCGACTTTCAAGTGCTTGAGATAGGCAAACGAGGCGAAACCGACGCCGAAATCGTCGAGGCTGATGCCGCAGCCCATGTGCCGCAGGGCTTCGATCATGCGCTGCGCATCGTGCAGGTCGGACACCGCGGCGGTTTCGGTGATCTCGACGATCAGGCGGCTGGGGTTGACCCCCTGGGTGCGCAAGCCTTCGCTGATGAACTGCGGCAGCGAAGGTTCGGACAGCGAGCGCCCCGACAAATTGATTGCGATCGGCGGGATGCCCGGGTTGTTGGCCAGCATGCGCACCACGGTGCTGATCACCCAGCGGTCGATGTCGAGGATGCGCCCGCTTTTTTCGGCCAGCTGGATGAAATGCGCCGGCATGATGAGTTGGTCCGGATTGCGCTCGTCCACCATGCGTATGAGCGCTTCCAGATGCGACAGCGAGCGGTCGTCGGTGTGGTAGACGCCCTGAAAATGCAGCTCGAACAGGTTTTTTTCCAGCGCGTTGCTGATGCGCTCGCTCCACGACAGGCGGTTGCGCATTTCGGTGTCCGCCTCGAGGTCGGCGCGGAACACGCGCCAGGTATTCTTGCCCGCCTGCTTGGCCTGGTACATCGCAATGTCGGCGCGCGCCACCAGCTCGTCGGCGTCGGCAGCATGCGTCGGGTAATACGCAATGCCGAGGCTGGCGGTGACCCGCAGGTTGCGGCCTTCGAAGCGGAACGGGATTTGCGAAACGGCGTGGATCACGCGATCGGCCAGCGCTTCTGCTTCGTTGCCCTGCGCGGCCGGCAGCAGGATCGCGAACTCGTCGCCGCCCAGACGCGCCAGGACTTCGTTGCGCCGGATCAGCGCGTTGACTTCGCCCGCCACCCGGATCAGCAGCGCATCGCCGGCGCGATGGCCGTAAGTGTCGTTGATGGTCTTGAATTCATCGAGATCGAAAAACATCACCGCGCACGGGATGAAATGGCGATCCGTCTCCAGCATGGTGCGGGTCAGTTCCTGCTGGAAGCGATGCCGGTTGTAGAGCCCGGTCAGCGCGTCGCGCTCGGCCAGGTACACCAGTTGCTCGGCGGTTTGCCGCTCGCGGGTGATGTCTTCGTACACCCACAGGTGGCCGATGAAATGGCCGTCGCGATCGCGTACCGGGTAGTCGAGTTCGGTCACGATGCGGCCATCGGCCATGACGATTTCAAAGCTGTCCGACACCTCGCGCGTTTCCAGCACGGCCAGCAAGTGATTTGAAAAGTGATCGGGGCGCGCCAGTATCGAGGTGGATTTTGCCAGGGCATCGTGCACTGGCAGCCCGACCAGCTCAAGGCTTTCGTCGATCATCCAGGTGTGGTTGAACGCGGGGTTGTGATACACCACGCGGCCATCGGCGCCGACGAACAGGATGCCCAGATTCATTGCGGACAGCAGCGAAACCAGGCGGGCGCGTTCCTGATCGATCTCGTCCAGGTATTTGCGCTGCAGGGTTTCTGCTATGCGCAGCTCGCCCAGCGCATGGCGCAGGTCGGCCTCGGTCGCCTTGATGTCGTCGATGCTGTGAATGCTGGCGCGCAGTCCCTGATAGATGCTGTTGCCATCGTGAATCGGCTGCCAGTTCGCCAAGGCCCAGAAATGGCCGCCATCCTTGCGGCAGATGCGGAAGGTGTAGCCCTGGCCGGACGAGCCGTGCAGCGACTGGCGGAACTGGAAATCGGCCGCGGCGCGGTCGTCCGGATGGATGATGTCGATCGGAAAATTGGCCAGCGCCATGCATTCGTCGACGCTATAGCCCAGCATGCGCTCGACCGACGGGTTGACCCACAGTGGTTTGCCATTGGGCGCCAGCCAGAATTCGATGTCATGGGTGTAATCGGCGATGGCGTGAAAGCGCGCCTCGTTTTCACGCGCCCGTTCGACGCTGCTGCGAACCGAGTCGGCCATGCTGTTGAAGGTGGTGATCAACTGGCCGATTTCATCGCCGCTCTCGCCTGCCAGTTTGATGTTGAGATCACCTTGCGCCATTTGCTTGCTGGCAAGCGTCAACAAGGTGAACCGCCGGATCACCCAGCGGGAAGAGATGGCGAGCAGCAGGCCGGTCAGCAGCAGGGAGAGCGCGGCGATGATCAGGCTTTGCCGGACATATCGGTTACGGGCGTCCTGAATGAACTTTCCCGACAGGACCAGCGTGGCTTCGCCGTAACGCTGGCCGACCAGCTCGATCGGGATGCTTTGCCGAAAATCAGTCGGGTTATCGTCTGCGCCGACCTGATGCACGATGCGATTCCGGCTGTCGCGCACCTCGATCATTTTCAGCCCATTGCTGCTGAGCAGCGCTTCGATGATGTCGCGGGTGCTGGCGTCGTCCTGCTGCGACAGCGGCGCCTGCAACGCGACGCTGAGTATCCGCGCCATTTCGGTGACACGTTGTTCGCCCAGCTGCTGCAGTTCACGGTCGGTGGAATGGACGCCGTTGCTGATCAGGAAGGCCAGCATGACGCCTTCTACCGCCAGCGCGGAAAAGGTCAGCTTGTAGCGCAGGGACAGTTTTTCCAGCCAGTGTTTCATTCCGGGTCCTGCAGCATTTTTTGGGCTTGCAGGGCGTACTGGCGGAACGCATTCAGTTCGTTTTTATCGAGCGGTGAAAAACCGCCGAATTGGCCCTTTTTCAGAAATGCCCGGCCATTTTGGGTGGCGGCAAACTGCAGCAAGGTGGTCTTGATTATTTGAGCCTCGGCGTCGCTGATGCGCGGATGCGCAAGATACGTCAGGCTGGAAATGGGCGGGGTTTCCATCAGGACGTGCAATTGCGCGCGCAACTGCGGGGGGAACTGCATAAAGGATTGCTGTCCCACCATCGCCGCATCGGCGCGCCCCTTTAAAACTTGCAGTACGGCGTTGATGTGGGTGCCTGCGGCAATGCTCCGGAAATCGACCCCTGGTTTGAGATTCTCTTCTGCCAGTTGGGCCTGCAGCGCCAGCACGATCAACGCGAGGGGGTCGGCATATGCGATGGTGCGCCCCCGCAGTAATTCCACGTCGCGGTAGCTGGAAGAGGACTTGACCACCAGCAAGCCACGAACCGGCTCCGTAAACTTGAGCAGGGGCCGATAGCCCGCATCCTGCCGGGCAAGCCAAGCGAGATGCGGCGCGGTCAGCAGCAAATCGTATTCACCTTCACGCGTGCGCTCGACAAAGTCCTTGAAATTGGGGGCGCTGTAAATTTCGACCCGCCGCTGCAGTGATTTTTCCAGTGCGTTGGCCAGCGGGCGATAGGTTTCGACTATCTGCTTGGCGGTCATGCTGGGGAACACGCCCAGTATGAGGGCGCGGGTTTCCTCCGCCGAGGCGGGGCGCAAGGCCAGCAGGCCGAACAGCAGGCAGAAAAGCACTCGCTGGACATGGCGTGTCAACCGGCCTGGACGAAAAGTCGTCCTCAGGCGAAACGAGTAGGCAAGCTGGTTCGTTGTCATCATTGCTGGCTTCGCATGGGCTCGTGTCAGATGGATTTCTCGAGCACTTTTGAGCGGCGCTTGTAGTTGTACAACGCCTGCTTGCCGTGCGGCAGCTGGTCGGGGCTGCTGTCGACGAAGCCGCGTTCTTCGAACCACTGCTCGGTGCGGGTGGTCAGCACGAACAGCCGTTTGAAGCCGGCTTTCTTGCCGCGCTTCTCAGCTTCGGCCAGCAACAGATTGCCGAATCCGCGCCCGCGAAAATCCTCGGATATCGCCAGGCAGGCGAGCTCGGCTGCCTGTTCTTCGGGAAACGGATAGAGCGCCGCGCAACCCGCGATGACGCCGTCGGATTCGAGCACCAGAAAGCGTTCGATTTCCATTTCCAGCCGCTCGCGCGAACGCCGCACCAGGATGCCTTCGCGTTCCAGCGGCTCGATCAGGCCGAGGATGCCGCCGACGTCGTCGATGGTGGCGGCGCGCAGGGTTTCCAGCGGCGCCGGCGTGATCAGCGTGCCGACGCCCTCTCGGGTGAACAGTTCGGACAGCAGCGCGCCGTCGCGGTGGCGGCTGATGAGATGGGCGCGCTTGACGCCACCGGTGCAGGCGGTGATGGCGCAGGGCAGGTAATAGCTGACGTCTTCCGGCAGCTTGCGCGGCTTCTCCAGCACCTGCCGTGCTTCGTTGACGGTGAGGATGTTGTGGATGGTGCGCGCCTTGTCGGGCACGCCTTCGGTGTCCATCAGGAAAATCAGCTTGTCGGCGGCCAGCTCGACCGCGGCCTGGGTGGCGACGTCCTCCAGGCTGAGGTTGAAGATTTCGCCCGTGGGTGAGTAGCCGATCGGCGACAGCAGCACGATATCGTGCTGGTCGAGCCGCCGGCGGATCGCAGCGGCGTCGATCTTGCGCACTTCGCCGGTATGCAGCAGGTCGACGCCGTCGCGCACCCCGAGTGGCCGCGCGGTGACGAAGTTGCCCGAGGCGACGCGAATGCCGGCGCCGGCCATCGGCGTATTGGCCAGCCCCAGCGACAGCAGCGCTTCGATCTCGACCCGTACCGTGCCGGCGGCTTCTTTCACGCACGCCAGCGCGGCGTCGTCGGTGACGCGCAACCCTTCGACATAGCGAATTGCCGTGCCGTTTTCGTTCAGGCGCGCTTCCACCTGGGGGCGCACGCCGTGGATCAGCACCAGGCGCACGCCGAGACTGTTCAACAGGTTGACGTCGTGCGCCAACTGGACGAAAGCGCCATCGGCCACCAGCTCGCCACCAAACGCGATGACAAAGGTCTTGCCGCGAAAGCCATGGATGTACGGTGCGGCGGAACGAAACCAGTGAACGAAATCGGTCGTGTCTTTCAAGGGAAGAGCCTGGACAGGTGAGCGTGCCGGCAAGGATACCGAAAAACGCTCCTTAAGTTACAGGCTCAAGCCAACAGGCACGCGGGTTTTACCTTGACCGTGACGGGGGAATCAGAAATCGCCCCACAGGGTTTGCATGGCGGCGAGCGCGGCGAGCGCGGCCGTTTCGGTACGCAGGACGCGCGCGCCGAGGCGCACTGGGATCGCTCCCGCCGCGTGCAGCGCGGCGATTTCGTCGGCCTCGAATCCGCCTTCGGGCAGCAGGCGTCCGCTGGACTGGCTGAGCCAGTTGGCCAGCGTCTGCGGCGCGCTGACCGCAGGCACCTGGTTGCGTCCGCATTGTTCGCAGGCGCTGGCGACCACGCCCTGCCAGTGCGCTACCCGCTTGTCGGCGCGTTCGCCGGCCAGCTTCACCACGCTGCGCTTGGCGGCGATCGGCTGGATCGCGGCGACGCCGAGTTCGACCGCTTTTTGCAGGGTGTAGTCCATGCGCTCGCCGCTCGAAATCCCCTGCGCCAGCATCACCCGCAAGCGCGATTCGCGTTCGATGCCGGCAAAGCCGGTGAGGCTGACCGCGACGTCGTCCTTCTGGATGCGCTCGATGCGCGCGCTGTACTCGCCGCCGTGGCCGTTGAACAGAATGATGGGGTCGTCGACGGCAAGACGCAGTGCCCGGGCGGCATGCCGCGCAGGGCCGGGCGGCAGGCTGAAACGGGCGCCCGGAGCGAGCGGCAGGTCGAGATAAAAGCGCGGTGTGGACATGTTGTTATTATGCCGGTGTTGCCTCAAAACTTTGCGGAGCGCGTCATGGTTTCCCTGCTTACCCCGGTATGCGATTTTGGCTGGAAAGCCCCCGAATTCAACCTGCCCGGCGTCGATGGCCGGCAATGGACGCTGCATGACGCAATGGGGGAAAACGGATTGCTGGTGATGTTCATCTGCAATCACTGCCCGTATGTGAAGGCGATTCTTCCCCGTCTGGTGCGCGACCTGGCCGAGCTCAGGCAGCATGGCATACATGCCATCGCGATCATGTCGAACGACCCGACCGATTACGCTGAGGACAGTTTCGATAACATGCGGCACGTGGCGCAGGCGTCCGGATTTTCCTTCCCTTATGTGATGGATGCGACGCAGCAGGTGGCGCACGCCTACGGTGCGGTCTGTACGCCGGACTTCTTCGGCTTCAACCGTGATTTCGCGTTGCAATACCGCGGCCGCTTCGACGCGTCGCGCAAGGAAACCGCGCCGGAGGACGCACGCCGCGATCTGTTCGAGGCGATGCGGCAGATCGCGTTGACCCAGCAGGGCCCGGCCGAGCAGATACCCAGCATGGGCTGTTCGATCAAGTGGAAGGCGGACTGACATGGCCGATCGCCGTCAGCACTGGGAGCAGGTGTACGCCGGCAAGGCAAGTGACCAGGTCAGCTGGTTTCAGCCGCTTGCCGCGTCGTCGCTGCGCCTGATTCAACACTGCGCGGATGCGCAGGCGCACGTCATCGATGTGGGCGGCGGGGCGTCGACGCTGGTGGATGGCCTGCTCGACGCTGGGTATCGCCATCTGAGCGTGCTCGACCTTGCCGAATCCGCGCTGGCCGCCAGCCGCACACGCCTGGGCGCGCGGGCGCACGCGGTGCAATGGCTGGCTGCCGACATTACCCGGGCCCGTTTGCCCGCATTGCAATACGATGTGTGGCATGACCGCGCGGTGTTTCATTTTTTGACGGATGCCGACGACCGCGCCCGTTATGTGGCTCAGGTGCTGAACAGCGTGAAACCGGGCGGCCATGTCATCGTGGCGGCATTCGGTCCCGATGGCCCTTTGCAATGCTCCGGGCTGGACGTCATGCGTTACGCGCCGGATGCGCTGCGCGCCGAGTTTGGCGCGGCGTTTCGCCTGCTCGGGCACGAAACCGAAATTCATCACACTCCAGCAGGCAAAGAACAGGAGTTTGTGTATTGTTATTGCGTGCGAACCTGACCCGGATTGAACCCCATGCTTGAAGACATCAAAGCCCTGGTGCGAGAAGTTGCCCAACGTGAAGTCACCCCGCGTTTTCTCAAGGTGGCACACAGCCACAAGGCCGATGGCAGCCTGTTTACGGTAGCCGACTCCGCGACGCAGGCCGCGCTTGAGGCGGCGCTGCCGACCCTCAGCGATGTGCCGGTGCTGGGCGAGGAAATGACCGAACAGCAACAGCATGATGCGTGGAACGCCGGGCGCGATGGCTTGTGGTGCGTCGACCCGATCGACGGCACCTCGAACTTTGTCGCCGGGGTGCCTTATTTCGCGGTCTCGGTCGCGTATCTGTACAAGGGCGAGCGCCAGCTCGGGGTGATTTACGATCCGATCGCCGACGAAATGTTCAGCGCCGAGCGCGGCAAGGGCGCGCATCTCAACGGCACGCCGCTGCCGCTACGGCCGGCAGCCAAGGAGCTGAAGCGCGCGCTGGCCGGGGTGGAGATGAAGCGCATCAAGCGCGAGCTCGCCGGGCGGCTGGCGTCATGGCCGCCGTATGCGTCGCAGCGCAATTTTGGCGCCAGCACGCTGGACTGGTGCTACACCGCCGCCGGGCGATTCGACATCTATGTTCACGGCGGACAAAAGCTGTGGGACTACGCGGCAGGTGCGCTGATTCTGGAAGAGGCGGGCGGGCGGCTGGCCAGCCTGGGCGGCTGCTTCGATACGGCGAATATCTGGGAGCGCTCGGTGGTGGCGTCGGCCAGTCCCGAACTGTTTGCCTTGTGGCGCGACTGGCTGAAGGCGGCCGGAGCCTAAATCGGGCTTGCGCCGGGGCGTCCCGCCCTGAGCCCGGCTTGTTGTTGCTGCCATAGTTCGCTGGCCGGCATGGGCTTGGCAAAGAAATAGCCCTGCGCCAGATCACAGCCCATGGCTTGAACAAAATCCAGATGTGCGGCCGTTTCCACGCCTTCGGCGACTACCTGCAGCTTGAGCGCGCGCGCCATGTCGATGATGACCTGAACGATGGCGGCGTCGCGTGCCTGGGTAGGGGCGTCGCGGATGAAGGTCTGGTCGATCTTGAGCACGTCCACCGGAAAATGCTTCAGATAGCCGAGCGAGGAATATCCGGTACCGAAGTCGTCAATGGCGATGCGCACGCCAATGTACTTGAGCTCGGAGAGCGTTGCGGTGACCTGTTGCGGATCGTGCATGATCGCGCTCTCGGTGATTTCGAGTTCCAGCGCAGCCGGGTTGAGCCCGGTTGCGGCCAATATTTCCGCCACCCGCGCGGCCAGAGCCGGTTGCCGAAACTGCCGCGCGGCCAGGTTGACCGCCACGGACAATATCTGGCCCTGGGCGTGCCACGCGACAGCCTGCTGGCAGGCTACGCGCAATGCCCACTCGCCGATTGGCAGGATCAGCCCGGTTTCTTCCGCCAGCGGGATGAAGCGTGCCGGCGAAACCAGCCCCCATTCCGGATGCTGCCAGCGGATCAGCGCTTCCACCCCGATCATGCGGCCGCTGGCGAGCTCGATCTTGGGCTGATAGAACATCACCAGCTCATCGCGCTCCAGCGCACGGCGCAGCGCCGCCTCGAGCGCGAGCAGATCGAGGGCGCGGGCATTCATGTCGGCCGTGTAAAAGTGGAAAGTGTTGCGTCCGGCTTCCTTGGCCTGGTACATCGCGGTATCGGCATTGCGGATCAGTTCGTCGGCGTTGCGGCCATCTTCCGGGAACAGGCTGATGCCGATGCTGGGGGTGACGGTGAGCTCCCTGTTTTCGAGCAGGAATGGCTGCTGCAACGCGGCAAAGATTTTTTGCACCACATGGGTGGCATCGTGGGCGCCAGTGATGTCGAGCAGCACCAGAATGAACTCGTCTCCGCCGAGGCGCGCCAGCGTGTCGCTGGTGCGCACGCAGGTCTGCAGCCTGTTCGCCACTTCCACCAGCAGGCAGTCGCCGGCCTGGTGGCCGAGAGAGTCGTTGACATGCTTGAAGCGGTCGAGGTCGATGAAGATGACCGCAAGCGGTTCGTTTTTGCGCTGCGCCAGCAGGATGGCCTGCGCGAGGCGTTCGTGCAGCAGGGCGCGATTGGCCAGACCGGTGAGGGCATCATGGTGCGCCAGATGTTGGACGTGTTCGGTCGCGGCTTTGCGTTCGGTGATGTCGCGCGTGATGGACAGCAGCGACGTGATCTTTCCCTGCGAGTCGCGCAGCGGCACGGCATGGGTTTCGAGCCAGCGCCGCGACCCCTTCAGCCCGATGATTTCGAATGCCAGCGTGCCCTGGCCGCCGGCGAACACCCGCTGGGTCAGCGCCATGAAGTCTTTGCGGCTGGCCGGCGCGATGACCCCGGTCACCTTGTGGCCGATCACCTGCTCTGCGGAATCGGCTTCGATCATGTCGAGGCCGGCACGGTTCATTTGCAGCAGGGTGCCGTCGGCGGCCAGCTGCTTCACGCATTCGGGTTCGGCTTCGATGATGGTTTGCAGGCGCAGCGTGCTGTTGGCCAGGGCGGTCTCGGCGGCTTTGCGTTCGCTGATGTCGGTATGGGTGCCGATCATGCGCAGCGGGGCGCCGGTCGCATCGCGTTCGATCACCTGGCCGCGGTCGAGAATCCATCGGTAGCTGCCGTCCTTGCAGCGCATGCGGTGCTCGTTGACATAGGCGGCAGTTTCGCTGCTCATGTGGCGCTCGATATCGGCGTAACACTGGGGTTTGTCTTCGGGGTGAACGCGACTGTCCCATTCCATGATCGTGGTGCCGATGTCTGCATTGTCATAGCCCAGCATCGCCTTCCAGCGCGGCGAGAAAAACACTTCATTGGTCTGGATGTTCCAGTCCCACACGCCGTCGCCCGCGCCGTTGAGCGCAAATTGCCAACGCGCCTCGCTTTCGCGCAGCGCCCGTTCGCGCGGCTCGGCGGCCAGGCGCAGGCGGAGGTTGTCGACGATGTTGCGATGCAGACGATGCGCATTCATGCCCAGCATCGGCAGCAGCAGCAAGCCCATGGCGCCCATGGCGAGCGCGAGTGGCTGGCCGTCGCCCAGCAGGCGGACGATCAGTGGCAGCAGCAGGGGCAGCAGGAAACTGTACGCGGCGGGACGATCCACCGACAAGGAGGTTGCGCCTGCGGCCGTGCCAACGAGGACGATGGCGAGGAAGGCCTGATGGGCAATATCGCCCGGTGCGAACAGGAACCACCCCGCCGCGCCCCAGGTCACCCCGGCGGCCAGTGCCGCGATGCGAAAACGCTGCAGCCAGATCGGACTCTGCGCCTGCGCCGGCTTGGCCCGCCGATAGCCGAGCACAAGCAGGGCGCGCGCTGCGGTCACCAGGACGATGGCCAGCAGCCAGCCGAGTACCGTTGCGCGCCCCAAAACACTCGCCAGCATCGTCGCCAGAATGCCGGCATTGATGACCGTAAGCAGTAACGAAAGCGGCAGGCTGGCGTACAGCATGCGCACCTGTTCGGCGCGGAGGGCATCGGAGAGGTGCTGCTGGGTAAGCGGCATGGGTGCAGGTCAGGTGTCGCGACCGCTACCCGGCGCGACCCGGTTTTCGACCGCAAACACCGCGGCCTCGACCCGCGATGACAAGTTCAGCTTGGCCAGGATATGCCGCACATGCAGCTTCACGGTGTCGTGGCTGATGTCGAGACTGCGCGCGATGGCCTTGTTGCTTTCGCCGCGCGACAGGTGGGTGAGGATTTCGCTTTCGCGCGGGGTCAGCGAATCGAGCAGCGAGCCTTTTTGCTTTCGCCGCGCCGCGCACGCAGGATGGCGTCGACGACTTCGTCGGGTTCCATGCTTTTGAGCAGATAGCCGTTTGCCCCTGCGCGCAACGCGCGGGCGAGGTCGTCTTCGGCCTCGGAAAGCGTGAGGATCAGCACCGGCAGGGTGTGGCCCTCCGCGCGCAGTTGCTGCATCAGGGTGATGCCGTCGATGCCGGGCATGTTGAGGTCGAGGATCAGCACGTCGGGGCGATGCGCATGCAGCAGCATGCTGACTTCGTCCGGGTTGCCGGTGAACGCGGTGACTTCGATCTGGCCGCTTTGTTCGAGCAGTTCGGCCAGCCCCTTGCGGAACAGGGTGTGGTCGTCGACGAGAATGATGCGGGTGTGGTTCATAGGCTGCGGCCGGGCGGTTCGTGCTCGGCAGGGGGTGGGTTGCCGGGGCGCCGCGGGAACACCAGGCGCACCACGGTGCCGCCGGCCGGGCGGCTTTCCACCTTGAGCTTGCCGCCGAGTTTGGCGGCGCGCTCGCGCATGATGGTGAGGCCGAAGCTTTTGCCCATGGTCGACGATTCGTCGTTCTTGCGCTGCACGCCGACGCCGTCGTCGGCGACGTTGACGATGTACTGGCCGTCTTCGAGGTCGAAGGTGATGACGACGTGGCGCGCGCGCGCGTGCTTGGCGATGTTGTAGAGCGATTCCTGGATGATGTGGAAGACCTGGATTTCCTCGTCCGGCGTGAGCGACACGTCCTGCACCAGATTGAGGAAATCGACGTCGGCATTGGCTTTCTTGCGGAAGCTCTTGGCCAGTTCCTGAATTGCCGGCACCAGCCCGCGCGGATTGATGCGGTCGCGGTACTGGGTGATGAGGTCGCGCAGGTCGGCGTAGGCCAGATCGACCGCTTCCTCGACGTCGCCCAGATAGCGGTTGGCCTTGGGGTAGTCCTCGTGATGCATCGCGTCCGACAGGACGGTGAGCCGCATCTTGGCGTAGGCCAGCGTTTGCGCCAGCGAATCGTGAATCTGGTTGGCCAGCATCTGGCGCTCGTTCATCAGCGAGATGCGCATGTTCTCGCGCGTCAGCCGCGCGTTTTCCAGCGCGATGCCGAGATGCTCGCCAATCGAGCGGAACAGCATGCGGACGTCTTCAGGAACCGTGTGGCCTTCGTCGAGGAACAGGTTGTACACGCCCATGACCTGATTCTTGTGCATCAGCGGCACGGCCACCACGGTGTTGCAGGTGCCGCTGAAATAGGCGTCGTTTGCTTGCTTCTTGCAGAAAGCGACGTTGTTCCAGCTGCTGGTGGTGATTTCGCGCGCCGCTTTGCCGCACACCCCGCAATCGACGCTGACGATGGCCTCGTGCTCGACCATTTCGGGCGGCAGGCCGACCGAGCCGATTAACCTTAAATGCGTACGGTCGTCGGTGATGACGCGGACCGCACCAGCCTGCGCACCGGCCAGCCGGATCATGGTCGACAGGAACCGCCCCAGCAGCTGCTCGACGTTGGCGTCGGTCGACAGGCTGGTGGTGATCTCGGACAGCACGCGCAGCGCCGGGATGCTGACATTGCCCGCATCGGCCGGCGTGTGCTGGATCAGTGGATGAACATCGTTCATGTTGAGTGGCGGCATGGTTTCAGCATATCCGATTTACAGTCAGCAGCCGATTCACGGCGCCGGATCGGCGGGCGGCGAGTCGGCTGCCGGTGTCCCGGGTGTTTTGGGTGGCTCGGCAACCGCCGGCTCGCTCGCGGCCGGGTTGGGCAGAATGACCGGCGCAGGCGACGGCGGCCGGATCGCAGGCGCCGGTGTGGGCGAGGTCGGCACCGCGGGCGGCTGCGCGGTGATGCCCGCATCCAGGTCTTCAGGGAAACCCCCCGTGGTGGGCGCCGGCTCCGGCGCGGGTATGTCGACCTTGCTGCGGGTGTCGTCGGGCGCTTCCTGCGTCGGCTTGCTGGCGGCTGCGTGCGCCTTGACCACAGCGGGTTTGTCTGCAGCGACAGGGTCAGGCTGGGCGGGCTCGGTCGGCAGCGGATACAGGTAGGGCTGCAGTTTGGGCAGCAGGGTTTTCAGGATTTGCGTGGTGAGCGAACTGGTGAAGACGAACTGCCCCGCCTGTTCGCCCGGCACCAGCGCCGTCAGGGTGCCGAAATAGCGGTCGCCCAGA
>NCCT01000045.1:0-4399 GCA_002279795.1 Hydrogenophilales bacterium 12-61-10
CAACCCCAGCCCGGCGAACGCATTGCCGACCTGTTCTGCGGACTGGGGAATTTCACCCTGCCCATCGCCACCAGCGGCGCCGACGTGGTCGGCATCGAAGGCAGCCCGGAACTGGTTGCGCGCGCGCGCGAAAACGCGCTGCACAACAAGCTGTCGAACGCGCATTTCGCGGTCGACAACCTGTTTGAAATGACACCGGAAAAATTCGCTGCGCTCGGCCATTTCGACAAGCTGCTGATCGACCCGCCGCGCTCGGGCGCCATCGAGCTCATCAACGCGCTGCCCGACAGCGGCGCACCGCACCGCATCGTCTATGTCTCGTGCGACCCGGCCACGCTGGCGCGCGATGCCGAGGCGCTGTGCCACAGCAAAGGCTACCGGCTGGCAGCGGCCGGTGTCGCCAACATGTTTCCGCACACCGCGCACGTCGAATCGATTGCACTGTTCGAGCGGTAATTTTGGCGATAATCCTTTAACATCCTGCGCTTAACTTCTCCCAACACATCATGGCTCTTATCGTACAAAAATATGGCGGCACCTCGGTCGCCAGCGTCGAACGCATCCGCGCAGTCGCCGAGCGCGTCGCCAAATTCAAAATGCTCGGCCACCAGGTCGTCGTGGTGCTGTCCGCCATGTCGGGCGAGACCAACCGCCTGATCGGCCTGGCCAAGCAAATCCAGACCACCCCCGATCCGCGCGAGCTGGACATGATGGTGTCCACCGGCGAACAGGTCACCATTGCCCTGCTCGCCATGGCGCTGAAAGACCTGGGGCTCAAAGCCAAAAGCTATACCGGCGCGCAGGTGCGGATCCTGACCGACGACGCCTTCACCAAGGCACGCATTCTGTCGATCGACGAATCCAGGATGCGCAGCGATCTGGATTCGGGCCATGTCATCGTCGTCGCAGGATTCCAGGGCGTGGACGAAAACGGCAATATCACCACCCTCGGGCGCGGCGGTTCCGACACCACCGGCGTGGCGCTGGCCGCAGCCCTCAAGGCCGACGAATGCCAGATCTACACCGACGTCGACGGCGTCTACACCACTGACCCGCGTGTCGTACCCGACGCGCGCCGGCTGAAAACCATCACCTTCGAGGAAATGCTGGAAATGGCCAGCCTCGGTTCCAAGGTGCTGCAAATCCGCTCAGTCGAATTCGCCGGCAAATACAAAGTCAAACTCCGCGTGCTGTCCAGCTTTCAGGACGAAGGCGACGGCACGCTCATCACCTTCGAGGAAAACGCCAGCATGGAACAACCTGTCATCTCCGGCATCGCCTTCAACCGTGACGAAGCCAAAATCACCGTCGTCGGCGTGCCTGACCATCCCGGCATCGCCTACCAGATCCTCGGCCCGGTCGCCGACGCCAATATCGACGTCGACATGATCGTGCAGAACGTCGGTCACATGAACACAACCGACTTCACCTTCACCGTTCACCGCAACGACTTCGCCAAAGCCATGGACATCGTGAAGACCACAGCGACCGCCATCGGCGCACGCGAAGTCACCGGCGACGACAAGATCGCCAAAATCTCAATCGTCGGTGTCGGCATGCGCTCGCACGTCGGCGTCGCACGCACGATGTTCGAAACCCTGTCGAAGGAAAACATCAACCTGCAGATGATCTCCACCTCGGAAATCAAAATCTCGGTGGTGGTGGAAGACAAATACATGGAACTCGCCGTGCGCGCCCTGCATCAGGCCTTCGAACTCGACAAAGCCACCGCTTGAGGTGGCTTTGTCCCGCGCATTCCGCTACAATGCGCGGCGGTTCGGAGACGTGGCCGAGAGGTTGAAGGTACTCCCCTGCTAAGGGAGCATGCGGGCTTAAACCTGCATCGAGGGTTCGAATCCCTCCGTCTCCGCCAATAACAATACAAGTTTGTGTCAATAACACGCGATTCTGCGTATAATTCGCATCCTTAAAATGCGCCGGTAGCTCAGCTGGATAGAGTACTTGGCTACGAACCAAGGGGTCAGGAGTTCGAATCTCTTCCGGCGCACCAAAATACAAGGGGTTAGCTTAGGCTAGCCCCTTTTCTTTTGCGCGGGCTAGCATCGGGCCAACATTTGGCTGACCCATAAAAAACCCGGCAGAAAGCCGGGTTCTGATTTGATAAGGAGGCGTGGCCCCCGAATCAGGTGCGCGAATTTCCAATTATTTCGGCTTGGCGACCCACGCGACGCAATAGCCCTTAGGCGAAATTTCGGTGTCGCCGGCAAAAATCTTGCAGCCACCCAGATCCTTGGCTGTTTTGCCCGGAACGAACTGCATGCAATTCGAGCAGTTTTTATCGCCGTTCGGCTTGTTCTGGTATTTCATCGATGCGCGCATTGCGGCATTGGTTGCAGCCATGGCGTTACCCGACACTGCCAGTACCGGAATCAACGCAAGTGCGGCACCGCCAATTTTCAGGAATTTCCGGCGAGAAGGTAGAAGCGTTTCGTTCATTACTGATTTCCTTTTTCAAGCGGTTAATGAATCACCTTTCAGCACTTTACTGGTGCTGACATGCCAGCCGTTTCCCCCAAAAAAATCAAATCCTGTTTCTGCGAGAAATTAGCTTCTTCTAATATACGCCTGAATAAGGACATTGCAATCCGTTTTTTATTCGTTGAAATGAGTGGCGCGAAGGCGCGCCCTCTCTCGATCAGGCATATCGAGATCATACGGTTTACGCCGACCCAAACGCCCTTGATCGCAGGGACAGGCATGCGTGGTGGCCTGGATGCTGTGGACCCGCACCGCGCAAAAAACCCGCAAATGAGCGGCGAGGATCAATGCCGGATTAGCCTTTTTCTGCAGGCGGCCGAGTTCTAATCGAATGACGCCGGACTGTCTCGGCAAATATCCGCCGGCGCGAAGCGAATGGCAACTCAGGCAGGCCTGAAATCTTTGAGAAAGCGCGTCATCTCGTCACTCGGCAACGGCCGACTGATCAGATAACCCTGAATCACGTCACAGTTCAGTGCACGCAAATGGGACGCCTGTGCTTCTTCTTCGACCCCTTCGGCGATGACTTCGAGTCCGAGGCTGTGACCCATCGCAATAACGGCTTTGACGATGGAAGCATTGCCGCTATTCGTCGTCATGTCGCTCACGAAAGACATGTCCACTTTGAGTTTGTGTACTTTGAGCTGCTGCAAATAGGCCAGCGAGGAGTAACCGGTGCCGAAGTCGTCGATCGACAGCCGTACGCCCAGTGCCTTGATCTCTGCAAGCGACTTGAAAGCCTGTTCGTGATCGGCCATGACGAAGCTCTCGGTGATTTCGAGTTCCAGTTGATCGGGGACGATTCCACTTTGTTCCAGCGCATGCTTGACCGACTCGACCAGATTGCCCCGGCTCAGCTGGACAGCAGAGACATTGACCGCTGTCTGGCGCGGTGCCAGTCCGGCGGCCGACCATAACTTGATCTGGCGACAGGCTTCGTGCAGCACCCAATCACCCAGCCGGACGACCAGGCCGCTTTCTTCGGCAAGCGGAATGAACTCGCTGGGCGGAACAATGCCACGCTCGGGATGCGCCCAGCGCACCAGTGCTTCAAGGCCGACGATCTGCCCGTTGGCCAGTTCCACCTGGGGTTGGTAATAGAGGCGAAATTCGCCATGGTCGAACGCCTGGCGCAGGTCGGACTCGAGCGTCAGACGCGTCTTTGCACGGTTCGACATTTCGGGCGAGAAGAACCGCAAGACGCCCTTGCCGTGTGCCTTGGCCTGGTGCAACGCGGCATCGGCATGGCTTTGCAGGGTTTCCACACTGGTGCCATCAGCCGGATAAAGCGCAATGCCAATGCTGGCGCCGACATAGATGCAGCGACCGTCCAGCATGAAGGGTTCTTCAGCCAAGGCATCGATCATGTGCTGGGCCAGCAGATCCACCCTTGGCATGTTCTCCTGGCGCTCCAGGATGATGTCGAATTCGTCACCGCCGATACGTGCGATGGCATCGCTCTCGGGACACAGTTTTTGAAGTCGCTTGCCGACTTCGACCAACAGTTGGTCGCCCTGGCTGTGACCCAGGCTTTCGTTGATGGTCTTGAAATTATCGAGGTCGAGTGACAACAGGGCGAACTGGGCATCGTTTCGTTCGGCATGCTGGATAGCATGGGTCAACAGCTCGGCCAGTAGCACGCGATTGGGCAAACCGGTGAGCTGATCGCGATGTGCCAGGATGCGGTACTTCTCTTCGCTGACTTGCAGCATCGTGGTGCGTTGCTTGACCCGGTCTTCCAGAAAGCGCCGCAAGCGTGCCAGTTCAAGATGGGTGCGCACGCGGGCGTGAACCTCATCAATGTCGAAGGGCTTGGTTATATAGTCGGCCGCACCCAGCTCAAAGCCTTTGAGCTTGTCCTGGATCGCATCGATCACGCTGACGAAAATTACGGGAATGC
>NCCT01000045.1:4421-24939 GCA_002279795.1 Hydrogenophilales bacterium 12-61-10
GGCGGCCGGCGGGGGTGGACTTGATGCGGCGGCACACTTCGTAACCGTCCATTTCCGGCATCACCACGTCCAGCAGCACCAGATCGGGAGGCGATGCGCCCTGCACGATTTCGAGCGCACGGGCGCCGGTGCAGGCGACCTGTATCCGGTAACGATCCTTCAGGGCCTCGAGCAGTTCATGGATATTTTCGGGAACATCATCCACCACCAGAAGCGAGCTGATGCGCTCGGATTCAGGGTAGGTCAGGAAATCGAGCATTGCCGGGTTTTGACGATGCCGCTGCAATTCAAGATGGGTGCGCAGGCGCGCGCGGAGCAGCTCAGGACTGACCGGTTTGGTAATGTAATCGGCCGCGCCCATCTTGATGCCACGCGCCTCGTCTGCGGCCTCGGCCAGCGCGGAGACAAAAATAACCGGGATATCTGCCGTGAACGGATTGGTTTTGAGTGCGGACAGGACGGAATAACCGTCCATTCCCGGCATCTTGATATCAAGCAGTACCGGGTTGGGCCGAGGCTCTCGCTGGGCCAGTTCGAGCGCTTTTTCGCCATGGGTGGCAGCCACAATGGCGTAGTCGTCGCGCAGGATGTTGATCAGCGCGTGCAGGTTTTCATGCACATCATCGACGATCAGGATGCAGGGACGCGGATCCATCGGTTCATTGTCGTTTTTGGTCATATCGGGTTGCCTTGGCCGGAGGTTTCCAGTGCTTTCACGTACGCCAGCGCCGTGTCGATGTCAAACACATCCACCAGCGCAGCGATGGTGTCGATCGGAGCTTCCATCGAGGTGCCTGCCACGCCCTTGCGCAATTCAATCAGCAAGGGTTCAGCCGCGCCGAGATCATGAGTCAGGGCGTAGGTCAGCCGTGCCAGCCGGTCGCGCACTGTTTCAGGCGACAACTGCGCAGCGGCGGGAACAGGTGCCGCGGCCGGACCAGCGTCGAGGCGGTCGATATCGCGCAAAACCTGTTCCAGCAGGGTGCGCAACGCGTCCAGGTCGCCCGCTTCGGGCAATGCCCCCTGTTTGAGCCGGGTGTCGATTGCAGTCACCTTCCCATAGAGCGCCCCGGCACCGATATTGCCGGTCACGCCTTTCAACGCGTGGCAATAGTCTTCGGCCTTTTGCATGCCCTGCTCTGCTGCCAGTCGCAGCAGCTGTGTGGCGGCATCGGAATAATGTTCGCGAAAGCGACGCAGCTGCTTGCGATAGGCGTCAGCCTTGCCGCCGATACGGCGAACGCCTTCCGCTGCGTCCAGGCTTGTCAGCGCGCGCAGATCAGCTGGGATCTCGCCGATTTTGGTGGTGTCTGCGCTCGCCCTGTGGGGACTGCGACCAATCCGCCCGGCCGACAGGTCAATCACCCTCGCCAGCGCGGACATCAGGCGATCGGGCGCAATCGGCTTGGTAACGTGATCGTTCATCCCGGCAGCCCGGCTCTGCTCGGCATCTTGCGCCATCGCCAGCGCGGTCATGGCGATGATCGGCAAGCGGGCAAACCGTTCGCCATTTTCCGTTGCGGCCAGCGCGCGAATGCGACGCGCGGCTTCGAGGCCATCCATCACCGGCATCTGGATATCCATCAGTACTGCGTCGAAGTCCTGCTGCTGCACCTGGTCGACGGCTTGCGCGCCATTTTCCGCCACCTCGACTTCGATGCCCTCGCTACGCAGCAGTTCGACGGCAAACTCGCGGTTGATATCGTTGTCCTCGACCAGCAGCACATGTGCGCCCGCCAGATGGCCGCTGCTGGCAAGATCCGGCTGTTTCATGCGCTCGCGCCCCGGCACGGACAGAATGCGGCCGCGCCCCAGCACCGAAAGCATCGTATCGAGCAGGCTCGAAGGCGACACGGGCTTGACGAGGAACCCCTCCACACCGGCCTGCTCCGACAATTGAATCACGTCTTCGCGGCCGTATGCCGTCACCATCACGACCTTGGGCTTGTGCGGGATGGCCGCATCGAGGTGGATGCGTTGCGTGACCTCGTCACCGTTCATGCCAGGCATGCGCCAGTCCATCAGCACCAGGTCATAGGGTGAATCGACTGCGGCCTGGAGTGCGGCCAGCGCCGCCGGCCCGTTCGCTGCGGTGCCGACCTCCAAATGGAAGAAGTGCATCATTTCGGCCAGAATTTCGCGGGAAACCTGATTGTCTTCCACCACCAGTACGCGGATGCCCTTGAGCAACGGCCCCGCCTGCTCGACCAGTTCACGCTGGCGGGCCTGCGCCTGCAGGGCAATCTGCAGACTCACCGTAAAGCACATGGTCGTGCCCACGCCCGGCTGCGAATCCTCGATCCAGATGCGTCCGCCCATCAACTCGGCGAGGTTTTTGCTGATCGCCAGCCCGAGGCCTGTGCCGCCGAAACGGCGCGTAGTGCTCTGGTCGGCCTGGGTGAATTTCTCGAACAGGGTCTGTTGCACTTCCGGGCTCATGCCAATGCCGGAATCGCGCACGCAGATCTGAATATTGAGGTGTGTTTCGGTGGCGTTGAGGCAATGAAAGGACAGCTCAACCTCGCCCTGCTCGGTAAATTTCACCGCATTGCCGCACAGATTGAGCAATATCTGCCCCAAACGCAGCGGGTCGCCGATGAGACGCTGGGGAATCGTCGGGTCATAGCGGATCAAAAACTCGATGCCCTTGTTCTGCGCCTGGTAGCCCACTGCGTCGGTCAGCTGTTCGAGCACGCTGTCGAGCCCGAATTCAACCTGTTCGATCTCCAGCTTGCCGGCCTCGATTTTCGAGAAGTCGAGGATGTCGTTGATGATGCCCAAAAGTGAGTGCGCCGCGCCCTGCGCCTTGCTCAGTTGATTATGCAAAGCCGGCGTCAAATCGTTTTTCAGGGCCAGATAGAGCATCCCGAGGATCGCGTTCATCGGGGTGCGGATTTCATGGCTCATGTTGGCAAGAAAATCGCTTTTTACCTGCGTCAGTCGCTCGGCCTTGTCCCTGGCGGCGAGATACTCCGCCGTACGCTCGGCAACCTGGTGTTCCAGGTTGGCGCGCTCGGCTCGCAACACCTGCGCGGCGATGACCAGCGCGCGGGTTCGTTGTTCCACCTTTCGACGCAACAGCAGATTGATGCCTGAAAGCAGCAGCAGCCCAACGCCCAAGGCCACCAGCGACAACTGAATCCAGCGTGGAACCAGTACTTCGGGCAGGTTTGCCATGCTGCGGCGGGTGGCATCGAAATAAATCGAGCTTGCGTCGCTGCGCCAATCGCTCAAATGCGCATCGATGCGCGCCAGCAGATCGGCGTGCCGGCCTTGGGTTGTTGCGAAGTAGAGCGAAGAAGGCAGAAAGACGATGGGCGTCTCACGCAGCCGGTATTTAAGGCCATTGCTTGCGGCAAAAAAACTGTTGGTGACCACCGCGTCAGCCAAGCCGTCACGCACCGCGCGGTAGCCTTCATCAAGCGTGCTCACTGTCACCGGCTGGAAGGCGATCTGGCTGCCCGCCATCAACCGCTCAAGAAAGGTTTGCTGGATGCTGCCCTGCAGGATGGCGACACGCATGCCAGCCAGATCTTCGAGCGACTGGATATTCAGATCGGACTGGACATAAACCTGCGACCAGCTGTTGGTGACCGACACTTTGTGAAAATCCAGCTGCCTTGCACGCTCGGTGGAAAAAGCCACATCGGGCATCAAGTCGAGCTGGCCCTGCTGCAGCTGTTCGAGACAAGCCGCCCACTCGCAAGGAACATAGCGCAGCTGCCAGTTCTCGGCTGCTGCCATCGCATCGAGCAATTCGACGAACAAGCCAGCTGGCCGGCCTTTCTTGTCGGTGTAAACCTTGGGAGCGTTTTCGTAGAGCCCGACCCTGACAAGCTGGCGCGGGTGCTGTCCGTCAATGCCGCCACGCCACTGAATCGCGACGACGGCCAGCAGAGCAAGCCCGGCCACAATCGCAACGGTGAGCAGGAGACGGAAACGTTTCAAAAGCAGGGCGCCGGATGGAAAGCGCTACAGAATATAACCGCATTCCTGCGCAGCCGCGTGATCCGGGACGCGGTGCAACGCCCTGCGCCACGGGCTAACGCAAGTAACGCTGGCGTATCCAGTAATCAAGCGAAAGCTTGCCCGGCCCTGACAGCACCAGCGGAATCAGCATCGTGAGATACATCAAAGGCAGCTTGAAGCCGTTGTCGCAGACGTTATAGCCATTGCCCGCATGGACCGCCTGCCAGGCGACGACGTCGAGGATCACCAGGGAGAACGCCCAGAAGCGCGTGCCCAGTCCAAGCACCAGCATGACGGGCCCGATCAGTTCGGTCCAGGTCGACAGGAACCAGCTGACATCGACCGGCACCACGCTGAACGGAAAAGGAAATTGCGACTGGATCTCGCCGAACCAGTTGTCGCCGCGAAACTTTTCGACCCCGGACTGCCAGAACTCATAGGCCAGCAACACCCTCAAACCCAGTAGACCCAGCCAGCCACCGAGGCCATCCAGACGCGCCAGGCCCCGCATTACACAGGCTTTTGCAGTGCAAGTCATGTTTGTCTCCTTCGTATCGAATAAGCCTGTAGTCGGGCGGGTCGTTCAAACCTTACAAAGCTTTAAAATCAATGCATGGCCAAACTTGAATCGCTCACTTTCGACAACGGCTTCGCACGTCTGCCCGAAGCCTATTACTCGCGCGTCTGCCCGACCCCGGTTCCCGACCCCTATCTGGTTTGCCACAGCCCGGAAGCGCTGGCGCTGCTCGATCTGGATGCCAGCGAAATCGCCCGTCCCGAGATGATTCAGACGCTGGCGGGCAACCAGCTGCTGCCGGGCATGGACGCGCTGGCTGCGCTGTATGCCGGTCACCAGTTCGGCCATTTCGTGCCACAACTGGGCGACGGCCGCGCGATTTTGCTGGGCGAAGTGAAAAATGCGGCGGGCGAAGGCTGGGAAGTGCAACTGAAAGGCGCCGGGCGCACGCCCTATTCGCGTGGCGGCGACGGCCGTGCGGTGCTGCGCTCGAGCATCCGCGAATTCCTCTGTTCCGAAGCGATGTTCGCGCTCGGCATTCCAACGACCCGTGCGCTCGCCATCATCGGCAGCGACCGCCCGGTCTACCGCGAAGACGAAGAAACCGCGGCGCTGGTGACGCGGCTGGCGCCAAGTTTTGTACGCTTCGGCTCGTTCGAGGTGTTCTATTACCGCAACCAGATCGAGCCGATCAAACAGCTCGCCGACTACGTCATCGCGCGCTATTACCCGGAACTGGCGACACGCGCCGAACCCTATGCCGAACTGCTGCGCGAGGTCGCGCGCCGCACCGCCGAACTGATGGCGCAGTGGCAGGCGGTGGGCTTTTCGCACGGGGTGATGAACACCGACAACATGTCGATCCTTGGCCTGACGCTGGACTACGGCCCGTTCGGTTTCCTCGACGCGTTCGATCCCGGCTACGTCTGCAACCATTCCGACACCGGCGGCCGTTACGCCTTCGACCAGCAGCCGGATGTGGCTGCATGGAATATCACCAAGCTGGCGCAGACTTTTGTGCCGCTGCTGTCGGTGGAAACGGCCTCCGCTGCGATTGCCGACTATCCGCAGCAATTCGGCCAGGCCTACATCGCGCGCATGGCGGCAAAATTCGGCCTGCCCGCCAGCGGCGAGACGGTGCCGCTGTTGATGGATGGACTGCAACTGCTGGCGCAGAACCATGTCGACTACACGATCTTCATGCGCCGCCTGTGTGATTTCGACAGCGCGTCAGAAGCGGTCAACGCGCCGCTGCGCGACCTGTTTCTCGACCGCGCGGCCTTCGATGCCTGGGCACAGCGTTATGCCGCTGCGTTGCGTCAAACCGGGTCGGGCAACAAGGAACGCGGCACAGCAATGCGCGCGGTCAATCCCAAATACATCCTGCGCAACCATCTGGCCGAAGTCGCCATCCGTCGTGCGGCGGACGACCGCGACTACAGCGAAATCAACCGCCTGCACCAACTGCTGGCGCGGCCGTTCGACGAGCAGCCGGAAAATGAAGCGTATGCGGCCGAGCCGCCCGACTGGGCGCGAAAGATCGAGGTAAGCTGCTCGTCGTGAACCGCACCCTCCTTGCCTGCCTGTTGAGCGTTGTCCTGCTTGCTGCCTGTAACGGGCAGGCCATACAGCGCAAGGATGGCAGCAGCAGCGTGCGGGGGTTCAGTATCCGGGATCTGGCCAAAAGCGATGTCGACAGCGTGGTCGAAATCCACCAGCAGGAACTCCTGGCCAGTCTCAAGGCCCTCACAGCCAAGCTCTATCGCCGCAACCCGGCAGAGTGGCAAAAATCCGGTTATCCCAGCGCTGACGAGGCAACGACGGCGCTGTTCAAAGCCCTTCCCTACTGGCAGGTCGGCTCACAGAAAAACCTCGGCTGGGCCGACTTGCTGACCCAGGCCGGTCAGCCAGCCTATACGGGCGATCGGGTGAAAGCGATGATGAGCGGCCTGTTGGTCATGAACATGGCTGCCTACAACCACCAGACCGAGTTTTATCTGCTGAGCGAGATGGATGCGCAGAAGTTTTATAACGCTGCACGCAATACTGAATATGTCGCGTGGGAACTGGCCACACGCCGCGACCAAACGGGCAAGCCGCTGCTTGTATCCAGCCCGCCTGGCGACAGCGACACGATCGACCAAAGCATCGAACGCGAATTCGGCAAGCTCATCGGCCTGCAGGATACGCTGGCAAAAATCATCGAAGACAAGAATAACCGCGCCATCCGTTTTAGTGTCGTCAACGCCGCCGGCACGCTGTTCCTGCCGATTTGAGATGACTGGCGACGCCGATTGTGCGAGCTGGACACGTGACCAGTGGGCCTGGGCGTTTTTGCGCCGCAACCCGGACTACCAGGCCGATTACCATCATTTCATCGCTCTCTGGCATGCGCTTGAGGCCGACTACGGCACGCCACCCAACCGCGATTTCTCGCGCTGGAAACGCGACCCGCGCGCCTACGGACCGTTGCCCGGGGGCAACCTACCGAACCCTGTCACCGGCGAACGCTGTGCCGGCGAAAACGACCAGACCCTGCTCGAGTGCTGGATGGGCGCGAAATGGGGGTTCTACAAATTTCCGCTCGATCCGCAGCGCATCGACCCTCCCGGCCCGAGCGAACTGGCGTGGCGGCCACCGCCAGCGCCCGCCGTCTGTTCCGACCCGGATTACCGGCAAGACATCAGCTTCGACCTGTCGCTGCCGCTGCCGCCACAACTGGAAGCCGCGAAATTCCGTCTGGTCAGCCGCGCGGCCGAACTGAGACGCCGCGGCCGCGCCGCGCCGAAAACGGTTGTCAACCAGCGCAAACGCTGGGCGCAGATGCTCCGCCTGCTCGACGCCATGGCGGCAGGCATGGCAGTCAGTAAACTCGATACGGAATTGCTGCGTGAAGCGCAGACGATGGTGAAAACGGGCTACCTGGATATCCTGCGACTCGCTGCCGCAGAATGAAAAACCGGGGCATAGTGCCCCGGTTTTTTTCATGCTTGGGTCTTGCTCGAGCGTAACCCGCTCTAGCAAAGTCCACTTTAGGCGTAATTCGACTCAGCAAACTTCCAGTTCACCAGATTGTTGAGGAAAGTCTCGACGAACTTGGGACGCATGTTGCGATAGTCGATGTAGTAGGCGTGTTCCCACACGTCCACGCACATCAGGGCCTTGTCGCCGGTGGTCAACGGGGTGCCAGCGGCGCCCATGTTGACGATGTCGACCGAACCGTCGGCCTTTTTCACCAGCCAGGTCCAGCCGGAACCGAAATTACCGACGGCGCTGGTCTGGAAAGCGGTCTTGAACGCGTCGAAACTGCCCCACTTGGCGTTGATGGCATCTGCCAGCGCGCCGCTGGGTGCGCCGCCGCCGTTGGGCGTCAGGCAGTTCCAGAAGAAGGTGTGGTTCCACACCTGGGCGGAGTTGTTATACACGCCGCCGGCGGGCGCACTCTTGATGATGTCCTCAAGCGACTTGCTCTCGAAGTCGGTGCCCTTGATCAGGTTGTTGAGGTTGGTGACGTAGGCCTGATGATGCTTGGCGTAGTGGTATTCGAAGGTTTCCTTGGACATGTGCGGTGCGAGCGCATCCATGGCAAAAGGCAGTGCGGGCAAGGTGTGTTCCATAACTCTCTCCTGATATTGAACAAACGGCTACAAACTGTGACGACTCAACGTTACATCCAAGGTGTGACAGCAAGTGACACCTTAAAGAACACTTTAAAGAAAAAGGGCCGGTTTGAACCGGCCCTTTCTTATATTTGTGGTCGGGACGAGAGGATTTGAACCTCCGACCACTTGACCCCCAGTCAAGTGCGCTACCAGGCTGCGCTACGCCCCGACGAAGCCCGAGATTCTACCAGACAAGCGCGCCCTGACGGAAGGCAATCAGCCCAGTATTTTCAGAATCGCGGTGATTTCTGCGCGCAAGCCCGAAATATCCAGCGCCGGTTTGGCGGCAGCAGGCGCCGGCTCGGGGGCAACGCCAGCTTCATGCTCGAGGCGCTGCCGCGCACCGCTGATGGTGAAGCCTTCTTCATAAAGCAATTCGCGGATACGGCGGATCAACAACACTTCGTGATGCTGGTAATAGCGGCGATTACCGCGCCGCTTGACCGGACTCAGCTGGGTGAATTCCTGTTCCCAATAACGCAGCACGTGGGCTTTGACCGCACACAACTCCGACATTTCACCAATGGTGAAATACCGTTTGGCCGGAATCGGCGGGAGTTCACTCCGCGACGGGCGTTCCAACTTGGGCGCCTTCCACTTGGGATTTGAGTTTCTGGCTGGCGTGGAAAGTCACCACGCGACGCGCAGAAATCGGCATTTCCTCACCGGTTTTGGGATTACGGCCAGGCCGCTGCGGTTTTTCGCGGCATTGAAAATTACCGAAACCGGATAATTTGACGATGTCGCCCTTTTCGAGCGACAAACGAATTTCATCGAAAAACGACTCGACGACGTCTTTCGCTTCGCGTTTGTTCAAACCCACTTTTTCGAACAGTAATTCGGCCAGGTCTGCTTTGGTGAGAGTGGTCATACGTTTGATAAGCGAAGTTCAAATAGGCGCGTCAGGTACGCAAGCTGGCATTGCACTGATTGAGCGCGGTGTCGACCAGCTTTCGCACGGCATCGTCCACGTCCTGATCCGTTAATGTGCGTTGAGTATCTTGCATAACTACCCGAATGGCAAGGCTTTTTTGGTTTTCAGGCAGGCCTTTACCCCGATAATCATCGAACACTTCAATAGACTGGACATGGTGCAATGCCGCCTCGCGCAACACATCCAGCAAGGCACCGGCCGGGGTATCCACGTCCAGAACGAACGCCAGATCGCGCCTCACCAGAGGAAATCGCGACAGGCTGGTATGACGCGGCACGCTGCGCCGGGCGAGAACGTCGTACTCAATTTCAAACAGGACCGGCGCACTTGGCAGATCGAATGTCTGCACCAGTCGCGGATGAAGCGTCCCCACCCACCCCACGGCCCTGCCATCGAGCCACAACTCGGCCGACTGTCCGGGATGCAGGGCAGGATGCACACTGCGCCGCGTATCCAGCGCATGACCAAACAGCCGCTCCAGATCGCCTTTGACATCAAAAAAATCAACCCGCCGCGCCGTCGCACCCCACTGTTCGGGCAACCCATCACCGTAGGCCAGCCCCCCAAGCCTCATCGGCTGTTCGGCAAGCGACGCGTAGACGCGACCCAGCTCGAAAATCCGCACTCGCTCCTGCTGGCGGTTAAGGTTGTGGCGCAGCGTCTCGAGCAGCCCCCCCCACAGCGTGGTCCGCATCGCCGACAGCTGGCTGGCGATGGGGTTGGCGAGTTGAAGCGGGCGAGCATCGGCGTCAAGCGCAACTTCCCAGGCAGGATCGACAAAACTGTAGGTGATGACTTCCTGGTAATCCAGGTCGACCACTTTTTGCCGCAGGACGTCATCCGCCAGCACGGTTTCGTCCTGCGGCAACATGCGCGAGGGTGCTGCAGGCGGCTGGGCGGGAATGTTGTCGTAACCGAAGAGGCGCACGGCTTCTTCGATCAGGTCTTCTTCAATCGTCAGGTCAAAGCGAAAACTCGGCGGCGTCACGATAAGCCGGTCATCCTGGCGCTCAACCTGCGCCCCCAATGCCAGCAGGTCTCGTACCACCTGATCCGTATCAATTTCGATCCCCACCACGCGCTTCAGGCGCGCCAGCCGCAGCGTGATCGGCTCTCGCTGCGGCAATTCAGCCAGAGCTTCGTTAACCGGTCCTGCCTGACCGCCGCAGATGTCGAGCAGCAATTCGGTAGCGCGCTCCAGCGCACGACGCGTTGAGCCGAAATCGACGCCGCGCTCGAAGCGGTGCGATGAATCGGTGGACAGGCCCAGGCGCCGCGCGCGTCCGGCAATCGCAGCCGGCGCAAAAAAAGCAGCTTCAAGAAATACATCGCCCGTACCGGATTCCACGCTGGTCGGCTGGCCGCCCATGATGCCAGCCAGCGCCACTGGTCCATTGGCATCGGCGACCACCAGCATATCGGGAGCAAGCTCAGCCGTCTGGCCGTTGAGCAGTTCCAGTTTTTCACCCGTGCGCGCCATGCGTACTTCGATGCCGCCATTGAGGCGCGGCAGGGAGAATGCGTGCATCGGCTGACCCAGCTCGAGGAGGACGTAATTGGTGATATCGACTGGCGCCAGCAAAGGGCGGATTCCGCTTCGCTCCAGCCGTTCGGCCATCCACAACGGCGTGGGCGCCTGGGCATTGATGCCACGCACCACGCGCCCAAGGTATAGCGGGCAGGCTTCGCGCGCAGTCACGTTCACTGCCAATGTGTCCTGAATCTGGTTGGGTACATCCACAACCTGCGGCAGGCGCGTCGCCGTGCCCGTAATGGCACCGATTTCGCGCGCCAGGCCCTGCATCGACAGGCAGTCAGCACGGTTGGGCGTGAGCTTGAGGGTAATCAGCGTGTCGTCCAGGTTGAGCCAGCTGCGGAAGTCTGCGCCTACCGGCGCGTCGGTTGCCAGTACCATCAAGCCATCGGATGCCCCTTCGAGCCCCAGTTCCTTGGTCGAGCACAGCATGCCGAAGGATTCGATGCCGCGTACCTTGGCCACCTTGATTTCGATGCCAGGGAGCTTGGCGCCGGGACGCGCGCACGGCACCTTGAGTCCCGCGGCGGCGTTGGGTGCGCCGCACACGATGGTGACTGGATGAGCCTCGCCTACATCCACCTGGCACACCCGCAAGCGGTCGGCGTCCGGATGCTTCTCAGCCGACAGGATTTCGGCAACGAGCACGTTATTGAACGGCGGCGCAACCGGAGTCAAGGCCTCAACCTCCAGCCCGGCCATGGTTACCACGTGTGCCAGCTGTGCCGTATCGAGTGCGGGATTAACGAGATTACGCAACCAGGATTCAGGAAATTGCATGATAAGCGCGCTCTAGTTAATTGAATTTCTTGAGAAATCGAAGATCGTTCTCGAAGAACAATCGTAAATCATCGACGCCATAGCGCAACATGGCCAGCCGCTCGACGCCCAGACCGAAAGCAAAGCCGATGAACCGCTCCGTGTCGATCTCGACATGCTTGAATACATTCGGATGCACCATGCCGCAGCCCAGCACTTCCAGCCAACCGGTGTGCGAACACACCCTGCAGCCTTCGCCGCCGCACATCACGCAACCGATATCCATTTCGGCCGACGGCTCGGTAAAGGGAAAGAATGACGGCCGAAATCGCACGGGCAAATCATCGCGCTCGAAGAAGTTGCGCATGAAATCGGCCAGCACGCCCTTGAGGTCAGCGAACGAGACCGACTCGTCCACCCACAGGCCTTCTACCTGATGGAACATCGGCGTGTGCGTGACATCGGAATCACAGCGGTACACGCGGCCCGGCGCAATGATGCGCAAGGGCGGCTGGTTCGTCTGCATGTAGCGCACCTGCACGGGCGAGGTGTGAGTACGCAACAGGCCTTCCGATTGCAAATAAAACGTGTCGTGCATGGCCCGCGCCGGATGATCTTCCGGAATATTCAATGCAGTGAAATTGTAGAAATCAGTCTCGATCTCGGGACCTGTCGCCACTTCGAAGCCAATCGACCGAAACAAGGCCTGAATCCGCGTCAAGGTACGCGAGACCGGATGCAGACCCCCATGCGACAGCCCCCGCCCCGGCAGACTCACGTCCAGGGTTTCAGCCGCCAGCTGACGATCCAGTTCGGCCAGCTGCAACACATCGCGCCGCGTCTTCAATGCACCCTCTACGGCCTGTTTGGCTTCATTGATGCGCGCGCCTGCGGTCTTGCGTTCATCTGCCGGCATCCCGCCCAGACTTTTCAGCAGTTCGGTCAATTGCCCACTCTTGCCCAGATAGACTGCCTTCACTTGCTCCAATGCTGGCAAGTCGGGGCAGGATTGGATCGCGTTGAGGGCATCAGCAACGATTTCGTTGGGATTTCGCATGGGGGATCTCGTTTGGATCGTTAACAGCAAATCGTAGGCAAACAAAAAAAGGCCTTACGGCCTTTTTTTGTTACGGACAGTCAGCTTAGGCTGCCAGCTTGGCCTTCACCTGATCGACGATCTTGGCAAAAGCATCCTTGTCGAAAATCGCGATATCGGACAACACCTTGCGGTCAATGCCGATTTCAGCGCGCGACAGGCCGTTCATGAACACGCTGTAGGTCAGACCGTGCTGACGCGAAGCCGCGTTGATACGGGCGATCCACAATGCGCGGAACTGGCGCTTGCGCTGACGACGGTCGCGGTACTGGTACTGACCGGCTTTCATCACCGCTTCATTGGCGACGCGGAATACGTTCTTGCGACGACCGCGATAGCCCTTGGCGGCGTTGATAATTCTCTTGTGACTGGCTCGGGCGGTTACACCCCGTTTGACGCGTGGCATCTATTCTCTCCTTTAAGCGTAGGGCAACATGCGCGAAATCGCTTTGTGGTCGCTGGCATTGACTGTTTCCATGCCGCGCAACTGACGCTTACGCTTGGTGCTCTTCTTGGTGAGAATGTGACGCATGAACGCGTGCGAGCGCTTGAACTTGCCGCTGCCCAGCGCGCGGAACCGCTTGGCGGCGCCGCTCTTGCTTTTCATCTTTGGCATGATGCTTCCTTTTATCTCATGCGGTCAGGTGATCCCACGGTGTGGAATGCTTCACCAACCCGACAACACGTATTGTGGCGTTTTTTAACCCGCCGACTTAACGCCGGGGGCCTGAGACACGCCGGTCTCATTTTTCGTTTGTATTCAAGCGAATACAGAAAAAACTTAAATTTTCTTTTTCGGCGCCAGCATCATGACCAGCTGGCGGCCTTCCATCTTGGGGAACTGCTCGACAATCGCGATTTCAGCCAGATCGGTTGAAACACGGCGCAATTGCGCCATGCCGATTTCCTGGTGCGCCATTTCACGCCCCCGGAAACGCAGCGTAATTTTGGTCTTGTCGCCCTCTTCCAGAAACTTGGTCAGATTACGCAACTTGATCTGGTAGTCACCTTCATCCGTTGCGGGACGAAACTTGATTTCCTTGATCTGCACCTGCTTCTGCTTCAGTTTGGCTTCGTGCTGCTTCTTGCTTTCCTGGTACTTGAACTTGCCGTAGTCCATGATTTTTGCAACTGGCGGCTGTGCCGTCGGCGCAATTTCAACCAGATCCAGATCAGCTTCTTCCGCCTGACGCAGCGCATCGTAAACTTTCACGATACCAAGCTGTTCGCCTTCCACACCGACCAAACGCACTTCCGGGCATGTGATTTCCCCATTGATGCGTGTCTGTTTCTTTTCTGTTGCGATGAGCCGTTCTCCAAAACATCACCCGGAATCTGCCGGGGCAAAAATGCAAACAAGGCGCGGGTTCAACCCCAGCGCCTTGTTTGACCTATCTTATTGGCGCCCCGCGATGTCCGCTTTCAGGCGCGCAATCAAGTCATCCAAACCGAGCTGCCCCAAGTCCTGGTTGCCACGAGCGCGAACGGAAACTGCATTAATTTCCATTTCCTTGTCGCCGACGACCAGTAAATACGGCAGCTTTTGCAAGCTATGTTCGCGGATTTTATAGGTAATCTTGTTGTTACTCAAGTCCGACGCCGCGCGGATGCCAGCCGCACGGAGTTGGGCCACAACCTGCTGGGCGAAATCCGCCTGCTTGTCGCTGATATTGAGCACCATCGCCTGAACCGGTGCGAGCCATACCGGGAAATTTCCGGCGTGGTGCTCGATCAGGATGCCGATGAAGCGTTCCATCGAACCGAGAATCGCGCGATGCAGCATGACCGGCGGCTTGCGGCTATTGTCTTCGTCTACGAACTCGGCGCCGAGCCGCACCGGCAAATTGAAATCCAGCTGGATCGTGCCGCACTGCCACAATCGGCCAAGTGTGTCTTTCAGCGTGAATTCGATTTTGGGGCCGTAAAAAGCCCCTTCACCAGGCTGCAAGTCATAGGGCAGTCCGTTCTTGTCCAGCGCTGCGGCCAGCGCGGCTTCAGCGACATCCCATGATTCATCAGAGCCAACGCGCTTGTCGGGCCGGGTCGACAACTTGACCAGCACGTCGCTGAAACCGAAGTCTGCATACACCTTTTGCAACATGACGATGAAGTCGGCGACTTCCGGCTCGATCTGCTCTTCGGTACAGAAAATGTGGGCATCGTCCTGAGTGAACCCACGTACCCGCATGATGCCGTGCAATGCGCCCGACGGTTCGTTACGATGACAGGAACCGAACTCTGCCAGTCGCAGTGGCAAATCGCGGTAGGAATGCAGCCCGTGATTGAATATCTGCACGTGACCGGGACAGTTCATCGGTTTCACGGCGTAATCGCGATTTTCAGACGACGTGGTGAACATGTTGTCGCGATAGTTATCCCAGTGACCGGATTTTTCCCACAAGCTGCGATCCATCACCGCCGGGGTGCGCACTTCCTGGTAGCCATACTCGACAAACTTGGCGCGCATGTACTGTTCGATCTGCTGCCACACGATCCAGCCCTTGGGGTGCCAGAACACCATGCCCGGCGCCTCTTCCTGCATGTGCAACAGGTCAAGCTGCTTGGCAAGGCGGCGGTGATCGCGCTTTTCGGCTTCTTCCAGCCGGAACAGGTAGGCTTCGAGATCGTCCTTCTTCGCCCATGCCGTCCCGTAAATACGCTGCAGCATCTCGTTCTTGCTGTCGCCGCGCCAGTAGGCGCCGGCCAACTTCATGAGCTTGAAATGCTTGAGCTTGCCGGTCGACGGCACGTGCGGGCCGCGGCAGAGGTCGATGAAATCGCCTTCGCGATAAAGCGAAATATCCTCGTTGCTCGGGATCGACGCGATGATCTCGGCCTTGTACGCCTCGCCCATGTCACGGAAGAAAGTCACGGCCTCGTCGCGCGGCATCACGCTGCGGGTCACCGGAATATCCTGCTTCGCCAGCTCGACCATTTTCTTTTCGATGGCCGCGAGATCGTCCGGCGTGAAGGGGCGCTTGTACGAAAAATCGTAGAAGAAGCCATCTTCAATCACTGGACCGATGGCCACCTGCGCGTCGGGGTACAGTGACTTCACTGCGTAAGCCAGCAAGTGCGCAGTCGAATGACGAATCATGTCGAGGCCGTCGGCATCCTTGTCGGTCACGATGGCCAGCGCAGCATCGGTGTCAATGACATGACTGGTATCGACCAGCTCGCCATTCACCCGCCCGGCGAGCGCCGCTTTGGCCAGCCCCGCGCCGATGCTGGCTGCAACCTGCGCGACCGTGACCGGCGCATCGAACTGCCGAACCGAACCATCAGGAAGCGTGACGTTAACCATGAACCAAACTCCAGAATGAAAAAAGCGCGGACTGCCCGCGCTTTTAGATACTACAAAAAGATGCTTAATATTTTGTGAACCGCAATGCGCCAGTGCTTATCCAATGACCCACTTGCTAGTTCGCAGCGACATTTTGCCATCTCCAAGGTCATCCCGACCCATAAATATTGGTAGGCGCGAATGGACTCGAACCATCGACCCCCACCATGTCAAGGTGGTGCTCTAACCAGCTGAGCTACGCGCCTAATGCGGGGCGCATCTTAACTGAAACACGCCGGATGTGTCGAGAAAAACGTGAAAACATGCATTTCAATTTCAGATCTTTGTGGGTTTATCGACTACGAAACAGGCCAGGTTCGAAAAATTCGAAATCCTCAGTACGAGTCATTGAACGAAGGCATGAAAGCAGTCCGCCTCAGGTCGATGACGCATCGAGCTCAAATTTGTCGAGCCGCAACGTGAGGTGCTCGCCAGATTCCGTCTTGGCAAGCATCCACTCCGCGCCCTCGCGGGTGTAGATGTCCAGCGGCAATACGCGCATCGACAAGCCATCCACGCTCACAGTCAACTGCTGCCGGGTCAGCGCTGCAAATTCGAGCCGCTCGTGATCGATGCAGGCGATTGGCCGATAGTCGCTCACCGCAGGCTGACACCCGCTTTATCGAACGGCGTCCATGCCTTGGCGACTGAAGCCCCCAGGCGGCCGGCAAGCCGTTCGGCCAAGCCTTCCTGCTGGGTGTAGTCGACGATGTCTTCGACCTTGATGATGTCGCGGGCGACCGATTCCACGCTACCCAGTCCATCTGCAAGGCCAAGCTCGATGCTTTTTTCGCCGCTCCACACCAGCCCGCTGAACATTTCGGGCGTTTCCTTCAGGCGTTTGCCGCGACCTTGACGCACCACGGCGATGAACTGACCGTGGATTTCTTCGAGCATCTGCTTGGCAAAGGCTTGCTGCTTGGGATCAACGGGCGAAAATGGATCGAGAAATCCCTTGTTTTCACCGGCCGTCAGCAAGCGCCGCTCTACGCCGAGTTTGTTCATGGTCTGGGTAAAGCCGAAGCCATCCATCAAAACCCCGATCGAACCGACAAGGCTGGCCTTGTCGACGAAAATCTTGTCGGCGCCTGCTGCGACGTAATAGCCGCCGGACGCGCAAATATCATCCACCACAGCGTACAGGGGGACGTTCGGATGCTTGGCACGCAGGCGCTTGATTTCATCAAAAATCTGCCCTGCCTGAACCGGACTGCCGCCCGGGCTGTTGATACGCAGGATGACACCTTTGGTTTTCTTGTCGTCAAAGGCACCCTGAAGGCTGGCTATCACCGAATCGGCGCTGGTCTGGTCAGATGCGATCACGCCTTGCAGATCGACCAGCGCGGTGTGCTCCTTGATCGAGACGCCGTCCGAGCCAAACCAGCCAGCGGCCAGAAACAGCACAATGAAGAGATACAAAAAAGTCAGCGTCTTGAACAGGATGCCCCAGTAACGCGTGCGGCGCTGTTCCTGGATCGCCGATAACGCCAGCTTTTCGAGCACGCTGCGCTCCCAGTTCGGTACTTGTTCGCTCATAGAATTTCCGTCAGGCAGGTTCAATTGGGGGCGTCTCGGTCAGGTAAACATGGCCATTTCGCTCGACGACCGGCAAGCGGACCAGACCGCGACCAGCGCAGCGACCGCCCGCGCACGCGCCGGTTGCGGGATGATACAGCGCACCATGCGTGGCGCAGATCAAATAGTGCTGCGAGTCATCGAAGAACTCGCCAGGCTGCCAGTCGAGTTCAACTGGCACATGACCACACTGGTTGATGAAGGCACGTGGCACCCCCTCAAAACGCACCACGAAAGCAGACTGCGGCCTGCCAAAGCGATCCAGTTCAAATCGCACGCCTCTGCCTTTCTCGGCCAATTCACTGGCCGTGCAGATCAGGCGTTCGCGTTCAGCCATGCATCCACCTCGGCAAAACTGTCCATCAATGCCAGCGGCGCGTGCGGGCGCAGGTCATCCGGCTCATGGGCGCCGTAGGTCACGCCCAGACTGGCCACGCCCGCATTCGACGCCATCAGCAAATCATGACTGGTATCGCCGATGACCAGGGTGCGGGCCGGATCGGCATCGAGTTCCTCGATCAACTCCAGCACCATCGCCGGGTGCGGCTTGGAGTGCGTCTGGTCGGCGCAACGGGTTGCGCTGAACCACTCGCCCAAGCCACTGGACGCCAGCGCCCGCTCAAGGCCAAGACGGCTTTTACCGGTGGCGACAGCGAGTTGAAATCCGCTTGCATGCAATCGGCTGATGCTATCGGCCACGCCCTCGAACAACGGAATGTCGTTGTCGCGCCCCAGATAATGATGCCGATAGCGCTCGACCAGTCGCGGGTAATCCTCGGCCGGCAAGTCCGGCAACAAGGTCTGCAACGCCTGGACCAGCCCCAATCCAATGATCTGGCGCGAAGCGCGATCGCCCGGCGCGTCAAGGCCGATGTCTTCACAGGCGCGCTGGATCGAGTCGACGATCACGCCAGCGGAATCCATCAGGGTGCCGTCCCAGTCAAAAATCAGCAGGTCAAAGTGCTTGGGCATGAAGCGAATCCAGAAAAGGTGAAAGATCTGCAGGCAAGGGTGCCTCGATCAACAAACGCTCACCCGTCACCGGATGGGCGAACGACAGCTTGGCAGCGTGCAAAAACATCCGCTTGAGACCCTGTTTGGCCAACGTTTTATTCAACTCGAAGTCGCCATATTTATCATCGCCCGCAATCGGGAACCCCAGGTGCGAGGTATGCACGCGGATCTGGTGGGTGCGACCGGTTTTAAGTTCCGCTTCCAGCAGGGTGAAATCGGCAAACGACTCCAGGCGGCGGAAAATCGTGTGCGCTGTCTGGCCGTCATCGCGCACGGTGACGCGTTTCTCGCCGTCGTCGGTGACTCTTTTATGCAGTGGCAGCCTCACATGCTGCAGAGGATTCGGCCAGCGCCCGGCCACCAGCGTCAGGTAGCGTTTTTCGATCTGACCATCACGCATCGCGGCGTGCAACCCGACCAGCGCACGCCGCTTCAGGGCGATCAGCAACACGCCCGAGGTTTCCCGGTCGAGCCGGTGAACCAGTTCCATGTAACGGCATTCAGGCAGTTCCAGGCGCATCTGCTCTATCACGCCGCGCGAAATGCCACTGCCGCCATGCACCGCCATGCCGGCAGGTTTATTCAATGCAATCAAGGCATCATCGCGATACAGGATGCGGGGCACCAGCCGGATGCCGCCCTGAGGCAAATGCGTTGCCGGCGTGATCACCGGCGCGGCAACGCGTACCGGCGGGATGCGCACTTCGTCGCCCAGTTGCAGGCGATAGCTGACATCGACGCGACCGCCATTGATACGCACCTCGCCCCCGCGAACGATCTTGTAAATGCGGCTTTTCGGCACGCCTTTCAGTTTGGCCATCAGGAAGTTGTCCAGCCGCTGGCCGTCTGCGCTGTCGTCAATCTTGACGCGGCGGACAGAATCTTTCTCTAAGTCATTATTTTTCATATACACTACTGCCGGTTCAGGCCTTGTTTTGGCTGACAAATTAGGGGTTTGACCCCTATACGAATACCGCCGGTTACAACGCTCACCGGCCGCCGCCTGCCCGGCCCGTCTGGATTCCTGCCGCCCAGCTCACATTTAAGTTGGCGCGAACAGTCGAAACCACCCTGCCCCGCCAGTCGGCAAAGCAGCGATGTTATCAATAATGACGCGACAACACGCATACGAAAACAAGCATTCACGCTTGGCCCATGCCAGCGGGAATCGGAAAGACCGCCTCGGCTCTGCCGACGACACTCTCCAGGAACAGGACACCCTTACCCATGCCATTTCACTTACACCCCCTGTAATCGCATGAGCCGCTGACCCGCGGCAGTCTGGCCTGTCCCGTATGCACGCGCGCGGGAGTAAACAATGAAGCGCATGCTATTCAACGCAACCCAGGCGGAAGAACTCCGGGTTGCCATCGTCGACGGGCAAAAACTCGTCGACCTTGACATCGAGTCCGCCAGCAAGGAACAACGCAAGGGCAATGTCTACAAGGGTGTCATCACCCGCGTCGAGCCCAGCCTGGAAGCCGCATTTGTGGATTACGGCTGCGAGCGCCACGGCTTCTTGCCGTTCAAGGAAATCGCCCGCTCCTGCCTGCCCAACAACGGTCGTCCGCAGGACGCCCTGAAAGAAGGCCAGGAACTTCTGGTCCAGGTCGAAAAAGACGAGCGCGGCAACAAGGGCGCCGCCCTCACCACGTATGTTTCACTGGCTGGCCGCTATGTCGTGCTGATGCCGACCAATCCACGTGGTGGCGGCGTCTCGCGTCGCATCGAAGGCGAAGAGCGCAACGAACTGCGCGACACCCTGGCACAACTCGACATCCCCGAAGGCATGAGCCTGATTGCCCGCACCGCCGGCATCGGTCGCACCGCCGAAGAGTTCCAGTGGGACCTGAACTATCTGCTGAGCCTGTGGAAAGCCATCGACGGCGCGTCCACCTCGCAAAAAGGCGCCTTCCTGATTTATCAGGAAGGCAGCCTGGTCATCCGCGCCATCCGCGATTACTTCTCTGCTGACATCGGCGAAATCCTGATCGACACGCAGGACATTTACGACCAGGCACAGCAGTTCATGGCCCACGTGATGCCCGCCAACGTCAACAAGGTCAAGCTCTACCACGACGACGTGCCGCTGTTCTCGCGCTTCCAGATCGAACA
>NCCT01000046.1:0-39454 GCA_002279795.1 Hydrogenophilales bacterium 12-61-10
GTCTTTATTCAATATTTTCAACGTCGCCGGTTCGGCCATGAACGCGCAGTCGCAACGGCTCAACGTCGTCGCCAGCAATCTGGCCAACGCCGACAGCGCGGTGGGCGCCAACGGCGAGGCCTACAAGGCCAAGCAGGTGGTGTTTGCGGCCACCCCGATGGGCAAGGACGGCGCAACCGGGGTCAACGTGGCGGCGGTGATCGAAGACCCCTCGCCGATGAAGCTGGTGTACGACCCGAAAAACCCGCTTGCCGACGACAAGGGCTACGTCAGCATGCCCAACGTCAATGTGGTGGAAGAAATGGTCAACATGATTTCCGCCTCGCGCTCGTACCAGTCCAACGCGGACATGATGAGCACCGCCAAATCGCTGATGCTCAAGACTTTGAACATCGGACAGTAATCAAGGGTAACCAAGGAGCCGCAATGAATACCGTACAAGACGCAAGCAGTGTCAAAAGCCTGTTTGGGGCGGGCGCAGCCACCCAGACCAAGAGCAATTCCGAGGCAACGACCGACCGCTTTCTGAGCCTGCTGGTGGCGCAGATGAAAAACCAGGATCCGTTGAATCCCATGGACAACGCCCAGGTAACCAGCCAGATGGCCCAGCTATCCACCGTCGAAGGCATCGAAAGCATGAACGCCACGCTGAAGGCGCTCGCGTCGAGCATGGGCGCCAATCAGATGTCGCAGGCAGCCAGTCTGATCGGTCGTGGCGTGCTGGTTCCGGGCAACACGCTCAACCCGTCGCTGCAACAGGATGCGCTCGGGTTTGAGCTGTCGCGCCCGGCCGAACAGGTCAGCGTCAGTATTCTCGATGCAGCGGGTAACGAGGTCCGCAAGCTCGACCTCGGGTCGCGCGGCGAGGGCGTCAATCTGGTGGCGTGGGACGGCTTGACCAGCAACGGCACGGCCGCGGCAGCGGGCAAATACACCTTCCTGGTCGATGCCACCCAGGATGGCCAGAAAGTCAGCAACACGGCGCTTTTTCTGGGTTCGGTGAACAGCGTGTCGCAGGGCAGCGACGGCGTGAAACTGAATCTGGCGGGCAATGAAAGCGTGAGTTATGCCGATATCCGGCAGATTTTTTAAGCCGCACAGGGTTGCAGGTACGCAGGTGAGCAAGACGAATCAACCGGTCGACACAATCAAAAGGAGCAAGTCATGAGTTTTCAGCAAGGTTTGAGCGGTCTTAACGCCGCATCCAAGAATCTGGACGTCATCGGCAACAACGTCGCGAACGCCAGCACGGTCGGCTTCAAGCAGGGCCAGGCCCAGTTTGCCGACCTGTACGCCAATTCCCTGTCGGGTTCGGGCGGTTCGCAGGTGGGCATCGGCGTGAAGGTGGCGCAGGTGACCCAGCAGTTTACCCAGGGCAACATCTCGACCACCAATAATCCGCTCGATATCGCGATCAACGGCGGCGGGTTTTTCCGCATGGACAACGGTGGCGAAGTCACCTATCAGCGCAACGGCCAGTTCCAGCTCGACAAGTTCGGCTTCATCGTCAACCCCACCGGCTCCAAACTGACCGGCTACACCGCCAATTCCAGCGGCGTGCTGTCGACCGGGGCGGCGGCGCCGTTGAGCATCAATACCGCCGACTTGCCGCCGCAGATCACCAGCGAAGTGAATGCGCTGCTCAATCTGGACTCGGGCAGCCCGGACATTCCCGCGCTTCCCGCATTCAGCGTGGCCGACCCGACCACCTATACCAATTCCACAGCGGTCACGGTCTATGACAGCCTGGGCAACGACCAGACCCTGCAGATGTTTTACGTCAAGCAGCCGGGCAGCCTCTGGAACGTCTATGCCGCAAACGACGGCACGGTGATCAATGGTGGCGCGCCGATCACCAGTCTGAGCTTTGATAGCAGCGGCGTGCTGACGACCGGCATGCCGGTTGCCGCCAGCGTGCCTGCCACGGCGGTGGGCGCGACCTCGCCTTTCCCGGTTGCGATCGACTTCACCGGCACCACCCAGTTCGGCGCCAATTTCAGCGTCAACACGCTGAATCAGGACGGCTACACCTCAGGCCGGCTGGCCGGGTTCGACCTCGCGGCCGACGGCATCGTGCTGGGACGCTACACCAACGGCCAGACCGCCGTGCTGGGGCAAGTGGTGCTGGCCGGCTTTGCCAACCCCAACGGCCTGCAGCCACTGGGCAACAACCAGTGGGTTGAGACCTCGACGTCCGGCGTGCCGCTGGTGGGTGCGCCCGATTCGGGCAGCCTGGGCGTGCTGCAGTCGCGCGCGGTGGAAGATTCCAACGTCGACCTCACTGCCGAGCTGGTCAACATGATCACCGCCCAGCGCATGTACCAGGCCAATGCGCAGACCATCAAGGCGCAGGACGAAGTGCTGCAGACCCTGGTCAATCTCTAAACCCGGTTGAACTGAGCCGCTGAGGCACTGAGGAGGCAGCATGGATCGTCTTATCTACACCGCGATGACGGGCGCGAAACACACGCTCGAACAGCAGGCGACGACGTCGCACAATCTGGCGAACGCGACCACCACTGGTTTTCGCGAGCAGATCAACCAGTTTCGTGCGGTGCCGGTGCAGGGGGCGATCCTGCCCACGCGCGCCTTCGTGGTGGATTCCACCACCGGCAGCAATTTTGCCTCGGGGGCAATCCAGCACACCGGGCGCGAGCTCGATGTGGCGATCCAGGGCGAAGGCTGGCTGGCGGTGCAGGCGGCCGACGGCAGCGAGGCCTACACCCGCAACGGCAGCCTGAAAATGGATGAAAACGGCCTGCTGCTGACGCGCGACGGTCTCTCGGTGCAAAGCGATAGCGGCCCGCTGTCGATTCCGCCCGGGCGCAATCTGGCCGTGGCGGCCGACGGCACGATTTCCCAGTTGCCCGACGGCTCGCAACCTACCGGCCTGACCACGATCGGCCGCCTCAAACTGGTGAATCCGCCCGCAGCCGATCTGGTGCGCGGCGACGATGGCCTGTTCCGCCTCAAAAGCGGCGAGCCGGCTGCGGCGGATCCGGCGGTGTCGCTCATCAGCGGGGCGCTGGAAACCAGCAACGTCAATGTCGTCGATGCCATGGTCAACATGATTTCGCTGGCGCGCCAGTTCGACATGCAGATCAAGCTGCTGGAACGCGCTGAAAGCAATGACAGCAAGGCCAGCCAGCTGATGGCGGCCAATTGAACATTTTGACTGATTGAAGGAGACGACATGATTCGCTCGCTATGGATTGCCAAGACCGGTCTGGAAGCCCAGCAGACCCAGATGGACGTGATTTCCAACAACCTCGCCAACGTCTCGACGACCGGCTTCAAGCGCGCCCGCGCCGTGTTCGAGGATTTGCTGTATCAGACCATCCGCCAGCCCGGCGCGCAGTCGTCCGAGCAGACCCAGCTGCCGTCCGGCCTGCAACTCGGTACCGGGGTGAAGCCGGTGGCGACCGAGCGCATCTTCACCCAGGGCAACCTGCAGCTGACCGGCAATTCCAAGGATGTCGCGATCCAGGGGCAGGGCTTTTTCCAGGTGCTGATGCCGGATGGCACGACGTCCTATACGCGCGACGGCTCGTTCCAGATCGATGCCAATGGCCAGCTGGTGACGTCCAGCGGCTATGCGGTGCAGCCCGCCATCACGCTGCCGGCCGACACGCAGAGCCTGACCATTGCGATGGATGGCACCGTATCGGTGACGCAGGCAGGGTCGGCCACGCCGGTGACGGTCGGTACCCTGCAGCTGGCCACCTTTATTAATCCGGCCGGCCTGCAAAGCCTGGGCCAGAACCTGTATGCCGAAACCGGCGCATCGGGCACGCCGGGCACCAACGCGCCAGGCAGCAACGGCGCCGGCACGCTGAACCAGAACTACATCGAAACCTCGAACGTCAACGTAGTCGAAGAGCTGGTCAACATGATCCAGACCCAGCGCGCCTACGAAATCAACAGCAAGGCGATCTCGACCTCGGACGAGATGTTGCAGCGACTGACCCAGTTGTGAGGCTTGCCATGAACCCACTGCACGGAATTCGTTTGATGACTGGCGTGGCGGGCGTCCTGCTCGGGCTGGCAGGATGCGGCACCACGCCGTCGACGATCGTGCAGCAACCGACCACGGCGCGGCCGCAGCCGGTCGTCGTCCAGGCGCCCGCCAACGGCGCGATTCTGCAGACATCGGCGTTCCGTCCGCTGTTCGAGGACCGCAGCGCGCGGCTGGTCGGTGACACGCTGACGATCGTGATCAGCGAAAAAACCCAGGCCGGCAAGAAAGGCTCGTCCAGCGGCTCGAAAACCGGCGCGCTGCAGTCGTCGATCGGCAACATCGTCGGCCTGCCGCTCAAGATGTTTCAGGGACTGGGCGTGACGGCCGATTCGTCGAGCGAATACGACGACGATTCCGCGATCAATTCCAGCAACACCTTCAATGGCAGCGTGACCGTGACCGTGGTCGAGGTGTTGCCCAACGGCAACCTGGTGGTGGCGGGCGAAAAGCAGATCGCGCTCGACAAGGGCACCGAATACATCCGCCTGTCCGGCGTGGTGCAGCCCGACACGATCCAGTCGGGCAATACGGTGCCGTCGACCAAGGTCGCCGACGCGCGCATCGAATACCGCACCAGCGCCAATTTCGACAAGGCCGAAGTGATGGGCTGGATGGCGCGCTTCTTCCTCAGTTTCGTCCCGCTATAAAGGGTGGCCCACATGACCTTTCCGCACCTGATCCTGCTCGCCGCGCTTGCCGCGCTTGCCCTTGCCGGCCCCGCGCAGGCCGAACGCATCAAGGACATCGCCTCCATGCAGGGCGTGCGCAACAACCAGCTGGTGGGCTACGGACTGGTGGTGGGACTCGACGGCACGGGCGACCAGACCACGCAAACGCCGTTCACCACCCAAAGCATCAAGAACATGCTGACCAACCTGGGCGTCAATCTGCCCGCCGGCACCAACATGCAGCTCAAAAACGTGGCGGCCGTGATGGTGACGGCCGATTTGCCGGCGTTTGCCCAGGCCGGACAGGGCATCGACATCACGGTGTCGTCGATCGGCAATGCCAAAAGCCTGCGCGGCGGCACCCTGGTGATGACGCCGCTCAAGGGCGCGGACGGCAAGGTCTATGCGATGGCGCAGGGCAGTCTGGCCGTGAGTGGCGCCGGCGCCGCGGCGGGCGGCAGCAAGGCGCAGATCAATCATCTGAGCGTGGGGCGCATTCCGTCCGGCGCAACGGTCGAACGCACGGTTGCAACCGCGCTGGGAGAATCGGGCAGCATCAATCTGGAGCTGCGACAGAGCGACTTCACCACCGCCAGCCGGGTGGTCGATGCCGTGAACGCGCGCTTTGGCAAGGACGTCGCGCGCGCCGTCAACGGCCGGGTGATCGCGGTGCGCACGCCGGTCGGCGAAAGCGAGCGGGTCGCCTTTCTCGGCGCGGTCGAAAGCCTCGACGTCAGCCCGGCGCAGGCGATGGCCAAGGTCATCATCAACGCGCGCACCGGTTCGGTGGTGATGAACCAGTCGGTGACGCTCGATCGCAGCGCGGTTTCCCACGGCAACCTCTCGGTGGTGGTTCGCACCACCTCCAACGTCAGCCAGCCGGAGCCGCTTTCGCGCGGGCAAACGGTGGTCACCCAGGATTCCGAGATCGAGATCACCGCCAAGGAAGGCGAGGTCATGCTACTCAAGCCCAGCGCATCGCTGGCGGATGTGGTGAAGGCGCTGAATTCGATCGGCGCGACGCCGCAGGACCTGCTGGCGATCCTGCAGGCGCTCAAAGCGTCGGGCGCGCTGCACGCCGAACTGGAAGTCATCTAAGCGGAGTTCAACCATGGCGATCAACACGGACATGTCTGCCGGGCTGGCGATCGACGCCAGCAGCCTTAATCAGCTCAAGCTCGGCGCGGCGCAATCCTCGCCCGAGGCGCTGAAAGCCGCCGCACAGCAGTTCGAGGCGGTGTTCATGAACATGCTGATGAAAAGCATGCGCGACGCCACGCCCAAAGAGGGCATGTTCGACAACGATCAGACCCGCATGTACACCTCGATGCTCGACCAGCAATTGAGCCAGCGCCTCGCCAGTCGCGGCATTGGGCTGGCCGATGTCATGGTGCGCCAGCTTTCGCGCGGCATGGAGTTATCTGGCGCTGACGCAGCTGCGCCGGCTTCGCTAAATGCGCCGGGCGTGCCGTTCGACATGAAGCCTGCGCCAGGCATGCAGCCGCCGGCCGTGACAGATTTGCCTGCCGCAGCCGCGCCGCGCCAGACACCCGCAGCGCTTCAGGCTTATGCCAACACTGCCCCGGCCCAGCCGGCCAGCGCCCCAGCACCCGCAGCACCCGCAGCACCGGCACGCAAGGGGGATGCCCCGGCCCACGTTGAATCCTTCGTGCAGCGGCTGCTGCCGCATGCCCAGGCCGCCAGCGCCGACAGCGGCATTCCTGCCCACTTCATGATGGGCCAGGCCGCGCTCGAAACCGGCTGGGGCAGGGCGGAGATACGCGGCGCCGACGGCCAGAACAGCCACAATCTGTTCGGCATCAAGGCCGGCGGCAGCTGGACCGGGCGCACGGTCGATATCGTCACCACCGAATACGTCAACGGCAAGCCGCAAAAACAGATCGATACCTTCCGCGCCTACGACTCCTACGCCGATTCGTTCCGTGACTATGGCAAGCTGCTGAGCGGCAACGCGCGTTACCAGAATGTGCTGGCAGCAGGGCACAACGCGGCCGGGTTTGCCCAGGGACTGCAACAGGCCGGCTATGCCACCGACCCGAACTACGCCCAGAAGCTGATGAGCGTGATTCGCCTGGTCGAAACCGGCTGATTAAAAAATGTGCTTTCAGCATTCAAGTTATCGCCTGACCGGCCGATTCCTCAATTGAGCGGTAATCCGCCGCCGTCGCAATTCTTCCGGGCCCCGTAAATGGCATCCAGCATTCTCAGTATTGGTCAAAGTGCACTTGCCGCCGCGCAGGTCGGGATCAATACGACTGGCCATAACATCGCGAATGCCGCCACCCCGGGCTACAACCGGCAGGTCATCGTGCAGGGCGCGGCGCAGGCGCAGAACTTTGGCTTCGGCTTTCTGGGCCAGGGCGTCGAGGTGTCCACGGTCAAGCGCGTTTACAACGAATATCTGGGCAACCAGGTGCAGTCGGCGCAGACCACCAAGAGCGGTCTCGACAGCTACTACGCCCAGATGCGGCAGATCGACAACCTGCTGGCCGACCCCACCACTGGCCTGTCGCCGGCGATGCAGGATTTTTTCGCCGGCCTGCAGGACATGACGTCGAATCCGACCTCGATCCCGGCACGACAGACCGTGTTGTCGAACGCCGAATCGCTGGCCACGCGCTTTCAAAGCCTGAGCGGGCGTCTCGACGAGATTGAGCGCAGCCTCAACGGCCAGATCCAATCCAGCATTTCCGACATCAACGCCTACGGCCAGCAAATCGCCCAGCTCAACGATGCGATCGGCAAGGCCGAGCGGGCAAGCGGGCAACCGCCCAACGACCTGCTCGACCAGCGCGACCAGCTGTTGATGGAACTGAACAAGCAGATCAAGGTCACGGTCGTCGGCCAGGGCAGCGATTACAACGTGTTCATCGGCAACGGCCAGCCGCTGGTCGTGGGCGTGTCGACCTATTCGCTGACCAGCGTGGCGTCGCAGACCAACCCTGAAAAAATCGAAGTCGCGTACCGTGCCAGCAATGGCGCCCTGGTGTCGCTGGCGGAATCGGCGCTGTCGGGTGGCCAGCTCGGTGGCTTGCTGTCTTTCCGCAGCCAGTCCCTGGAGCCGGCGCAAAACGCCCTGGGCCGGGTCGCCATCGGTCTGGCCAGCAGCTTCAACGAATTGCACGCGACGGGATATGGCCTGGATGGCTCGACCGCCACGCCGTTCTTCAGCATCGGGTCGCCTGTCGTCGGCGCGCATGGCCAAAATGCCGGCACCGCCGTACTCACTGCCGCTATCAACAGCGCCAACGATACCAAGGCGCTGACCACCAGCGATTACAAGTTGCAGTTCAATGGCGGCACCAGCTACACGCTGACCCGCTTGTCCGACAACACGGCCACCACGTTCAACAGCTTTCCGCAGACAATCGACGGCGTCACCCTGAACCTGACGCCGGGCGCGGTCGCAGGCGACAGCTTTTTGATCCGCCCCACCGTCAATGGCGCGTCGTCATTTGGTGTTGCGCTGACCGATCCCGCCAAGCTGGCTGCCGCAACCCAGCCCGGTGCCGTCGGCGACAACAGCAATGCGCTGTTGCTGGTGGCGCTGCAAACAGCCAATACGCTGGGTAACGGCACGACCACTTTCCAGGGCGCCTATTCCCAGCTGGTGAGCCAGGTCGGCAATAAAACGCGTGAACTCGACGTGACCAGTAGCGCCGCCGCGAAGCTGTTGACCGAAGCGACGATGTCGCTGCAGAACGAGTCGGGCGTCAATCTGGACGAAGAGGCGGCCAATTTGCTGCGTTACCAGCAGGCCTATCAGGCTGCCGGCAAGGTCATGCAGATCGCCAGCGAACTGTTCGACGTGTTGCTTTCGATCGGCCGATAAGGAGTCCACCTCATGCGCATCAGCACCCAACTCATGTTCGAAACCGGCGCCAACCGGCTTGGCGAGCTGCAAACCAAGCTGCAACATACCCAGGAGCAGATTTCGAGCGGCCGCCGCATTCTGCGCCCGTCCGACGACCCGGTGGCGGCCACGCGTGCGCTCGACATCACGCAGTCGCAATCGATCAATACGCAGTACGGCGTCAACCGCACGTATGCGAAAAACACGATGGCGCAGGTCGAAGGCACCCTGGCCGGGGTGACCGAGCTGATGCAGGATGTCAAAACCAGCATTATTTCAGCCGGCAACGGCTCGCTGGGCGACGCCGAGCGCAGCTTTCTGGCGACCGAACTGAACGGCCGGCTGGAGCAACTGCTGGGCTACGCCAATAGCCGCGACACGGAAGGCAACTTTGTATTTGCAGGCTTGAAGAGCACGACCCAGCCGTTTTTCCAGACCGCCACGGGCGCGACCTATCTGGGCGATGCCGGGCAGCAAAAGCTGCAGGTCGATGCGACCCGCCTGATGGCAACCAATACGCCGGGATCGATCGTCTTTCAGGGTGGTTTGCCCGCGGGCGGACCCTCGGATGTATTCAAGACCCTCACGGACCTCGTCAACCTGTTGAACACGCCCGGCACGGCGGGCCTCGCCAGCGGGCTGGCCAACGCCAGCGCCAATATGGACCTGGCGCTGGATAACGTGCTGACCGCGCGCGCAGCGATGGGAACGGGCCTGCAGGAACTCGACCGGCTCGACGAGGTGGGTTCTGACCGCGGCCTGCAATACAGCCAGCTGTTATCCGAACTGCAGGATCTGGATTACACCCAGGCCATCACCCAGCTTTCGCAGCAGCAAATCACGCTCGAAGCCGCGCAAAAATCGTTCGCCAAAACCTCCAGTCTGTCGTTGTTCAACTTCCTCTAACGCACCATTTTGATGCGCTGTCCTGCCAGCCAGCCTTCGCTATTGCGGTGAAGGCTGGCTGGCCTGTTTTGAATATCCGCCGCTTAAACAAAATTCGTGCCTGAGCCGTGTTTTTACTGCTTCCGGGCATGAAGAATCCCTAAATCCTGCCGATATAAACCCTGACTATCACGTCCGGTGTTTTTCCTGTTTCGCCTGATGGATAACCCGGACCTACGCCGATGAACAGCCGCACCCAAACACGCAACGCGCACACAACGGAGCTTCAAACATGACGATAGACATGAGCCAGTTTTACCAGGTGTTCTTCGACGAGGCAGATGAACTGCTCGCCGAAATGGAAAAACTGTTGCTGGATATCGATGTGTCGGCGCCGGACAGCGAAGACCTCAATGCGATTTTTCGTGCCGCACATTCCATCAAGGGCGGCGCGGCCACCTTCGGCTTCAACGACATTACCGAAGTGACCCACACGCTGGAGTCGCTGCTCGACCGCATTCGCAAAGGCGAGATGGCGCTGACGCCCGAGCATGTCGATGCGTTTCTGGTGTCGAAAGACGTGCTGACCATGCTCATGGGCGGCCACCATCACGGCACGGCGGTCGATCAGGCCGCGGTTTCCAGCGTCAGCGCGCAACTCGCCGTGCTGTCGCAAGGCACGGCTGCCGCTGCTCCGGCCGCAGCGCCCGCACCGCCCGCACCGGCTGGCGCACCTGCGGCTTGCGCAGCGCCCGTGGCGGATGCCGACGGCAATTTCTGCTTTCGCATCGAACTTCCCGATGTGCCACAACGCGACGTCGACGCGCTGGCGACCGAACTGGGCCTGTTGGGCGAAATCGCGCGCGAGGTCATGGCGGACAAGCGGGTGGCGTTTACCTTGATCACCGGCGAAAGCCAGGACGATATCGTCGCGATCTGCTCGTTCGTGCTCGACCCGGACGACCTCAAAATTACCTTCGGATCCATCGGTGAACCATCGCCCGCCCAGGCGCCCGCCACGACCGAAGCCGAGCCTGCCGCTGCGCCAGTGACAGCACCGGCTGCCCCGGTCGCACCGCCCTCAGAGGCCCGCAACCCGGGGCGTCGCGCCACCGACAAGGAAGCCGGCTCGCAGGAATCTTCCTCGATCCGGGTGGGCGTTGAAAAAGTCGATCAATTGATCAATCTGGTCGGCGAGCTGGTGATCACCCAGGCGATGATCGAGCAGCGCATCATGGCGCTCGACCCGCTGGTCCACGAGCGCCTGCTCAACAGCGCCAATCAGCTGGCGCGCAATACGCGCGACCTGCAGGAAGCGGTGATGTCGATCCGCATGATGCCGATGGACTACGTGTTCTCGCGCTTCCCGCGCATGGTGCGCGACCTGGCAACCAAGCTCGGCAAAAAGGTCGAGATCATCACGCGCGGCGCCGCTACCGAGCTCGACAAGGGCCTGATCGAACGCATCGTCGATCCGCTGACCCACCTGGTGCGCAACAGCGTGGACCATGGCATCGAAATGCCCGAGAAGCGGCGCACCGTTGGCAAGAGCGAAACCGGCAAGCTCATCCTGTCCGCCGCGCATCAGGGCGGCAATATCGTGATCGAAGTGACCGACGACGGCGGCGGTCTGAGCCGCGAGCGGATACTTGCCAAGGCCCTGCAGCAGGGCTTGAACGTATCGGAAACCATGCCCGACATCGACGTCTGGCAACTGATCTTTGCCCCGGGGTTTTCGACGGCGGAAGTCGTCACCGACGTATCGGGACGCGGCGTCGGCATGGACGTGGTCAAGCGCAATATTTCGGCGATGGGCGGCACCGTGGAAATCCGCTCGACGCCGGGTTCCGGCAGCACGATTTCGATTTCCCTGCCGCTGACGCTGGCGATCCTCGACGGCATGTCGGTCAAGGTCGGCGAGGAGGTCTACATCCTGCCGCTGGGCTACGTCGTCGAATCGCTGCAACCCGAGGCGATCGACGTCAAGGAAATTGCCGGCCAGGGCAAGGTGGTCAAGGTGCGCGAAGAGTATCTGCCGCTGATCCTGCTGTTTGAGCTGTTCGATATCGAGCCGCTGCATGCCCATCCGGCGCAGGGCATCATCGTCATCCTCGAAGCCGACGGCAAGAAGGCCGCCTTGCTGGTCGACGGCCTGGTCGGCCAGCAGCAGGTCGTGGTCAAGAACCTGGAATCCAATTTCCGCAAAGTGCCGGGCATCTCGGGCGCCACCATCCTCGGCGACGGCGGCGTGTCGCTGATTCTCGATGTCTCCGCACTACTGCGCTAAGGACGCTGCAGGCGCCCGCTTACCCGACACGATATAGATCAAACAAGGATCGACCCCATGAGCTACACCACGCAAACCCAGACCAGCCTGCATACGTCCGAAAAGGGCGGGGCGGACGAGTTTCTCGCCTTCACCCTCGGCGGCGAGGAGTACGGCATCAATATTCTGCGCGTACAGGAGATTCGCGGTTACGAACCGGTTACCCGGATCGCCAACGCACCCGCGTTCATCAAGGGCGTGGTCAACCTGCGCGGCACCATCGTGCCGATCGTGGACATGCGCATCAAGCTGGGCCTCGGCTCGCCCACCTACGACGCGCTTACCGTCGTGATCATCCTCAACCTCGCCGGACGGGTCGTCGGCATGGTGGTCGACAGCGTTTCCGATGTCACCACGCTGACGGCCGAGCAGCTCAAGCCGGCGCCTGATATCAGCACCTCGTTCGACAGCGATTTTCTGATCGGCCTCGGCACGCTGGGCGACCGCATGCTGATTCTGGTCGATATCGACAAGCTGATGTCCAGTTCCGACATGGGCCTGTTCGATCCTTCAGCGTCATGAGCTGCATTCATGCGCTGCGATTCAAACCTTCCACTCATCAAGAGAGCGAATCATGCTAACTAATCTGAGTATCAAATCCCGACTGGTCTTCGTGATCGGATTTTTGTCGCTGCTGCTGGTAGGAATAGGGATCATGGGTCTGGTCAGCCTGGGTGCCACCAACACCGCGATGAAATCCGTGTACGAAGGGCGCGTCGTGCCTTTGGGCGAACTGGAGCAGATGACCATGCTGTTCAGCGAAAACCAGATTAGCGTCGCGGAATCCATCACCGGCCAGTTGTCCACCTTCCCAGAAGAAGTCTCGGTGGTCGATAAAAGCGTGGTTGAGTCCAGAAAACGGATGGAAAAAATCGCCGCCATCTGGAAAACCATTGTTGAAACTCAGACCTCCGACGAAGAAAAGAAGTGGGTGAAGGAAGCCGATGCCGCCCGGCTGGCGTACGGCAGGGATGGTTTGCTCCCGGCACTCGCCGCTCTTGGCGCACACGATTTTCAGCAGGCGAGCGAGATTTTTCAGGGTCCCATGAAAGAAACCTATCCGCGACTGCGGACGGCCCTCGATGCGCTGACCAAAGTTCAGTTGGCCATCGCCAAGCGCGAGTTTAAAGCCGCGGAATCGCGCTTTCTCACGGTCAGGATCATTTCCGTCGGGGTAATCGTGCTCGGTGTGATGCTGGCTGGCGTGATCGGCTTCTGGCTAATTCGTGCGATCTCCCGTCCGCTGAATGAAGCCGTCCGCGTTGCCGAGAGCGTGGCTGCCGGCGACTTGACCCAGACGATCGATGTCCGCAGCAACGATGAGACGGGCCGTCTGATGCAGGCCATGCAGGCCATGAACACCAGCCTGTCGCAGATCATCGGACAAGTCCGCACCGGCACCGAGACCATCTCGGTTGCATCGCGCCAGATTGCATCGGGCAATGCCGATTTGTCCTCGCGCACCGAACAGCAGGCGAGCTCGCTGGAAGAAACGGCCTCGTCGATGGAAGAGCTGACGAGCACCGTCAAGCAGAATGCCGAGAACGCGCGCCAGGCCAATCAGCTGGTTCAGTCCACTTCCGAAGTGGCGGTCAAGGGCGGCCAGGTGGTCGGCCAGGTGGTCGAAACCATGGCTTCGATCAAGGACAGTTCGCGCAAGATTGCCGACATCATCGGCGTCATCGACAGCATCGCGTTCCAGACCAATATTCTGGCCTTGAATGCGGCGGTGGAGGCAGCGCGGGCGGGCGAACAGGGCCGGGGCTTTGCGGTGGTAGCGAGCGAAGTGCGCAACCTGGCACAACGCAGCGCCGGTGCAGCCAAAGAAATCAAATCCCTGATCGAAGACTCGGTCGGACAGGTTGATGCGGGCGGCAAGCTGGTTGAGGAAGCGGGCAAGACAATGGGTGAAATCGTCACCTCGGTCAAACGCGTCACCGACATCATGGGCGAGATCGCTGCGGCGAGTTCGGAGCAGAGCGCCGGCATCGAGCAGGTCAACCAGGCCATCACCCAGATGGACGACGTCACCCAGCAGAACGCAGCGCTGGTGGAACAGGCGGCTGCTGCGGCGATGAGTCTGCAGGAGCAGGCCCACAAGCTGTCGGAAGCCGTGAGCGTGTTCAAGCTGGACGGCGGTGGATACAGCCAGCGTGCGGTGACACCGGTATTGAATGACAGGGCTACGGCCTTGCCGAACAAATCCAGGGGCGCAACGCCCGCCACGTTCTCGAAGAAGCTTGCTGTCGCGAGTGGTAGCAACAGCGATGAGTGGGAAGAGTTTTGAAATAAATCCTGGCGTTGCGTCCGGCTTGCACCCGGAAAAGTCGGTCTGTGCCGCCGGAGGAGTCGGGTGAACTCTTCAGCAGCAACAGTCGTTGAAATGAACTTTAGAAAGTATTGAAAACATGAAACTCAAGTCAAAAATCATACTGAGCATGGGGATGGTGTTCGTGCTTTTCGGCGTTGCCATTGCGGTCGCGCTAACCGGCATGCAGAGCAACAAGCATCGCTTCGAGCGTTTCCTTGAACAGGATCTGGCACTCGCCCAAGCGGCAACCAACCTCTACGCCCACGGGTTGCAAATGGGCCAGGCCCTGCGCAACATCGTCATGGATCCAGCGAACCAGGCGGCTTACAAAAATCTGGAGGTCTCATCGGCTGAGTTCAAGACAAACAGCGAGAAGGCTCTGGCGCTTGCCGCAACCACCCCTGACGACCTGAAGATTCTGCAGGAAGTGGTGGCCTTGCGCGAGCAGCAAGCGCCCATTCAGGCAAAAATCGTTTCCCTTGCAAGCACCGATCAGGTTGCTGCCATTGCGGCGATCAGCCAGGAAGAAACGCCGGTGTGGCGCAATATCCGCACGCGCCTGATGGACTTCACTGCAGCCAAGCAAGCTGCGGTTGAGCAAACCAAAGCTGAAATGGAAGCGTTTAGCCAGCGCATGCTGATGCTGGCATTGGTCCTGGTGGTTGTCGCGCTGGTCGTGGCAAGTGCCATCGTTTTCTGGCTGGTACGCCACATCATGAAGCAGCTGGGTGGCGAGCCTGCCTACGCAGTGGAGGTTGCCCGTGCGATTTCAGAGGGCGATTTCTCCAGCTCGGTTGAACTCGAAAACGGCGATACGTCGAGCCTGCTGCATGCCATCAATGCAATGCGTCAGAACCTGATCGGGACGATCGGCGATATCCGGCATGCAACCGAGACCATCTCGGTTGCCACGCGCGAGATCGCTTCCGGCAACGCCGACCTGTCGTCGCGCACCGAGCAGCAGGCAAGTTCGCTGGAAGAAACCGCAAGTTCGATGGAAGAGCTGACCAGTACCGTCAAGCAGAATGCCGAGAACGCGCGCCAGGCCAACCAGATGGTGGTTTCCACCGCCGACGTCGCGGTCAAGGGCGGCCAGGTGGTCGGCCAGGTGGTCGACACCATGGCCTCGATCAAGGACAGCTCGCGCAAGATCGCCGACATCATTGGCGTCATCGACGGCATCGCCTTCCAGACCAACATTCTGGCCTTGAACGCGGCAGTGGAAGCGGCGCGTGCCGGCGAGCAGGGCCGTGGCTTTGCCGTGGTGGCGAGTGAAGTGCGCAATCTGGCACAACGCAGCGCCGGTGCAGCCAAGGAAATCAAGTCCCTGATCGAAGATTCGGTGGGCAAGGTCGACGCTGGCGGCAAGCTGGTCGATGAAGCCGGCAAGACCATGAGCGAGATCGTCACCTCGGTCAAGCGCGTCACCGACATCATGGGCGAGATCGCGGCTGCGAGTCAGGAGCAGAGTGCCGGCATCGAGCAGGTCAACCAGGCCATCACCCAGATGGACGACGTCACCCAGCAGAACGCAGCGCTGGTCGAGCAGGCGGCAGCTGCGGCTGAGAGCCTGGAGGAACAGGCCAATGCACTTGCCCAGGCCGTGAGTGTTTTCAAGCTGGACAGCATGGGCTACAGCCAGCTGGCTGAACGGCCGTTAGAGATGAACAGAACCCGTTCGGTGTCGAAGAACCGGCTTGCAATGCCCGCTCCGGCGGCACGATCAAACAAGCTGGCCGCCGCTCACAGCAGCGATGGCGAGTGGGAAACGTTTTAATACCCAATTGAGTTTGAGTCATTCATCAAGGACTATCCATGCGATCCAATTTGCCCGTGACCAATGTTGAATACGTGCTGAACGATGATGAAACCATCGTCTCGAAGACCGATGTGCACGGCAACATCACCTACGTTAACCAGGCTTTCGTCGATGTCAGCGGATTCACTGAAGATGAGCTGGCCGAGGCGTTCGCCGACTTCTGGCACAGCCTGAAGAGCGGCAAGGCGTGGACCGGAATGGTTAAAAACCGCTGCAAAAACGGTGATCATTATTGGGTTGAGGCCAATGCCGCGCCCATCATCGAGAACCGCCAGGTGGTCGGGTACAGTTCCATCCGGATGAAACCTGGCCGGGCACAAATCCAGGCTGCGGATAGCGCTTACCGGGCCATCAAAGCAGGCGATACAAGATTCAAGATCCAGGATGGTCAGGCAGTGCGGCAGACCTGGTTACAGCGTACCGGCTTGGTGAAAGCCTATTCCATCAAGACGCTGTTGGTATTGGCGGTAAGCGCCATGGCTGCGTTGTTTGGAGCGATCGGCGTGTTGGCCTGGCTAGCTACAGGCAGCGAGGGAACGTTCTACCTGAACAGCCTGATGGTGATTGCTGCCTTGGGTGTACCGATGGCGGGCGCATTTGGGTTGCTGTCATACCGCAGTGTGGTTTTGCCTTTGCAAAATGCCGGGCACGACATTGGGCGCATGAGTGCAGGTGACCTGACGGGGCGGATTTCAGCCAGTGGCGCGGCCGAGATTGCCTCGTTAATGCAAGCCTTGCGCGTGTTGCAAAACAATACCAAGTTGCTGGTGGGGCAGATCAAGGAAAGCACTCACAGTGTGAACCTGGGCGCGCAGGAAATCGCCAGGGGAAATGCGGACCTGTCCCGGCGCACCGAGTCGCAGGCCTCCAGCCTGGAAGAGACGGCCAGCTCGATGGAAGAACTGACCAGCACCGTGAAAGAAAATGCTGACAATTCCCACATGGCCAGCAAACTGGTGGCTTCGACCGCTGATATCGCCGTGCAGGGCGGCGAGGTGGTCGGCAAGGTGATCGAAACCATGGCCTCGATCAACAGCAGCTCGCGCAAGATCGCCGACATCATCGGCGTGATCGACGGTATTGCGTTTCAGACCAACATCCTGGCCTTGAACGCTGCGGTCGAAGCCGCGCGTGCGGGCGAGCAGGGCCGTGGCTTCGCGGTGGTGGCGGCGGAAGTTCGCCATCTGGCGCAACGCAGCGCAAGTGCTGCAAAGGAAATCAAGACCCTGATCGTGGATTCGGTCTCTCAGGTCGAGTTGGGCAGGAAGCTGGTCAACGAAGCGGGTGAAGCAATTGATGATGTGGTGACGTCGGTGCAATTGGTCGTGGAGATCATGGCTGGAAGTGCGGCAGCCAGCCTGGAGCAGAGTGCGGGCATCGCCCAAATCAACCAGGCAGTGAGCCAGATGGATGAAATGACCCAGCAGAATGCTGCGCTGGTGGAAGAGTCCGCCGCCGCAGCCGAGAGTCTGCAGAATCAGGCCACCCAGCTTGCGCATTTGGTTGACACGTTCAAGCTGGTGCGCGAGGTGAGTGGAACCTCTCATGCCGTGAAGCCTGCGCAGGGCGGTCGAGCCGGAATGCCGGTTCCCCGACTGGCTGCGTAATCCTTGCTCCATGCTGAGTTGTGAGAGCGAGGGCGGTTAGCCTGAACATGACATCCATTTTGAAAACTACGCCGGACAGCAGCAAGATTTTTTCCTTCACGCCACGCGATTTTGCCAGGGTGCGTGCGCTGATCTACCGTCAGGCCGGCATTTCACTGGCTGAAAGCAAGCAGGAAATGGTCTATAGCCGGTTGGCGCGTCGCCTGCGGGCCAAGGGACTGGACTCGTTCGAGGTCTATCTCGATGGCCTCGAAAGCGGACGCGATAGCGAGGAGTGGGAGGCCTTCACCAATGCGCTGACGACCAATCTGACCTCGTTTTTTCGTGAAGCGCATCATTTCCCGATTCTGGCCGAGCATGCGCTCAAGGTGAAAAAACCGCTGACGATCTGGTGTTCCGCCAGCTCAACCGGCGAGGAGCCGTATTCGATCGCGATGACGCTGTGTGAAGCCTTCAATACGCTGACGCCACCGGTTAGTATCGTGGCGACAGACATTGATACCAACGTGCTTGAGGCCGGCGCGACCGGGGTCTATGCCGCCGACCGGCTTGAGAAAATGTCGAGTGATCGGGTTCGGCGCTTTTTCCTGAAGGGGAAAGGCAGCCGCGCCGGAATGGTTCGGGTTCGACCCGAGTTGCGCCAGTTGATCACCTTCAAAACCCTGAACCTGCTGGCCAGCAACTGGCCGGTGAATGGCCAGTTCGATGTGATTTTTTGCCGCAATGTGATGATTTATTTCGACAAACCGACACAAAGCAAAATACTGTCCCGATTTGTGCCGCTGATGAAGCCGGACGGTTTGCTGTTTGCCGGCCACTCTGAAAATTTCATGTATGTGACCGATGCGCTGAAGCTGCGTGGCAAGACGGTTTATGAACTGGATCAGCGTGCGGCGCGTGCAGGGAATAGTTCGTGAACCCGGCGATAGCAGAGCATCTGGCGACCAACCTGTATTACGACCGTGTCTTCGACTGCCAGGCAGCCAAGATATTGCCGGGCGAGTATTACTTCACCATCAAGCCGATGCTGATCGTGACGGTGCTGGGCTCATGTGTTGCCGCCTGTATTCGCGACCGGGTGTCAGGAATCGGCGGGATGAATCATTTCATGCTGCCGGATGGCGGCGAGTCGGGCCGTGCGTCTGCATCGTCGATGCGCTATGGCAGCTACGCAATGGAGGTGTTGATCAATCAAGTCCTCAAGGCCGGCGCGCGGCGCGAGAACCTCGAAGCCAAGGTGTTCGGCGGGGGCAATGTGCTGCAGGGGTTTACCAGCATCAACGTCGGCGAACGTAACGCCCGATTCGTGCGTGACTATTTGCGGGACGTGAACATCCGCATCCTGGCCGAGGACCTGAACGACATTCACCCGCGCAAGGTGTATTTCTTTCCGGAAACCGGCAAGGTCCTGGTCAAGAAGTTGATCCAGCTGAATAACTACACCCTGGTCCGGCGTGAGCATGACTATGCAAGCCGGCTCCAGGCCAACCCCATCGATGTCGAGCTCGATTTGAATTGAAGCGGGATGGCCCGGTAGGGCGGGTGAGGAGCCGGGGGGGGGGCGGCAGTATAGGGCTTGCATAGACGCGTACCGCGTGGGCTTTGCCCACCCTACGCCACGCCGTCGAAACGCGTAGGGTGGGCAAAGCCCACGCGGTACGAATGCATCAATGATGCGGCATCGAGAATGTAGGGTGCACCCTGAAAGGCATCAAGGTACAGCCCTCGCGACAGGTTGAACAAGCGTGAAATCCGGAGAGAATTTGGCATGAAAATCAAGGTTCTGATTGTGGATGACTCGGCGCTGATCCGCGGCGTGATGACGGAAATCATCAACAGCCAGCCCGACATGATCGTGGTCGGTGCGGCGCCCGATCCGCTGGTGGCGCGCGATCTCATCAAGCAAACCAACCCGGACGTGCTTACGCTGGATGTCGAAATGCCGAAAATGGACGGTCTGGATTTTCTCGACCGCCTGATGCGCTTGCGGCCGATGCCGGTGGTGATGGTGTCGTCGCTGACCGAGCGCGGCTCGGACATCACGATGCGCGCGCTGGAACTGGGCGCGGTTGATTTCGTGACCAAGCCGAAAATGTCCATCCATAGCGGCATGCTCGAATACACCGAACTGATCACCGACAAAATCCGCATTGCCGCACGGGCAAAAATCAAGGCGCGTGCGCTGCCGAATGCGCAAGGCGCGACGGCACTGGCCGCGGTGCGCAACCCCTTCATCAGCAGCGAAAAGCTGATCATCATCGGGGCTTCCACGGGCGGCACCGAGGCGATCAAGGATTTTCTGGTGCAGCTGCCGTCCGACTGTCCCGGCATCCTGATCACCCAGCATATGCCCGCAGGCTTTACCCGTTCGTTCGCCGATCGCCTCGACAAGCTGTGCAAGATTTCGGTCAAGGAGTCTGAAGGCAACGAGCGGGTGCTGCCCGGTCATGCCTACCTGGCACCGGGCCATTCGCACCTGACGCTGGTGCGCAGCGGCGCCAACTACATGACCAGAATCGACCAGGGCGAGCCGGTCAACCGGCACCGCCCCTCGGTCGATGTGCTGTTTCGCTCGGCTGCGGCCAACGCTGGCAAGAACGCGGTGGGGGTGATCCTCACCGGCATGGGCAAGGACGGCGCAGCCGGCATGCTTGAAATGAAAAATGCCGGCGCCTACAACCTGGCGCAAGACGAAGCGACCTGCGTTGTGTTTGGCATGCCGCAGGAAGCGATCGCCATGGGCGGCACCCATGAAGTCGCCGGGACGGGTCATGAACTTTTTCGCCTCACAAGGAAACCGCGCAATGCGGGTATAAGATCCCAGCAGCTTTTTCGCTGGCATTGCGGCTTAAGTTTGACGCCTGCATGCCGTTTAACCCCCCACTTGACCAAAGCTTCATGGAGCCCTGTATGGCTGATCCGAATACCAAATTTCTAGTCGTTGACGACTTTTCCACCATGCGCCGCATCGTTCGCAATCTGCTCAAGGAGCTGGGATATGCCAACGTCGAAGAAGCAGAAGACGGCGTGGATGGGCTGGCCAAATTGAGGGCAGGCAACTTCGACTTTGTTGTGTCGGACTGGAACATGCCCAACATGGATGGCCTGACCATGCTGCAGACTATCCGTGCCGATCCCGCCCTGTCGAAATTGCCGGTATTGATGGTGACGGCCGAGGCCAAGAAGGAAAACATCATTGCAGCGGCTCAGGCTGGTGCAAACGGTTATGTCGTCAAGCCTTTTACCGCTGCCACTCTGGACGAAAAACTCAGCAAGATTTTTGAAAAACTTGAAAAAGCTGGAGGTTGACGTGAGTACGCAATTTCCAGACGCCAGTGCGCAGATCACACCTACTGCCGCTGTAAAACCTGACGTGTGCGAGCAGGGAGAAATGCTGGTGCGGGTGGGACAGATGACCCGTGGATTGCACGATAGCTTGCGTGAGCTGGGCTTGGACAAGGTGCTGGAAAAAGCATCGGTGGATATGCCCGATGTGCGTGACCGTCTGAATTACGTGGCGCGCATGACCGAGCAGGCCGCACAACGCGTATTGAACGCTACGGATGCCGCCATCCCTTTGCAGGAGCGGATTGATGCGGGTGCAAGTGAGGTTCTGAAAGGCTGGAAGAACACGTTCAATGCGCCTTTTTCCGAGGCCGGGTATCGCGACATGGCCACCTCGACCATGCAGTGCCTGGTTGATATGCAACACGACAGCAATGCCACCAAGCAGCAGTTGCTGGACATCATGATGGCGCAGGATTTTCAGGATCTGACGGGTCAGGTAATCCGCAAAGTCACGGATCTTGCACACAATCTCGAAAGCCAGCTGGTGCAGTTTTTGATCGATTACGCCCCGTCTGAAGTGAAGCGCGAAACCGATAACAGCTTGCTCAACGGCCCGCAAATCAGTCCGGAAGGCAGAAGTGACGTGGTGGCCGATCAGGGCCAGGTCGACGATTTGCTGGACAGCCTGGGGTTCTGATTCCGTTCTTCTCGCTTTAACGCTCTGGGTTGGCAGACTGACTGCCCGGAGCAGCCTTTTGCCCTATCCATCGCGCGGAAGCGCCCGGTTTGGCGTGACAAGACTTCTGACGTATTTCCCTTCGCGTGCTTTAGCCCCAGTCAGGACCGCAAGTCGGCAATCACCGTCAGGGCCATCTTGAGCGCGTTGTAGATCAGCATCTCGAACTGCGGGGCGAAGTAGGGCAGCATGAAATCCAGCACGACCAGCCCCACGCCCAACGTGATGGGGAAGCCGATCGCAAAGATGTTGAGCTGCGGTGCGGAGGGCGTGAGGATGCCCAGTGCAAGGTTGGTCATCAGCAGAATGGCGATCAGCGGCAGGGCCAGTTGCAGCCCTACCGACAGCACGGTCGAACCGAACGCGGCAAGCGTGAAAAAGCCCTTTGCCGCCAGCGGCTGGGGGCTGATCGGCAGGGTCTGAAAGCTGTCGACCAGCACGCCGATCAGCAGCAGGTGGCCATTGATTGCGAGGAACACCAGCATCGCCAGCAGGTTGAAAAATCGCGCCAGCACCAGCGTCTGTCCGGCGCTTTGCGGGTCGAAAAAGGAGGCGAAGCCGAGGCCTATCTGCAGGCCGACGATTTCCCCCGCTGCCTCGATCGCAGCAAAGGCCACACGCATGACAAAGCCGATGGCGACGCCAATCAAAAATTGCTGGACCAGGATGTGCAGGCCATGCCATGAGCCTAGCGCGACATCGGGTAACGGCGGCAGGGCAGGTGAAACGATCAGGGCAATGAATACACCCAGACCGATCTTGACCTGGGCCGGCACGGAGCGGTGGCCGAATATAGGCGCCACCATGAGCAGACCGAGAATGCGCACCAACGGCCAGATGAAGCTGACCAGCCAGGTATTGAGCTGGGCGTCGGTGAGGCTGATCATGCGGGGATAAGGCCGGGCGCTAGCTGATGATGCCTGGCAGCCCGGTCAGCACGCGCCGCATGTAGTCGGTCATCACGGTCAGCATCCAGGGGCCGGCAATGGCGAAGGTGGCGAGCACGGCAAGCACTTTTGGAATGAACGACAGGCTGGCATCGTTGATCTGGGTGGCGGCCTGGAACACGCTGATGATGAGGCCGGCCACCAGGGTGACGAGCAGCACCGGGGACGCAACCAGAATGGTGGTTTCCAGTGCGGTACGGCCTATGGTCATTACGCCTTCGGGTGTCATGGCGGCTCTCCGTTCCGTTAGTAAAAGCTTTGTGCGAGCGAACCCAGCAACAGATTCCAGCCATCGACCAGCACGAACAGGATGATCTTGAAAGGCAGCGCAACGATGGCGGGCGACACCATCATCATGCCCATCGCCATCAGGATGCTGGCGACGACCATGTCGATGATGAGGAAAGGAATAAAGACCGCAAAGCCGATCTGGAATGCAGTTTTAAGTTCGCTGGTGATGTAGGCCGGGATGAGTACGCGCATCGGCACATCGGCAGCCGACTCAAGCGGTGCCGATTTGGACATTTTGACGAACAGGGCGAGGTCGGTTTCACGCGTTTGCTTGAGCATGAATGCGCGCAGCGGGGCGGCTCCTTTGTCCAGCGCTTCGCCCATCTGGATGCGGTTTTCGGACAGGGGCTGATAGGCTTCGACGTAGATCTTGTCGAAGGTGGGCCCCATCACGAACAGGGTCAAAAACAGCGACAGCCCGATCAGTACCTGATTCGGCGGCGACGACTGGGTGCCCATCGCCTGGCGCAGCAGCGACAGCACGATGATGATGCGGGTGAAGCTCGTCATCATCAGCAGGGCGGCCGGCAGAAACGACAGCGAGGTCAGCAGCAGCAGGGTTTGCAGGCTGAGCGTATAGGTCTGGCCACCGCCCGCGCCTGGCGTGCTGGTAAACGCCGGCAAGCCGGCGCTCTGGGCGAAGGCGAGCGTGGGCAGCGCCAGGGTCAGCGCGATCAGGCCGGTAAGAAGAGGCTTATTTTGCACGGCGAGCCTCGATCAGTTGCTTCAGGCTGGCGGCAAAACTGGGGTGGATCGGTGCTGCGGACGCGGGTGCGAGTTCGCCTTTGGGCAGCGTCATCAAGGCATTGACGCTGCCGGGCGTGACGCCCACCACCAGCCAGTTGTCGCCGATTTCAACCACCACCACGCGTTCGCGCGCGCCGACCGAGGCGCTGCTGATGACATGCAGCAGGCCGGATGCGCCGCCGCGTGTCACGCCGAGACGCTTGGCGAGCCATGCAGTGGCAAAAATCAGCAGCAGGACCGCGACGAGGCCGATGAAGACCTGCAGCAGACTGCCGGCACCCGACACGGCGGGCGCGGCATCGGCCGCGCGCGCGAGCGGCGCGAGGCTCATGGCCGAGGCGGCGCCCACGGTCCATGCCAGAGGCCTCTCGCGCCAGGCAATTCGGGAAGGCAGCGTCATTTGTTGAGTTTCCGGATGCGTTCGGCGGGGGTGATGATGTCGGTCAGGCGCACGCCGAACTTGTCGTTTACCACCACGACCTCGCCCTGCGCGATGAGGCAGCCGTTGACCAGCACATCCATCGGTTCGCCGGCCATGCCGTCGAGCTCGACCACCGAGCCTTGCGCCAGCTGCAGCAGGTTCTTGATGGTGATTTTGGTGCGCCCCAGTTCCACCGTCAGCAGCACAGGGATGTCGAGGATGAAGTCGATGTCGTGGGTGGCACCGGTGGGCGCGCTGCCCGCCAGGTCCTTGAATACCGCCGGGCTGACTTTCGCCGGCTCGGCCTGCTCGGCCATCGCCGCAGCCCAGTCGTCGACGGGCTTGTCCGGCTCGGCCTGCTCCGCCATCGCGGCGGCCCAGTCGTCTTCGGCTATCGGTTGGGTCAGTTCTTCAGACATTTTGGTCTCCAGTTGACGGCTCGTGCTGGCTGCTGGACAGCAGCTTTTCGACACGCAAGGTGTACTGGCCGTTGAATTTTCCGTACGCGCATTCCATCACCGGCACGCCATCCACTTTGGCTTCGATGGTTTGCGGAATTTCGAGTGGAATCACATCGCCGACTTTCATGTTGACGATGTCGCGCAGGCTGATCGCGGCAGTGCCCAGATCAGCGATCAGCTCGACTTCCGCCATTTGGATCTGTTGCCGCATCAGGCGTATCCAGCGCTTGTCGACTTCCAGGTTTTCGGCCTGCAGGCTGCTGGTCAGCAAGTCCTTGATCGGCTCGATCATCGCGTAGGGCATGCACAGATGCATTTCCCCGCTGACCTGGCCCAGTTCGATGGCAAAGGTGACGGACACCACCACCTCGTTCGGCGTGGCGATGTTGGCGAACTGGGTGTTCATTTCCGAACGGACGAACTCGAACTCGACCGGATAAATCGGTTCCCAGGACTTTGAATAGGCCTCGAACACGATATTGAGCACGCGCTGGATGATGCGGTGTTCGGTCTGGGTAAAGTCCCGCCCCTCGACGCGCGTATGGAATCGCCCATCGCCGCCGAACAGGTTGTCGACCATCAGAAACACCAGGTCGGGGTTGAAGATCATCAGCGCGGTACCGCGCAGGGGCTTGATCTGGATCAGATTGAGGTTGGTCGGCACCACCAGGTTGCGGATGAATTCGCTGTATTTCGAGACCTTGACCGGGCCGACCGACACTTCGATACCGCGCCGCAAGAAGTTGTACAAACCAATTCGCAGCAGACGGGCAAAGCGCTCGTTGATGATTTCGAGCGTGGGCATGCGCCCGCGCACGATGCGTTCCTGCGTGGCCAGGTTGTAGGGCCGCGCAACCGTATGATCGATCGCATCGGCTGGGGCGTCATCGACTTCGCCGGTGACGCCTTTCAGCAGCGCATCGACTTCATCCTGCGAAAGAAAGTTGTCGGCCATGGGGGCTTACTGGATCACGAACGTGGTGAAGAGCACGTCGGTTACGTGCTGCGGTTCGCCCTTGGGATCGAAGGGCTGGTTCACCAGCGCCTGAACATCCTTTGCCAGTTTCTTTTTGCTTTCCGCACTGGCGAGACTTTCGGCATCCTGGCTGGAGAGCAGGGTGAGCAGGCGGCTGCGTACCCGCGGCATCTGCAGCTTGATCGCGTCCACATCGGTCTGTTCGGCGACCTGCAGCGTGATGTCGGTTTGCAGATACTGTTCGCCGCCCTGCAGGTTGACGGTAAAGGTTTCGAGCGGCAAAAAAACCGGCGGCTTTGGCGGTTCGTGCTTCGCCTCCTTGCCGTCCTGGCTGCCCTGGGTGAAGTACCACGCCGCTGCGCCGCCGCCGGCAAGCAGCAGGACGACGAAGCCAATCAGGATGAAAAGCTTTTTCTTCGACTTCTTGACGGGAACGGCTTCCGCGTCGACAGCTTCGGCAGGTTTTGCGGGTTTGGCCATGTGGAGCGTTCCTTTATGCGGGCAGGGCGAGGGACATGCTCGTCATTATCGAAGAAAGCTCTGGATTCGATGCCGGGAAAAGAGGGTGAAAAAGCAGGTAGTTCGTCAAACCCGGACGTAGTTCCCGCGTGGCGCAGCGAAATCCATTGCGGATCGCGCTGTTTTTTTGCGGCTGTCAGAGCAGGTTTGAGGGCTGGATGGATGCTGAGGGGCAAGCTGCCGCAGGGGCTTGCCGCCGTTGCGACGCCTGGCCTCAGGCGAAGGTGTCGACGAGACCGCGACCGGCGTGACGGGTGGGCAGGGGCAGGCTCTGGATCGTCGATTCGTCCACGTTGCCTGCGCCCGGATAGGCCGGTCCGATGCGCCGCGCCTCACGGTTGGCTTCGTTCTGCTGCTGTTGCTGCTGTTCTGCGCTTACGGTCGCCTGCCCCAGCTGGATGCCGGCCTCGTTCATCATTTCGCGGAGTTTGGGCAGAGCGGCTTCGAGTGCCTGCCGGACTTCGGGCTGGGCGGCAAAGAAGCTGGCGGTGGCTTGGTCGTTGGTGACGTTGAGCACGACCTGCAGGGGACCGAGGTTCGGCGGGTTGAGCGTCAGCGAGGCGGTCTGCAGTGCGCCCGCCGTCATCCAGACGATCTTTTCACCCAGCGCCTGGTTCCAGGCGGTGCTGCCGACCGAAGGCGCAAGCGCATTGTTCGCTGCGCTGGTTTGCGCCGTCAGCGCGTTTAGCTGCGCGTGCTGGCTGGTCGTTGGCATGAGGGGATTGCCGACACCGTCGGGACGGCCTTCATCGGGCTTCAGTGCATCCGGCGACAGCGCGGCTGCGATCTGTCCCGGCAGGGCTGCGGCGGCGGCTGTGGCCTGTGCCGAGTTGGCGGTCATGGCCGCCTGAAAATCGGCCTTGAGGGGCTGTCGTGCTGTTTGCGCGTCGGCTGCTGCATCGCGCAACGAATCGGTCGGTGCGGCGGCCAGCGGGTTGCCCTGGGGGGCGGATGTGGCGGGCCCGGAAAGCGGCGTGGGCAAACCCGTTGCGGACGCCAGCAGCGGCGCATCGCTCGCCGGGACGCTGCTGGCAGGTGGCATCAGCAGGGCGGGTGCCGCCGCCATCGCCAGCATGGCGTCGGGCAGCGCGGCGAGGGTTGCGGCGTCGGGCTGAGCCACCGGCTGCTGCTTATTGGTTTCAGCGGCCGCAGCTTGTTGCGGGTCGCTTGCGGCGGCATTTTGCGTGGCAGCCGAGTCGGACGGGACGGATGCGGAACCGGATTCGGCGGCTTGCCTCGCATCGCTTTGGGCCTCGCTGCGCCTGGTTTCGTTTCGGACCTCGCTGCGGCGGGCATCGCTTGCGGCATCGCTGCGCCGGCCTTCATTGCGTTGGGCCTCATTGCGTTCGGATTGGCCGGATTCTTTCTGCGCAATTTCGTTCGACAACACGCGGCTGAACGCGCTGTCATCGACGGCCGGGCCGGGCTGCTTCTTGCCGCTCGGCTGTGCCTGCAGGGCGGCCATCGGATTGAGGTTGGCGGAAGGGGTCATGGGTGGCCTCGATTCGGATGGGGTTAGCCTGGATCCCGCTTGTGCGATACGCAGCGGGCAGCATGTTCGTCGTTCTGTTTCTGGTCGCGCCACACTTCGCGGCGTGCGTCTTCCTTGTTCGCCCGGTCCGACAGGGTGACGAAGGACATTTTTTTCTGTTCGCACGCCTGCCAGACCCGGCGTGCCTGTTCGGCGCGCTGCTCGGCGTGGCTGACGACCGTTTGCTGTCCGGCAATGGCGTGGTCGAGTTTTTGCATGAACACCCGGTAATTGTTGAAATGGGTGGCGCTGATGCCATTGGCCAGGCTGGTCTGGCAGCGCTGCGCATAGTCGTCCCGGTATTGCTGCAGCAGGTCGAGTTTCTGGCTGGCTTCGTCGCGGACGCGCAAACCCTCGCCCAGCCGCTTGGCAGCTTCATCGGCTTCCGTGTTGGTGAGTTCGATCAGGGTGTTGAGTGCGGAGCGCGTTGCCATTCAGTTTTCCTTTGGGGGGTCGGATTTCAATGCAACAGGGCCGAGAGCTCGGCCAGGCTTTCCGCGACGTCCGACCGCTCGCTGATGTTCTGCTGCAGGAAGGTCTCGATTCCGGACTGCAGCTTGATGGCTTCGTCGAGCAGGGGGTCGCTCCCCGCCACGTAAGCGCCGACGTTGATCAGGTCGCGGCTGCGCTCGTAACGCGAATAGAGTTTCTTCAACCGGCGTGCAAGCTGCTGCTGCTCCATCGTGGTGATGCTGTGCATGGCGCGGCTGATGGACTGTTCGATATTGATCGCGGGGTAGTGGCCGCTTTCGGCCAGCGAGCGATCGAGCACGATGTGGCCGTCGAGAATGGCGCGCGCGGCATCGGCGATCGGGTCCTGCTGGTCGTCGCCTTCGGTGAGCACGGTATAAAAGGCCGTGATCGAGCCGCCACCGGGCTTGCCGTTTCCCGCACGCTCGACCAGCGCAGGCAGTTTGGCGAACACCGATGGCGGATAACCCTTGGTGGCGGGCGGCTCGCCGATGGCCAGCGCGATCTCGCGCTGGGCCATGGCATAGCGGGTCAGCGAGTCCATGATGAGCAGGACGTTTTGTCCCTGGTCGCGGAAATATTCGGCGATCGAGGTGGCGTAGGCGGCGCCCTGCAGGCGCACCAGCGGCGGGGTGTCGGCCGGCGCCGCCACCACGACCGAGCGGGCCAGGCCTTCTTCGCCGAGAATCTGCTCGATGAATTCCTTGACTTCGCGGCCGCGTTCGCCAATCAGGCCGACGACGATGACATCTGCGCTGGTGTAGCGCGCCATCATGCCAAGCAGCACGCTTTTGCCGACGCCCGAGCCGGCGAACAAGCCCATGCGCTGGCCGCGGCCGACGGTGAGCATGCTGTTGATGGCGCGCACGCCAACATCGAGGATGTCGGTGATCGGGGCGCGCGCTAGCGGGTTGGCCGCGCGGTTGTTGAGCGGCGAGGTCGCTTCGGTGTGCAGGGGGCCGAGGCCGTCGAGCGGGCGGCCGCTGCTGTCGAGTACGCGGCCCAGCAAGGCTGCGCCCACCGGCAGGTGACGGGTGCGGTCGCTCGGCCGCCGCCGCGGGTGTTTGACCTGTCCCAGGCTGGGCAGGGTGGGGATGACTTCAACCGGGAACACACGTGCGCCGAGCATGATGCCTTCGACATCGCTTTGCGGCATCAGGAACAGGTGATCACCGGAGAAGCCCACGACTTCGGCTTCCAGGTGCGCGCCATTGGCCAGCGCGACGGTGCAGGCGCTTCCCACCGGCAATTTGAGGCCGACCGCCTCCATCACCAGGCCGGCCACGCGCGTCACCCGCCCCGATACCAGCATCGGGTCGGCAATCGCCAGCAGCTCGCTGCAATCATTCAGAAAGCTGATCCAGCGGTCGCCGTGGGCGTGGGTGTTCATCAGTCGGCCAGCCAGTTCGAGTCTTTGCCCAGCGCGGCGGTGAGGCGATGCCAGCGGGTAGACAAAGAGGAATCGATTTGTGTGTCGGGGGTTTCGGCGCGGCAGCTGCCGGGTTCCAGATCGGGATCTTCGGTAAGTTGCCAGCCCATTTTCGTCAGTTCATTGCCCATCCGGGTTTGCACCAGTTCGACATCGCCCGGATTCAGGTAGAGCAGGGCAGGTTGTTGCAATGAAGGCAGATAGCGCACCGCTTCCCTGACGATGGGGAGGATGAGTTCGGGGCGGATCGCGAGCGCGGACTTCACCACGGCGCGAGCCAGATCGAGGGTCAGGTCCAGGATCTGCTGCGAAATGGTTTCGTCGGCGCGGTCGAGTTCGGCGGTAAAGCTTTCGGCCAGGCAGGAGAGCCGGGCGGCTTCGACCGCCGCCAGTTCGCGCCCTTCGGCCAGCCCCGTGGCCATCCCGGCGGCATGGCCTTCGCTGTGCCCCGAGGCATAGCCTTCCTGCCGCGCCGGCTCCTGGATGGCGCTGATGTCGTCGATCGTGGGCAACCTGAGCGCAGCAGATTCGGATTGCTTCAGTCCGTGCGGCGACGACTCGAAGCTGGCCATCTCCCAGGGCAGGCAGGCTGGCTGGTCTTCCTTGCGAATGACGCAACTAGACATACGCTTCTTCTCCTTTGCCGCCGAGGTTGATCTGGCCTTCATCGGCCAGACGGCGCACGACCATCAGAATTTCCTTCTGCTGCGCTTCCACTTCAGACAAGCGAACCGGGCCTTTGGACTCGAGGTCTTCGCGCATCATTTCAGCGGCGCGTTGCGACATGTTCTTGAATATTTTCTCGCGCATCTCTTCCGACGCACCCTTCAAGGCGATGATCAGCGAATCGGACTGCACTTCGCGCAGCAGCAGCTGGATGCCCCGATCATCAATTTCCAGCACATTCTCGAACACAAACATTTCGTCCATGATCTTCTGCGCCATCTCGGGATCGTAGCTTTTCAGGTGCTCCATGGCGGAGGCTTCATTGTCGCCGCCCATGAAGTTGAGAATGTCGGCGGCGGCGCGGGTGCCGCCCATCGGCTGTTTCTTGATGACTTCGCTGCCCGACAGCAGCTTGGTCAGCACATCGTTCAGTTCGCGCATGGCGGTGGGCTGCACGCCGCCCAGCGTGGCAATGCGCAGCAGTGCGTCGTTGCGCAGGCGTTCGGTGAAATGCCCCAGCACTTCGCAGGCCTGGTCGCGTTCGAGATGGACCAGGATGGTCGCAATGGTTTGCGGATGCTCGTTGTGGATGAGGTCGGCCACCGACTCGGCGTCCATCCACTTCAGGCTTTCGATGCCGCTGGCGTCGCCGCCGCCGCCGAGAATCCGGTTCAGCAGCGAAGATGCCTTGTCGTCGCCCAGCGCCTTGGTCAGGACGCTGCGAATGTAGTCGTCCGAATCCAGGCCCAGCGAGGAATTGTTGTCGGCAAAGGTGTTGAAGTCGTTCAGCACGACGACCACTTCTTCGTGCGAGATGGCTTTCATCGTGGTCATGGCTTCGCTGAGCTTCTGCACCTCGCGCGGAGTCAGGTATTTCATGACTTCGGACGCGCCTTCTTCGCCCAGCGCGAGCATCAGGATCGCGCCCTTGGTGATGCCTTGATGTTCACTCATTGCTGCCTACCCAGGTTTTGACGATATTGGCGACGACGCGCGGGTCTTCGCTGGCCAGTTTTTGTGCCCGGGCAAGACCTTCCTGGTAGCCGCGGCCGCCCTTGGAGCCTTCGCCCATTCCGGCTTCCATCTGCGGCGTGAGATGCACGTGCGCGTCGACTGCCGGAGGGGGCGCAGCAGGCTCGGTGATCTTTTTCAGCATCGGCTTGAGCACGCGCAGATACAGCAGCAGCAGCGCGATGCCGATCAGGAGGTATTTGCCGATGTCCTTGGCGGTCTGGACGGTGCCGGGCTCTTTCCACAGCGGCGTTTCGGGAATGACGTCTTGTTGCGGGCTGGCAAATGCGCTGTTGACGACGTTGAGGCTGTCGCCGCGGGTCGGGTTGAAGCCCATGGCTTCCTTGACCAGATTGGTGATCTGGGTGGTTTCCTGCGCCGTCAGCGGGACCATTTTCACCTTGCCATCCTTGCCGGTGGTTTGCTTGAAGTTGACCACGACCGCGACCGACAGGCGCTTCAGGCCGCCCACGCCCTGCTGCACGTACTGGATGGTCTTGTCGACTTCATAGTTGGTGGTGGCGTCCTTTTGCGTGCTGGTCGGCACGGCGGCAGGCGGCGCCGGCGGCGTTTTGCCAGCGTTGCCCGGCGCGACGATGGGCGCCGTGGCAGGGGCGGTGGGTTGATTGGTCAACGCACCCGGCACGCCGCTTGCTGCGCCCGACGCATTCAGCGATTCGCTGGTTTGCTGGCTGCGGATCGCCATGGCGTCGGGCGTCTGGTTCGGCTTGAACGATTCGACGGCTTGTTCGCTGCGCGAGAAATCGACATCGGCGGTGGCTTCGGCGCGCACGTTTTCGGCGCCGACGATCGGGCTGATGATCGACACGATGCGCTTGACCACGTCCTGCTGCAGTTCCTGCACATACTTGATCTGGCCGGGATCCATGCCGGTGGTGCTGGGCGACTTGCTGGTGTCGGACAGCAGATTGCCGTTCTGGTCGACGATGGTCACGTTCTTGAGCGGCAGCTCGGGTACGCTGCTGGCGACCAGATGGACGATGGCGCTGACCTGCTGCGCATCGAGCGTGCGGCCGGGATACAGGTTGAGCAGCACCGACGCGGTCGGCATTTTCTGCTCCGACACGAACACCGAATCCTTCGGCATGGCCAGATGGACGCGTGCGGACTGCACGGCGGATACCGACTCGATCGAACGTGCCAGCTCGCCTTCCATCGCGCGCTGGAAGTTGACGCGCTCGACGAATTGCGAGGAACCGAGCTTCTGGTTTTCGAGCAGCTCGAAGCCGACATTGCCACCCTTGGGCAGGCCTTGCGCGGCGAGTTTCAGGCGCGCATCGTGCACGCGGTCGGCCGGCACCAGCACGGCGCCGCCGCCTTCCGAATACTGGTAGGGCACATTCATTTTCTCCAGCTCGGCGACGATGGCGCCGCCATCGCGGTCGCTGAAGTTGGAGAACAGCACGCGGTATTCCGGTTTCTGTCCCCACATCCACACCGCGACCATGACGGCCACGACCGCCGCCACGCCGATCATCAACAGCACTTTTTGCCCATTGGGTGCGCGGGCAAAGTCCATGATGTTGGTGGGTGCCGGGATTACGCCTGCTTCAGCCATAACCGTGCTCCCACCATGTTGTATCCAGAATCCGCTTGAAGGTTGTGTGTCGTATCCACGCCGTGCTTTCTCATGAGGATGTCGCTATGAGATCGAATTATCGACAGTTGCGCGGGCGTTGATCGACTGAATAGCGCGCCGTTTCCCGGCTTTATCGGGCTTATGCATTGCGTGCAGACTGTTAAGGTGAGCACGTGGAAAACCGTCATCGGGCGGTTGGTCGATGCAGGCAGGGAGGCGCGATGAGTATAGGCATGATCGATACCGGCAGGATAGAAGCGATGGTGGCGCAGCTGAAAGCCACCGCTGCACGCGCGAACCCGGCGCTCGAAAAACCCCAGCAAGCCACGCAGCCGACCGGTGCGGTGGATTTTCAGTCGGTGCTCAAGTCTTCGCTGGACCAGGTCAACCAGACGCAAATGCAGGCGCAAGGCATGGGCGAGCGATTCGCCCTGGGCGACACAACCGTCAGTTTATCCGACACCATGATCGCCATGCAGAAGTCGAGCATTGCCCTGCAGCAAACGGTGCAGGTGCGTAACAAGCTGGTGGCGGCCTATCAGGAAATCATGAACATGAACGTTTGATCGTTTGCGTCCCGAACACACCCCAAACAAAACGGCAGCTTTCAGCTGCCGTTTTGTTTGGGGTGCAAGGCATCGTCGAGCCGGCTCGACGGCTGACCTGATACCTGGTGTCGCGAATCGGAAATGTCGAAATATAAAACGGCGTCTTTTCCCGCATGGTGGCGTTACTCCCCGTTGCCATATAGCCAGCTATGTCGCCTCCTCGCGCCCTGCCTTGCGAAAAAATCCATCTGTTTTATTTGTTCCGCTATTTCCGCTTCACGACATTAGTCGTGGCCTCTGAGCGCATCGCGAAGGGCTTTTGCCAGGTCTTCCGCGACAAATTTGGCGACGTAGCCATCGGCTCCGACCTTCTTGACGTGCGCCTCGTTGGCCGCGCCGGTAAGCGAGGAATGAATCACCACTGGAATCGAGCTGAAGCGCGGGTCCTGCTTGATGTTGCGGGTGAGCGTGAAGCCGTCCATTTCGGGCATTTCGAGGTCGGTCAGCACCAGCGCGATCTTGTCGCCGATCGCGTGGCCGTCGGCTTGCGCCTTGCTGGAAATAGCCTGCAGTTGGTCCCAGGCTTCCTTGCCGGTTTTGCACATGATGTAGGGCAGGCCCATGGCGGTCAGGCCTTCCTCGATCATGGTGCGGGCGACCAGTGAATCGTCGGCCGCCAGAATCACCGAGCCGGGCTTGAGATCGACCTTGGGGCCGATGCGTTCGGGGTCGATTTCCATCCCGGATGACGGCATGACCTGGCGCAGGATGGTTTCGACGTCGAGCACCTGGGCCAGGCGATCGCTTTGGTCGCCATCGAGGCGAGCGATGCTGGTGACCATGCCGCCGGCCGCATTGCCTTCGGCCGACAACACCTGTTTCCAGTCCAGGCGAACGATGTCGTCCACTGACTCGACAGCGAATGCCTGGGTGCTGCGGGCATATTCGGTGATGAGCAGGATGTTCAGGCCGGTGCTGGGGGTGCAGCCGGTTACGCTGGCGAGATCGATGACCGGCAAGATCTGGCCGCGCAGATCGACCACGCCCATCATGTGCGGCTGCGAGCCGGCGACGGCGGTGATCGTCGGCATCGGAATGATTTCGCGCACCTTGAAGACGTTGATGCCGAACAGTTCGGTGCGGTTGAGCAGGGGGTCGTTGCCCAGGCGGAACAGCAGCAATTCCAGTTTGTTGGAACTGGTCAGATTGGTGCGTTCGTCAATTTCCTGCTGAATGGTTTGCATGGTGGGCTTCCTTGATTTTTGGGTTCCTGATGAGCAGGTGGAAATTACAGACTGTCTCGCCGTTCGCGCTCGATGTTCATCACAAAGCGTTGCATTTGATTCGCCATGGTAATCGGCAAGTCGATGAACTTGCAGCCCAATCGGGTCTGGAAGGCGCCGTTTTGCAGGCGGACCTGCGCCGAGTTGCGCACTTCGAGCGTGGTGACGATCGGTTCGGCGTTGGGTAGCAACAAGCGGCAGCCGGTCAGGATCTGGCCGGTTTCGGAGCCGAGGCGGCCGCCGCGCTCGACGATGGCGATGCCGCCGCAGCCGATATCCACGATATGCGCCGAGATGGGCTCGCGGTCCTCGTCGGATCTCGATGGCACGATGCATTTGACCGGGTTGGCAATGGGCAGCGGGACGCGAAAATGTTCCCGGCGCTGCAGGCGAACCAGCGACTTGGGCAAGGCAATGCGCAGGGACGGCAGCTTATCGTATTCGATCAGGTGAACCGCGCCGGTCGAAAACGTGATCGAGACGCCGTCGAGATGGGTGATGAATTCCGCTGTCTTGCCGGCCATCAGTTCCTGGTTGAGTGCATCGCCCCGGGCGCTGTCGAGAATCACCGTGTTGTTCAGAATCACCGTGTTGTTCTTTTCATTGACCGCAATCACCGAGGTGACGACGATTTGCCGCGTCCCCGGCATGTCGAGGTTGACCAGCAGGCGACGCTGCTGGATCTGGCGCATCAGATGAAGGATTTCGGTGCGTGAATGAACCGTGCAGCTGGCAAGCTGTTCGTCGCTAAGAGGGAAGGCTGCGGATGAGGACATTCTGCTTAAACGGTTGATTTGGGCGGTAAGGATTTGTCGAGTTGTTCGAGTTGGTAAAGCCAGGCCAGCAATTCGGCCACAGCGATATACAGCTGGGGAGGGATATGACTGTCGAGGTCGATCTGCATCAGCAAGGCCAGCAATTCGCGCGACTCATGCACATAGACCCCGGATGCGCGGGCCTTGTCGATGATGGTATCGGCCAAAATGCCGCGGCCTTTAGCGACGACCCGCGGCGCGCCATCGCCGTCACGGTAGGCGATCGCGGCGGCGGCGCGTTTGGGGTCAGGCGTCGCCATCGTTTTGCACGGTCACGCTGTGCAGGCTGCAACCCGCCGTGGCGAAGCGTTCGACCAGGCGGGACTGGTTTTGCTGCAGCAGGGCCCGGGCGCCAGCCTGCTCAGGCAGCAGCCGGATGTTGAATGCCTGCTGCGCATCGAGTTTGATGTCCACGGTTACCGTGCCGAGATTCGGCAAGGTGAGCTTGAGGCGGGATTCCCAGCCCGTTTCCGCATCGCTGGCCGCAGGCGCGGCCCGCTCCTGCGGCGTGTCGGTTTCGGTGTCCTGTTTGACCTGCCATTCCAGCATCTGCCCCGGCCACAGCTCGCCGCGCCAGACAAACTGCGGGGATTCCAGCACCTGCAGTTGTTGCGTCAGCAAGGTGTGCATCGGGTTGGCTGCCTTGGCGTCGGCGAGCTGCCCGGTGCTATTTGCATCGGGCTGGGGGGCGACTGCGGCCAGCAGGCTGGCGAGTCCGGATGCAGCCTCGGCGCGTCCCGGACCGGCGGTCATCCGGTTCTGCGGTTCCTGCATCAGGCCGTCCAGGCTGTCCTGCCCTACGGCCCAGTTCGCCAGATGCGACTCATAAAACAGGCCGCTGCGAACCAGCGCCGTGCGCAGGGCCAACGCCAGCTCGGCGGGTGCCGTGGTGGCCCGGTCAAGCATCGGGGTGAGCGGGGTGAGGGTCGGCAGGGTGCGCTCGGGCACGCGCTGCATGATCTCGCTCAGCATGCGCGCGGTCTGGCTGAGCTGGGGCGCATTGGCCGGCGTGGCTTCCGGGGTATCGAGCAAAAACACCGGCTGCGGCATGAGGCCGGCGAAATTCAGTTTCAGAGTGTCGCCGGTCGCAACCGGGTGTGGCAGACGCATCGCCACGGTTTGCCCTTCGATCGAAACCAGGGTCACGCCCTTGGACTGGCCCTTTACCGTGCCGGTAACGGCCTGGCCAATAAGCAGGTGATCGAATGCGGCGCGCGGGGCTGCCTGGTCACGTTCGACCGCGTCCAGTACCGGCTGGACAGCCAGGATCTGGGACAGGACGCCGGGCGGCAGCATGAACGCAGTGAGCGGACCTTATGCCCGCTGCGCACCATAGGCCGCGATGCTGCGCTGGCCGGTACGCGTCATGCTCAGCCGCTGCTGCAACTCGTGCAGGCGCGGCTCGGCCAGCGCGCGGATCTTGGCGTCGTTTTGCAGGATGGCGCGGATGATCGCCACTTTGGCGCGCTGCTCCGTCTCGGTCAGCGCAACCGGCGCCGTGTGCATCAGGCTGCCGACGTGACCCTGGCAGTGCTGCTCGAGCGTGGCCAGATGGTCCCATTCGCCTTGTTCGGCCGCGCTCAGCATGCTGCAGGTCAAGTCGGAGAGGGTGTTATAGGTGCTGAGCATTTCGTTGCTGGTCATGGTCTTGTCTCCGGGTCAGGCTGCGAGATATTGGGGGGTGGCCGCTGCGCTACGGCCCGAGGTGGCAATCTGTTTCCACGCCTCGTGCAGTTCGCGCAGCAGACCCAGCACTTCTTCCAGGGGGGCAACCTGGTTGTTCATGTGGGCGAGCATCAGCCGCTTGATCATGTAATCGTAGAGGGCATGCAGCTGGGCCGCGATTTCACCGCCCTGGTGCGGGTCGAGCGCTGCGCACAAGCCCTCCTGAATAATGTTGCTGGCCTTGGTAATGGCTGCGGATTTCCGTGCAATGTCGCCATCGCCCAGATGCTTGATCGCCATGCGCACCGACAGTTCGGCGCCTTCGTACAGCATGATGATGAGCTGATGCGGGTTGGCTGCGACCACGCCGGTTTCCAGGCCTACGCTGGCATACGCATGAACCGCATTTCGGGAATTCGTGTACATGTCTTCCTCCGGGTTTATTGGTCTTGGCCGCCGCCCAGCTGCTGGGTCAGAAAGGTGCTCGTGCTGTTCATCCGGCTTAGCAGGAGGTTCAGGTTGGTGTATTCCATGGTGTATTTCTTCTGCAACGCCGTCATCCGGTTTTCCAGTCGGTCGACCGCTTCATTCTGGTCTTTGACGTATTTGCTGAGGCTTTGGGTGCGCAAATCGATCATGCCGCCGGGTTCCTGCGCCGACTTGGCCCAGGCCTCCAGTCGGGCGGTGTAGCCCGTTGCGGAGGCAAACAAATTGTTCACCTCGCTGAAGTTGGTCGACACCGCATTGTCGAGCTTGCTGCCATCCAGCTTGAGCGAACCATCTCGCTGGAAGCTTATGCCGACCTGGGACAGCGTGGTCAGCGTGCCGCCGGTTGCGGGCGTCATGAAAATGCCGCGCAACTGGTCCTGCATCAGGCGCAAGGTGCCGTCGCCCGCCAGCGAGCCGCCGGCCGAGGTGGTGCTGCCATAGGCGGAGCGCGACTTGATCTGGCTGGACAGGGCGTTATAGGCATCGACAAAACTGCTTGCTGCGGTTTTGATCGACGAGGTGTCGCGCTCGATGTTCAGGCTTGCGGGCGTGCTGGTGATGTTCTTGAGCGAGAGCGTGACGCCCTGGATGGCCTCGCTGACCGTGTTGGATGCGCTGGTGATCGCGATGCCGTTTACCGTGAGGTTGGCATTCTGCGCGGCCAGGGTCTGGGTCAGGTTTTGCGTGCCTTCAGGGTCGTAGCCCAGCAGGCTGTTGATAGAACCGTCGCCGCCGCTGGTGGTGATCTTGAAGCTGTTGCTGACGCCTGAACTGCTCGACGACAACGCCAGTCGGTAGGGGGTGCCGCTACCGTCATTGACGATGGTAGCGGTCACGCCCGCGGCTGCGGCATTGATGGCGTCCCGTATGCCTTCCAGCGTGTTGTTGCTGCTGTCGATGGTGAGGCTCACCGTGCCGCTGCCGTTCGAGGTGAAGGTCGCGCCGCTGTAAATTCCGTTGGTCAGCGTGCCGCCGCTGAGGGTGTTGGGGTTGATCGTGCCCAGGTCGAACGTCACCGTGGTGGCCGAGCCGTCGCCAATGGCGGTGGTGCTGCTGGTCTGGCCAGCAGCCACCAGGTTTTGCGACTGCGCCAGCTGGCTGACGTTGAGGGAATAGGACCCAGGTACTGCAGTGCTGTTGGCCGTGGCGGACAGCACGCCGGCATCGGATGGCGTGGCGGTCAGTTTTTGCAGGCTGGTATTGAGGCCGGCCGATGCCGTTTGAAAGCCGGCCACCAGGCTGCTAAGGGTGCCAAAGGACGAAATCTTCGTCTCGTAGCTGGCAATCTTGGCGGTGAGCTTGTCGATAGGCTGGCGCTCGACCGCCATCAGCTGCGAGACGAGCGAAGGGACATCGAGTGCGGTGGTGCTTGAAGCCGTGATTGCCATGATGTGCCTCCCGGCTTATGCCTTCTGAGTCAGCAGCAAACCCTGCTGGAACTCTTCGATTCCGCGCGAAATGGCCAGTACGGACTCGGATGGAAACTGGCGAATCAATTCGCCCGTGCTGGTGTCCACCATTTTGACCACGGTTCGGTTGGTGTTGCTGTCCACGCTGAATTGCAGACTCTGGTTTGACTGTTGCATGGCCTGATTGATGGCCGCCACTGCACTGGTCAACGTTTCGGGGGAAGGTTGCTCGGGTGAGGGCTGGACCGCCGGGGCGGCGACAGCCTTGACAGGCGCGGTGCCAATGGTGCGACCCTCAAGCTGCACAGCCTGAGTGATAGGGGGGGAGTTCTGGATAATCATGGCGATATCCTTTTTGCTGAATCCCCGACCGGATACGCCGGCCAGGGAGGGCATTTCAATTTAACGATTAACGCAGCAGGGTGAGCACGGTTTGCGGAGTCTGGTTGGCCTGCGCCAAAACCGCGGTGCCTGCCTGTTGCAGGATGTTGTTTTTGGCCTGTGCGGCTGTTTCGGCGGCGTAGTCGGTATCCATGATGCGGCTGTAGGAAGCGGACAGGTTGACCGAAGCGGTTTGCAGCGTGGCTACTTCAGAAGCTTTTTGCGCCATGGTGGCGCCGAAGGCGGCGCGAGCAGTCATGAC
>NCCT01000046.1:39479-50108 GCA_002279795.1 Hydrogenophilales bacterium 12-61-10
GTAGGAAGCGGACAGGTTGACCGAAGCGGTTTGCAGCGTGGCTACTTCAGAAGCTTTTTGCGCCATGGTGGCGCCGAAGGCGGCGCGAGCAGTCATGACGGCCGTCAGGTCGGCACTGACCGAGGCAATGGTGCCGGTAAGGGTCGGCGAGCCGGTACCAACAAGCCCATTGATGCGGGTGTTTTCAGCGAGCAGGGCGGTTGTTTCTGCCGTGCCGGCCGGGGTGCCCACCAACACTTCGCTGATGCGCTGCAGGTTTTCAGTGACCTGGCCCAGGTAACCGTCCTTGGTTTGTGCCGACGAAATCGCGTCGTTGGCGTTGCGGATCTGCACGTTGGCAGTACGAATCTGGGTGTCGTAGCCGACTGCAATGGCCAGGCCGGAAGCGTCGTCCTTGGCGCTGTTGATGCGCAGACCGGAAGACAGGCGCTCCTGAGCGGTTTGCAGGCCGATGGCCGATTTGTTCAGGGCTGCGCCAGCGAACAGGGCGCCGACGTTGGTGTTGATTACTTGTGCCATGGTGTTTCTCCTTAAGTGGGTCGATTGATTCGGCTTTTATTCCCGGAAGCGGGTGAGTGCCGCCAACTTTGGTTTGCCCGCTTGGGCTACATGCACCGCCGTTGTGTGATGAATCGTCGTGGGTTGGAGAAAGTTAAGGCCGATTTGAAAAAAACCGCATTCATTTCATGTCGAGCCTTGTGGGCATGGCAAATCAGGGTGTTCATGCATCTGCAGCGGGCGCGTCGGGCGCCGTGCAGACGCGATTTTTGCCGGTTTTCTTGGCGACATACATGGCGGCGTCGGCGCGGGCGATGCTGGCTTCCTGCGACTCACCCTTGGCGCGCAGGGCAACGCCGGCGCTGAAGGTGATCAGCACCTGCTCGTTCTTGTCGAGGAAGAATTTCTTGGTGAGACTGCGCTGCAACCGGGTGATGATTTTGGTGGCGCCTTCGATTGGCGTGTTGGGCAGCATCACCAGAAACTCTTCGCCGCCCATGCGCGCGATATGGTCGGTCAGGCGCAATTCCTCCTTGGCCACCGCAACCAGGTGCACCAGCGCATCGTCACCGGTATGGTGGCCGCGCGTGTCGTTCAGCGCCTTGAAGTTGTCGATGTCGATGACGGCGATGCAGAACGGGGCGTTGTGGCGGTCGGCGCGCGCGGCTTCGCGGGCGAATTCGTCTTCCATGCCGCGCCGGTTGAGGCTGCCGGTGAGTGGGTCTTCGCGCACCAGCGAGCTCATTTCGGTGAGCTGGGTTTCAAGCTGCTTGATGCGCGCTTCGGCCTGCACGGCGCTGTCGCGTTCGTGCACCAGCTGGTCGTGCGCGCGGCGGTTGTCGGCCTGCGCGATGCGGGTTTCGTTGATCAGGCTTTCCAGAATGCGGTTGAGCTCCAGCACGTCTTCGGTGCCCTGGATGCGCTCGACGTGGGTGGTGATCTTGTTCTGGTATTCGTCATTGGCAGCCAGGGTGTCGCTGAGGCGGTTGACGAAGGTGGTCATGGTGGCCTTGAGCCGGGAGGTGGCCTCGCGCAGGCCATGCTTCACCATGCCTTGCTTGTAGATGACTTCCTTAAGGCGCTTTTCCGCCTCTTGCAGCGATTGCATCGGCATCGGGCCGGCGATGACGTCCTGCACCATGTTGAGCTGGCCGCGCAGCCAGGTGTCGTCGTCGAGCAATTCGCCGATGTTTTCGACCAGCAGCAGCAGGATGCGCTTGAGCGTTTCCTGCTGCTCGTGCATATCGCTGCCTTGCAGCTCGATATTGACCCAGAGGTTTTTCAGCTTGCCGGCAGCGTCGCGCAGGGTGCTGTCGCTGTTGGCGATGCGGACATCGGCGCCGAGCTGCAGGGCTTTTTCGGCCAGCTGCGGGCTGTGCGCAAGTTGGGCGGCGACACCGAATTCGAGGGTTTTGGCCAGCAGCTCGCGCAACAGGGCGAGGTTGTCTGCCGGCGGGGTAGCCATGGCCGGCGCGCTTTTTTCGGGTTTCGGGATCAGCTGCCGGCTGATTTGTCCCAGCTGCTTGCGGCTCAGGGTCCAGTCGCCCTTGCGGATGGACTGGTCGAGCGCGTTGGCCGAATCGGCGAGCTGCGGGTGATGCAGATTAAGGTCCATGACGAGCCCGGCCAATACGGTAACGGCGCTGGGGGTGTTGGCGGGCGGCGAGGTGGGGCTGCCGGTGATTTCTTCGAACAGGCTCTGGTAGTTGTCCGGCGTGGGCGCAAGTTTGCGCATGGCCAGGCGCCGGAGGGTTTCGCGCGCCACCTCGGACGGGTTGTTCAGGTTGATCTTGTCGCTCGGTTCGGCCATGTTCGCATCCTGATTGCGGTGCGATCTCGCTGGATCAACACCTTGCCGAAGCATGGTAGGGCGGACAGGGCTCAAGGCAAGGGCGGATTAAGGCAGTAAAAGGGCGTTATTTCTGCGCTAACCGTCCGGTCGGCACGCCGCAGCCATTCACCCCAGCAGATTGTGTTTGAACGCGTAGTGGGTGAGCTCGGCGTTGTTCTTGAGCTGCATTTTTTTAAGCAGGCGGGCGCGGTACATGCTGACCGTCTTGACCGACAGCAGCAGTTTTTCGGCGATGACCGAAACCGGCAACCCGGAGGCGATCATGTGCAGGGTCTGGAATTCGCGGTTGGACAGCGTTTCGTGCGGCAGACCGTCGCGTTCTCCGCTGATGGTGTTGGCCAGTTCCTGCGCGACTTCCGCGCTGATGTATTTTTTGCCGGATGCCGTCAGCCGGATCGCCTCGACGAGCTGGTCGGTCGTGCAGCGCTTGTTGAGGTAGCCTGCCGCGCCGGATTTGAGCGCGCGCACCGCATAGTGCGATTCTCGCTGCATCGACAGCATCAGGATTTTGAGCTCCGGCTGCTCTTTCTTCAGCAGGTCCAGCGTTTCAAGGCCGCTGCGATCGGGCAGATCGATGTCCATCAACACCAGATCCCAGCTTTCCTGTCGGATCATCTGCTGGGCGCGCCGCGAACTGTCGGCTTCGCCGGCCACCTGAATGCCGGCGACCTTGGCCAGGATGTGCTTGATCCCCTCGCGCATCAGGGCATGGTCGTCGACGATCAAAATGCGATGGGGTCTGGCTGCAGCCACGGAGAGTCCCGAATCAGAAAGTGCCCGGATTATGCCGCTATTTTGTTGTCCCGGTTGCGCTGCAGAGAGGCCAGCGGGTCGGTCCCTCGCCTCGGGTTTCAGAATCGTCAGGTCTGTGTCGCGAGGTCAGTCAGCCGATTTCCTGCCGCGTGCCATGTCGACATATAGCGCCTCGACGCGCTCGCGCGCCCATGGAGTCCGGCGCAGAAACGTGAGGCTCGACGCAATGCTCGGGTCATGGGTGAAGCAGCGGATCGCGATTTTCCGCCCCAATGCGTCCCAGCCATGAAATGCGACCAGTTCGGTCAATAACTGCTCGAGCGTGATGCCGTGGAGCGGGTTGTTGGGCTGTTTCGCTTGCATGGTGCAGAACCTTGAATAGGATGATTAGACGCGGTGCGATGCTTCACCACCATAAAAAACCCACCGGGCAAGGGTGGGTTGGGCGGGGCGAAACCCGGTCAGGCTTGGGCGGGACTCACTGCGTTGCCACGCGCATCCTGTCCAGCTTTTCGACCACTGCCTGATAGAGCTCCACGTCGGATTCGGCGTTGCGGTCAGGGTGGTTGGCGCTACGGATCTTTTTAAGTGCAGCCATATCGTCGGGCAGGTCGTGCACCTTGGTCACCCGGTCGCCGTTCTTGACCATCTCGCGCTGAAGTTCGGCCTCTGCGCTTTCGCGTGTGTCGTGCAGTGGCTTGCTGCCCAGACGCCAGCCATCGTGGGTCTTGCGCGGGGATTGATGGGTCACGCCATCAAACCAGATCCATTTGCCGGTATCGGGATTCAGCTCAAAATGAACAGTCGTGATGCCGTAGGTGTAAACCGGCGGCTTCAGGTCTTTGGCGAACATCCTGAACGTGCCGACCGTATTCACCTCAGCCAGGTAATACGCGCCAGCCGGGTGGGGGCGGAATGCGCTGCTGGCCGTCGGTTTGGGCATGGGTTTAGGCGTGGACTCTGACCTGACGTCGCTATGTGAAGAGTCCGTTTCAGCCTTGAGGCTGGCGAGCCATGCGGCCCGGCGTTGTGCGTTGGTCACTGATATTGCTCCTTGATATTGGTTGAAACCCACTGGGTTCACCCCTCGCTGAAGGGATCACCCGCTGGACTCCCGGGTCGTTAGAACAGGCTCGAAGCGCGCAAGCATCCTGCGCCCGAGTCCGGTTCTAAACGCATCGGCGCTGGCGGTCCAGGCTTCGAGTTGCTTCACTCTGGCCTGCTCCTCAACGGCTGCTGCGTTTCTAGTCGGAAGAGGCGGGTTTGTTGGCGCCTGCCTTGCGACCGGGCGCGACCGGCGGCACATAGCCCGAAATCCTGCACTGGAAACCATCAATGCGCTTGTTGCCATTGAAATGGGTGACGCTGCACTGGGAGATTTCTCCGCGTGACGTCAGGTCAGCCAGTACTTTGCGCACTTGGGCCAGCGCAATCCCGGTTGCTGATGCGATCTCCAGGTCGAGTAATTGCCCATGTTTTTTCAGGTGGCTTAAAACTTGGTCTGTTTGCATGTCGATTCCTTTGACGTGTGAATGAGTGCATGGCCCGGGGCGTCCCCCGAACGGATACTGAACACTCCGGAAAAGCAAAAAAGCCACCCCGAAGGATGGCTGAATGCTTGAGTCTGGCTCCCCGACCTGGACTCGAACCAGGGACCTGCGGATTAACAGTCCGTCGCTCTACCAACTGAGCTATCAGGGAATGAAAAGCGGGCATTCTATGGATGAAGGCAGGGTTGGTCAAGCGCATTTACCTGTTCCTGTCCAAAAAAACGGGTTAAGTGACGGTAAAACAGGTGGAGCCGTCAAGAAGAGACCATTGTTTTCCGTTATGGGTGTGCGCGCGGTAAATAGATATTTGTTGGGCGGTTTCGTTGTAAAAAAGGGACGTCAGCGACGGGGGTGTCGCTGAATACAAGAAGGATGAAGGGGTGTGTATGACTGATCGCAACTATCGGCTGGTACTGGGCCTGGCCATTCTGCTGATTCTGTATTTTGACTTGACCCGGGCCATGTACGGATTGATCGGTTTGCTGTTTGTCGAGGGCATTACCAACTGGCGTATTCCGCAATTAGTGGGGAAATGGACGCACCAAACCGATGCGCCACCGATTGAACCGTTCGATTTCAAATGGCCGCTGAACGAAGAGCGCGCCTGGCGCCTGGTGGTTGGCGCGCTGCTGCTGCTGACAGCAGTACTGTTTAATGAAATTGCATGGTTTTTGCCTTGGTTCATGGGCTTTGCCATTTTGGGCGCCGGCGTCAGCGGGGTGTGTCCCGTGCTGCTGGGTCTGCCATCGCTCACGAAGCACCGTTTTCAATATACGGTGGATTGCCTGCGCGCATTACCGGGATTGTTTTTTGGGGCATGGTGCTTGCCGGTCTGTTGATTGTGCTGGTGACGATTCAGGCGTGGGAAGCCGATCTGGAAGACGCGCAACCGGCCTATCTGGCGCAGGCTGCGCTAACGCTTCAGGCACACCTCGAAAGTCGGACTGAACGTGACCCGGCCGGTCAGTCGAAGCCTCCCGCAATCCTCGATCAGATGCGCCAGCGCTATGGTTTCAGCGCGCTTGAGGTCGTCGGTCCAGCAGGGGTGTGGCGAACCGGCAAGCCTAATGTCGGGCATGCGATGTATATGCAAATCCTGCCTGTTCACAAACCCGATGGCTCGCATCAAACCTTGCGGATGCTTGCCTACGTGCCCGATCACTCGGCTTTCATCAGTGAGGAGCGCAAGCATGTGCTGCTGTTCACCGGCCTGGTGGCGATGGTGTTCGGCCTGATTTTGCAGGCCATCCTGTATCGCATGCTGTCGCGGCCGTTTCTGCGCATGGTCGGTACGGCACAAAATTTTGCAGCAGGCGACAAGACAGCGCGGTTCGATGTGCAGCGAACTGACGAGTTTGGTTTTCTGTCGGGGTTCATCAATCAGGCGCTCGATGCGGCGAATCGCTCGGAGACTGCGTTGTCGCAGGAGAAGACCCGCATTGAAGTCATGTTGTATTCGATTACCGACGCGGTGATCGCCACCGATGCGCGCGGCCGCGTGCAGTACATGAACCCGGTCGCACAGGATCTGGTGGCCTGCTCCATCGAGGCGGCTCGCGGCAGGCCGCTGAGCGAGCTGGCAAGGTTCGTGGATGAACTGACGCGCCTGCCACTTGCGGACCCGGTCCGCAGTTGCCTGCTCGATGCCCAGATCGCGGTGCTGCACACCGGCAGCGAGCTGTTCGTGAATCATCTGGGGGCAGAAATTCCGGTGGCGGGCACGGCCGCGCCGATGCGCAATGCCGAAGGCGGCGTGATTGGGTGCGTGGTGGCCCTGCAGGACGTGCGGCATGCGCGTGAACTGATGCGCCGCCTCACCCACCAGGCCAGCCGGGACAGCCTGACCGGGTTGTTCAATCGCCACAGTTTCGAGAGCCTGGTGCGCCGCGTGATCGACGAGGTGGATGGGGGCTACGCCAACCATGCCCTGTTCTACCTTGACCTGGACCAGTTCAAAATTGTCAACGACACCTGCGGCCACGTTGCAGGCGACGAACTGCTGCGCCAGTTGGGCGAGATCCTGCATGAAGCCCTGCGCAGCGACGATATTCTGGCCCGCCTCGGCGGTGACGAGTTCGGCGTGCTGCTCAGGCGCTGTTCGATCGACCAGGCCATCAAGATTGCCGAAAAGCTGCGACTCAGCGTGGAGGCGTTCCGCTTCATCTGGGGCGACAAGGTGTTCCAGATCGGCGTCAGTATCGGCGTGGTGGCGGTCGAGCCCGGCGTGGCCGACCTTGCCACGCTGTTGAGCGCGGCGGATGTGGCGTGCTACGCCGCCAAGGAGGCCGGCCGCAACCGCATCCACGTCTACGAGGAATCGGACGACACGCTGGCGCATCGCTACGGCGAAATGCACTGGGCGACCGATCTCACACGCGCGCTCGACGAAGACCGCTTCGAGATATTTGTGCAGCCTATCGTGGCGCTGGCAGCGGACGACCCGCATCGCCACTGGGAGGTACTGCTGCGGCTGCGCTCGGGCGAAGGTGACTATGTGAATCCCGGCGCGTTCATGTCGGCAGCCGAGCGCTACGGGCTGATGCCGCGCATCGACCGCTGGGTGATCGAGCGCGTGTTCCGGACCTTTAGCGAAATGGCGGCGCGGAGTGCGACGGACTGTTGCCAGGATGTGGTTGCGATCAACCTGTCGGGCGCCTCGCTCAACGATGCCAGCCTGATCGGGTTTGTGCGCGAAACGCAGGCCAAAACCGGCATGCCATGGAGCCGGGTCTGCTTTGAAATCACCGAGACGGTGGCGATCCGCAACCTGCACATGGCGACCTGCCTGGTGAACGAGCTGCGCAACCTGGGCTGCAAGTTTGCGCTGGACGATTTTGGCAGTGGCTTGAGTTCGTTCGCCTACCTCAAGAACCTGCCGATTGATTACCTCAAGATCGATGGCAGTTTCATCATGGATATCGTCAGCGATCAGGTCGATCGGGCGATGGTCGAGGCAATCCGTGAGGTGAGTCACATCATGGGCGTGAAAACGGTGGCCGAATGGGTGGAAAACGAGGAAACCGCCGAGGTATTGCGCAAAATCGGCATCGATTACGCGCAGGGATATTATTTTGGACGGCCCGGCGCGATCGACCAGTGGTCGCAGAAATGCGACCGGTTACGCCGCCTGCCCGGACCCCTGGCGGCCTGATTCAGCCAGCCAGCGGCCAGCGTTTCAGCACTGCGTAATGCGCGCCATCCGCTTGCGGATCCGACGCCACCAGTACAAATTCATCGACGCTCCATTTGACCGGCAGGCAGGTCACGGCCTCACCGCCCTGCGATTTGCGCAACAGGGTGACATGCGGCGTGTGGGGCCGATTGTCGAAAGCAATGGCCCGTTCGCCCAGCTGATCGCGCAAGGCCTGAACCAGGGCTTCAAGCGGCGCTGAAGGCAGGCTCAGGCCGAGCCAGCCGATGTGGTTGTGGGGCCAGTAGCCGGGCCGGTCTAGATTGAGTTCAAACCGCTTGATGGCGATGGCCTGAATGTCCCGCAGCAGGACGTCAAGCTGAGCCGCCGGAACGTCGCCGAGAAAACTCAACGTCAGATGCAGGGTGTCGGCACGCATGCGGCGACCGCCCCAGTGTCGGTACAGCCAGAGGCCTGTGCGGTTGAGCGCGTCGCGAGTGGTGGCATCTGGCCAGAGGGCGAAAAAAAGCCGGCGGGCGCCGGCTTGGGTGGGGGCAGTCTCAGTCACGCTCGATCAGGCACACCGCTTCGGCGGCGATGCCTTCGCCACGCCCGGTGAAGCCGAGCTTTTCGGTGGTGGTGGCCTTGACGTTGACGCGGTCGATGGCGATGCCGAGGTCGTCGGCGATGTGCGCCGTCATGCGTGCGATATGCGGCGCCATTTTGGGCGCCTGGGCAATGATCGTGGCGTCGACATTGCCGACGCGCCAGCGGCGCTGCTGCAATTGCCCGGCGACGCGGCGCAGCAGGATGCGGCTGTCGATGCCGGAAAACTCAGCGTCGGTGTCCGGAAAATGGCGGCCGATGTCGCCGAGACCCGCCGCGCCCAGCAGCGCGTCGCAAATCGCGTGCAGCAGCACGTCTGCGTCGGAATGCCCGGCCAGCCCCAGGTGGTGGGGGATGTCGACGCCGCCGATGATGAGTCTGCGGTTTTCAGTCAGGACGTGGACGTCGTAGCCATGGCCGATGCGAATGTCAGGCATTGAGTTGCCCCACGATCAGGCCGGCCAGTTCCATGTCCTGTGGCCAGGTCACTTTCATATTGCGACGGTCGGACTCGACCAGCAGCGGTTGCAGGCCGAGTTGTTCGATGGCCGACGCCTCGTCGGTGATGTCGCTGCCCGCTGCGCGCAAGGCTTCGATCAGCGCGCCGTGACGAAACATCTGCGGCGTTTGTGCCTGCCACAGCCCGGCGCGCGGCACGGTGGCCTCGACGCGCGCGCCCGGGGACGTATCGGCCGCAGCGCGTTTGAGGGTGTCGGCCACCGGCACTGCCAGCAGGCCGCCGACCGGGTCGTCGGCCACGTCATCGATGAGCTTGCCCAACATCTCGTCCGCGAGACAGGGGCGGGCGGCATCGTGCACCAGCACCCAGTCGTCCGCATCGCATACGTTGGCCATTGCGCGCAGCCCGTTCAGCACGGTTTCGGCGCGGGTGGCGCCGCCGCAGCGCAGCACTTGCAGGCGCTCTTCCCAGCCGCGCCATTCGTAGTTGTTCCAGCGTTTGTCGGTAGGCGAGAGCACAACGAAGAGTTTTTCAATGCGCGGTTCGCGTGCCAGCACCATCATGGCGTGCGCGATCATCGGCACGTCGTTTAACGGCAGGTACTGCTTTTCGATGCCTCCACCCATGCGCGAGCCGCTGCCCGCAGCGGGTATCAATGCGTAAAACTTCATGCGTCACCTCCAGGTGCGAGTACTTCGCGGTTGCCGTTCGACTGCATGGACGACACCAGGCCAGCGCGCTCCATGTCTTCGATCATGCGCGCGGCGCGGTTGTAGCCAATGCGTAATTGCCGTTGCACCGACGAAATCGAGGCACGGCGGGTTTTCAGGACATAAGCGACGGCCTGGTCGTAGAGCGGGTCGGCTTCTGCCGCTTCGCCGAATTCCGTTCCGCCATCGCCGCCTTCTTCGGGGGCATCGAGCATGCCTTCGATGTAATCCGGCTCGCCGAGGGCTTTCAGGTAATCGACCACGCGGTGCACTTCGCTGTCCGAGACGAACGCTCCGTGCACGCGCTGCGGCAAGCCGGTGCCGGGCGGCAGGTAGAGCATGTCGCCTTGTCCGAGCAGGGCTTCGGCGCCCATCTGGTCGAGGATGGTTCGCGAGTCGATCTTGGACGACACCTGGAAGGCGATGCGGGTCGGGATGTTGGCCTTGATCAGGCCGGTGATGACGTCCACGCTGGGCCGTTGGGTGGCCAGGATCAGGTGGATGCCCGCTGCACGCGCCTTTTGCGCCAGGCGCGCGATCAGCTCCTCGACCTTCTTGCCGACCACCATCATCAAGTCGGCGAGCTCGTCGATCATCACCACGATCATCGGCAGGGTTTCCAGCGGCTCAGGGTTGTCAGGCGTCAGGCTGAACGGATGCGTCAACGGCGAGCCAGCCTTTTTGGCATCGCGCACTTTCTGGTTGTAGCTGGCGAGGTTGCGCACGCCGACCGCCGACAGCAGCTTGTAGCGCCGTTCCATTTCGCCGACGCACCAGTTGAGCGCGGCGGCGGCCTGCTTCATGTCGGTGACCACTGGCGCCAGCAGGTGCGGGATGCCTTCGTAGATCGACAGTTCCAGCATCTTGGGGTCGACCATGATCATGCGCACGGCGCTGGGGTCGGACTTGTAGATCAGCGACAGGATCATGGCGTTGACGCCGACCGACTTGCCCGAACCGGTGGTGCCCGCCACCAGCAGGTGCGGCATTTTGCCGAGGTCGGCCACCACCGGATTGCCGGCAATGTCCTTGCCGAGCGTGACGGTCAGCGGGCTGGTGCTGTCGTGATA
>NCCT01000046.1:50270-51374 GCA_002279795.1 Hydrogenophilales bacterium 12-61-10
GACAGGTTGACGATCTGGTTGCCCTTGACCCCGACCGCGGGTTCGATTTCGTAACGCGTGATGACCGGGCCGGGCGAGGCCGACACCACTTTCACCTCGACGCCGAATTCGGCCAGCTTGCGCTCGATCATCAGCGAGGTGAATTCCAGCGATTCGGGGCTGGCGGTCTCGACCACCTCGTCGGCGGGGTCGAGCAGGTGCAGCGGCGGCAGGGGCGAGTCCGGCAAATTGGAAAACAGCGGCGTCTGCTGCTCGCTGACCGCGCGCGGCGATTGCGGAATTTCCTTGACCACTGGCTCGATGCGGATGGGCGGTGCTTCGACGCGTTTCTTCTTTTCGACCGAGACGAGGGCTTCTCGCTTTTGCAGCGCGGCCTCGCCGAGCTTGCGGTCGCGCGAGGCCTGCCAGGCTTCACGCAGCTTGAGATAGGTGGTTTCGGCCCAGTCGCCGGTGCGCTCGGCCATGCTGAGCCACGACACCCCGGTGAACAGGCTGAAGCCCAGGGCCATCAGCAGCAGCAGGATCAGCGAGCCGCCGGTAAAACCCAGCAGCGCGCCGGCTGCGCCGCCGATGCCCATGCCGAGCACGCCGCCGTGAGCGTCCGGCAGCGCCACCGACCAGTGCCAGGTGCGCAGCCATTCGACCCCTGTGCTGGCCAGCAGCAATAGCAGAAAGCCGCCGAGCCGGACCCAGCGCTGGCGGCCCTTGTCCTGCGGCGGTTCGTCCAGATTGCGGAAGGTGTGGATGACATACGCGGCGGCCAGCCCCACCCACCACCAGGCCGACAGGCCGAACAGCATGAGCAACACGTCCGACAGTTGCGCGCCGATTTGCCCGCCCAGGTTGTGAAGGGTGCCGTGGGTGCCCGTATCGCTGAAACTGGGGTCGGATTCATCAAAGGTGAGCAGAATGGCGGTAAGGAACAACGCCGCAAACCCGACCAGCAGGGCACGGGCTTCGCGCAGCAAGCGCAGCATGCGCGGGGGTAAAGGCGGGATGGAACGGGGTGCGGGACGCGCCATGGATACGGGGGGTCTTGAAACGGCCAAATGTGGTCCCGATTATAAACGGGGCAGGCCCGTCGGGCAGGCAACCCGGACAGGC
>NCCT01000047.1:0-18814 GCA_002279795.1 Hydrogenophilales bacterium 12-61-10
TATGTCGCGCAGGAAACCGTCAAGGGCATGATCGCCAACGGCGTGCAGGTCAAGGGCGCCAAGGTCAACGTGCTGGGCCTCACTTTCAAGGAAAACTGCCCCGACCTGCGCAACTCCAAGGTCGTCGACGTCATCCGCGAACTGCAGTCCTTCGGTTGCGACGTCCACGTGCACGACCCGCTCGGCGAAGCCAAAGAGGCCGAACACGAGTACGGCATCACGCTTACCGCGTGGGACGATCTGCCCGCCTGCGACGCCATCGTCGCTGCGGTTTCGCACAGCGCCTACATGGATAAATCATTTGCCGAGCTGAGCGCCAAACTGAATCCTGGCGGCGCCTTCACCGACGTCAAATCGGCCTACGATCCGGCCGTCGTCCAGGCTGCCGGCTTCAAGCTCTGGAGACTGTGATGACGGCGTTCGACGCGCTGAAAACGCAGCTCACGGCCGCGCCCCAAACCTGGCTGGTGACGGGGGTGGCCGGTTTTATCGGCAGCAATCTGCTGGAGGCACTGTTACAGCTCGACCAGCGCGTCGTCGGCCTGGACAATTTTTCCACCGGCCACCAGCGCAATCTCGACCAGGTACACGCCAGCGTTGGCGCCGAGCGCTGGGCACGCTTCAGCTTCTCGCGCGGCGACATTCGTGACACCGACACTTGCCAGACGCTGTGCACGGGTGTCGATTACGTCCTGCACCAGGCCGCGCTCGGTTCGGTGCCGCGTTCGCTGGAAGACCCGCTGACCACGCACGCCTCCAACAACACCGGCTTTCTCAACATGCTGGTCGCCGCACGCGACGCCCAGGTCAAACGCTTCGTCTACGCGGCATCCTCCTCGACCTACGGCGACCATCCCGGCCTGCCCAAGGTGGAAGACGTCATCGGCAAGCCGCTGTCGCCCTACGCCGTGACCAAGCTGGTGAACGAGCTGTACGCCGACGTGTTCGGCCGCTGCTACGGCATGCAGTCGGTCGGCCTGCGCTACTTCAACATCTTCGGCCGCCGCCAGGACCCTGAAGGCGCGTATGCCGCCGTGGTGCCCAAGTGGGTGTCGAGCATGGTCCACAACCAGCCGGTCTACATCAACGGCGACGGCGAAACCAGCCGCGACTTCTGCTACATCGACAACGTCATCCAGGCCAATTTGCTCGCCGCCACCAGCCAACACGCCGAGGCAGCCAACCAGGTCTACAACGTCGCCGTCGGCGACCGCACCACGTTGAACCAGCTGTTTGAAGCGATCCGCAGCCTGCTTGCCCCCAGATTTCCCCATCTCGCCGACTTCAAGCCGGTGTACCGCGATTTTCGCGCCGGTGACGTGCGCCACTCGCTCGCCGATATCAGCAAGGCGCGCTCCCGGCTCGGCTACCAGCCCACCCACCGCATCGGCGAAGGCCTGGCCGAAGCGATGGACTGGTATGTGGCGGACCTGGCGCGCTGACTGGATGGCTGCGTCAGGCGCGCACGTGACGCCTGCTGTGATGGATTGAACGCAACATGACGCTTCTGCCACAAGCCGAACCCGGCAGCGACGCCAAGCCCGGCGCGCTGGACGTATTGTTGCGGCGCATGCAGACCGAAAGCGACTTTCCCGCCTTGTCCGAGGCGATTGGCGCGATCAACCGCATTGCCTCGTCCGACCGCGAAGGCGTCAATGAACTGTCCAACAACATCCTGCGCGACTTTGCGCTGACCAATAAGCTGCTGAAGCTGGCCAACGTGGCTTTCTACAACCAGGTCGGCGGCGGCAAGATCAGCACGATTTCCCGTGCAGTGGTCATCCTCGGATTCGACACGGTACGTTCCATCGCACTGAGCCTGATCCTGTTCGACAACCTGGAAAACAAGGCCCACGCGCAGCAGCTCAAGGAAGAGTTCGTCAAAGTCCTCTACGCCGCCATGCTGGCGCGCGAGCTGGCGGGCAGAACCCAGCTCAGGGATGCCGAGGAGGCGTTCATCAGCGCCATGCTGCATCACCTGGGCCGCATGCTGGCGACGTTCTATTTTCCGATGGAAGCCGCAACGATCCGGCAACGGCTTGCGTCCGACACGGCGAGCGAAGCCAAGGCCTCGATCGAGGTGCTGGGGGTCTCGTATGAAAACCTGGGGATGGGCGTTGCCAGGAACTGGGGGTTTCCGGACCCGCTCGTGCAGAGCATGAAAAAACTGCCGGACGAAAAAATCCGCAAAACCGCCATCAGCGCCGAACCGCTACGGGTGCTGGCCGGATTTGCAAACGCGTTGTGCGAGGTCATCCTCAATACGCCGGACGCCGACCGCAGCCAGGCCCTGGCCAAACTCACCACGCGCTTTGGCGACTGCCTGCCGGTTTCCGAAAAACAGCTGACCGGGCTGATGGAAAAGTCGATGCAGGACATCGCGCAGTTCGCCCTCGCCGTGAACGTGAACCTGAAGCAGAGCGCGTTTGCCCGCCAGGCAACGAAATGGGCCGGCATGCCGGCGCCGGCCGAAAGCAAGCTGGAAGACGGCATCCCGGGCGCACCCGACTCGGTGCAGACCGCGCTGGACAACAGCGTGCTGCACGAGCGCTCGCCGATCCTCGACGATGCCGCTGACGACCCCGGGCACGCCGTCGAACACAGCAGTGCCCGGGCACAGTCGATTCTCACGTCGGGCTTGCAGGACATCAGCAATTCGCTGATCGACGACACGGTCTCCATCAACGACATCCTGCGCATGATTCTGGAAGCCATGTACAGCGGCATCGGCTTCGCACATGTGCTGTTGTGCATCAAGGATGGCCGTCACAACACAATGTGCGGCAAGTTCGGTTTTGGCGACGACGTGCAGACCCTGATCAAGGCGTTCGATTTTTCGCTGGCGGCGCCGCCCGATGTGTTTCTCGTCGCGCTGCAAAACAATGCCGACATCCTGATCAGCGATATCAACGAGCCGAAAATTGCGCCCCGCATTCCGGCCTGGTTCAGCCAGCGGGTCGCGGCGCGCACCTTCGTGCTGTTTCCGATCGTGGTGAAGGGCAAGCCGATCGGCCTGATTTATGCCGACAGCCCGCACCCGGGCGACATCGCCATCCCCGAAAAGGAACTCTCCCTGCTGAAGTCGCTGCGCAACCAGGCCGTGCTGGCCATACGCCAGTCTATTTGGGCTTGACCACAGGCTGAACCGGATATTTTGCAAACGCCGCCGTCACCGCTGCATCGATGCTGGCCTGCAGGTTGTCCAGCATTTTCTGCGTCACGATGTCGGTGACCACGCCTTCCCAAACCAGCTGCTTGCGCGCCGCATCGATGATGTCGATGTTCAGCGTGCCTTCCCGGTAAGGGCTCACCAGCGTCGGGTCCTGATAAAGCGGCCACGCGCCGTACATCCCCACGCGATAGTCGTAATAGCCCCGGTGTAGGCCTGAGCCCACGCCGATCCCGATCATGGTCGAAGGCACGGTACTGACCTGCACCTTGTCGGTTATGGCGGCATTGAAATTCACCAGCAGTTGCGGATGGCTGCCGGCGTAGCGCAGGCCGCGCGCTTCCAGTTCGCGCTGCGTTGCCGCCATCAGCCGTTGCGACAGGATGCTTTGATAACCGTCGCGGTCGGTCCCGAGCGGCTTGACGAAACCAAAGGTCCGATACTGCGTAAAGCGGGTCGATGCATCGTATTCGACCCGCACGTCGGGTCCGCTGGCACAGCCGCCCATGAACAGCAGGGCGGATGCCATCACCAGCGGCAACAGGGATTTAAAGCGTCGGGTTTTCATAATAGGCAGCGCTCCATCGTCAGTGAGTATTCCTGCTCAAAGTATAAAACGCGGTTTGCAGACCGCCCACCGCCGCCGCGCCATCGAAAAATCCGCTTCCGGCATAATGAGGCGATGCCCAGTCTCCGAATTTTTCCACGCCTTGCCGCCGTTCTGTTGCTCGCCATGCTTGGGGTCGCGGCGCACGCCGCCGCGCTGCCGCACGCCTTCATCAACGCCCTGAAGCAGGCGCGCATTCCGCTCGATCATGTGGCCGTCGTGGTGCAGGACCTGCAAGCAGACACGCCGCTGCTCGCACACCAGGCCGACGCGGCGATGAACCCGGCTTCGGTGATGAAACTGGTGACCAGCTTCGCCGCCTTGCAACAGCTCGGCCCCGCCTATACCTGGTCGACGGATATCTGGACAGACGGTCCGGTCAGGGAGGGCGTGCTGGAAGGCGACCTGATCGTCAAGGGCCATGGCGACCCGAGCCTGACGCTGGAACGCCTGTGGTTGTTGCAGCGCGAACTGCGCGCGCTTGGGGTGCGCCACATCCGTGGCAACCTGCTGCTCGACACCAGCCACTTTGCCTTGCCGCCGCTCGACCCCGGCGCGTTCGACGGCGAACCCCTGGCGCTCTACAACGCCATTCCCGGCGCACTGCTGGCCAACTTCAATGCCACGCTGCTGCACCTCAAACCCAACGGACACGGCGTCGATATCGTTCCCGATGTCGCGCTGCCTGGAATCAGCATCCGTTCCGACCTGGTGCTGTCGGACAGCGCGTCTTGCAATGGCTGGAAAGAGGCGGCCACGCCCGCGATCCCCGATCCGGCAAAACAAGAATTGGTGGTGAGTGGCCGTTATCCGGCGCGATGCGGCGAACAGACGCTGTCCTTGAACTTGTTTGAGCCCGTTGTCACTTTTGATTTCATCTTTCGCGGATTGTGGACAGAAGCGGGCGGCACGCTCGCCGGATCGACCCTGCCGGGCATGGCCCCGTCGACCCCGCCGCTGCTGCGGTTCGCCTCGCCGCCCTTGACCGACGTGCTGACCAGCCTCAACAAGTATTCCAACAACCTGATGACCCGCAACCTGTTCCTGACCCTGGGCGCGCAAGCCTACGGCGCACCCGCGACGCTGGACAAGGGCGCACGTGCGGTCGCTGCAGCACTCACCCGCCGCGGCGTGTCGACCCATAAACTGGTGCTGGAAAACGGCGCCGGCCTGTCGCGCATCGAACGCGTCAGCGCAACTACCCTGAACCAGCTGCTTCGCGCGGCTTACGCCAGCCCGCTGTTTTCCGAATTCGAATCGAGCCTGCCGCTGCTCGCGATCGACGGCACGCTCAAGCGTCGTTTCAACGGCAGCCCGCTGGCAGGCCGTGCCCATCTGAAGACCGGCACATTGCGCGACGCCAGCGCGCTGGCGGGCTATGTGTACACCGCCAGCGGACGCCGCATGGCCTTCGTCATACTGGTCAATCATGCCAATGCCAAACAGGCACAAAGCGCCCAGCATGTGTTGCTGGAATGGGTATGGAACGACTCGCCCGTGCAAGCGGGACCGCCTTGATGGATCCGCTTTCCCTACCCGACTGGGTAAACTGGCTGGCGCAGGACGCCGATGGCGCGCTTTGGGGGTATGAAGCCGAACCCAACAAACAGGACTACGGCTGGTATGAAAACGAAGTGGGCCGCATTGTGCAGCTGGGGCAGGGCACACCGCCGGTCGACTGGGAAAAGACGCTGGAAAAACGCCAGCGCTGACTCAAGAAGCATGCTTCCGACCTTGTCCATCGGGCGCCTGCAGAGCAGCCTCCCGATGGAGATGCACATCACCAAGATTCAGCCAACGCTAGCAAGTAATTAGCCCTGACCGGCAGGTCATCGGCCTAATCGGATGTTCAATCCGCGCTCATTAACCGGCTTAACCCTTGCTAACTTATGCCAGCGCTTAGATTAACTATCAAGGAACAGGTGGGGCGCTATTCAAGCAGTTAAAACTGCTTGCAAACCTATAAAAAATCTTGGGGTATTTATAAACAATCCTGGATGTTAATTACAATTAACCAGGTTTTATGTATTATTAGTCCAGGATATTTTTCCAAGACTACCCAGGAGTATTTATTATGTATCCAGCAAACGAGCAAGGTAATCCCACGCCGCTTTCTTCTCTTGACGACTTGGTCGAAGAGGGCGGGACTGCAGATAAACCAGTGAAGGTCTTCATCGGGCACAACCTCGGGTTCAGAACCTTTATGACCTACATTCCGATGCACGAATTTTTCGAAATGTCGGAAGTCGCTAACGACCCTGTACGAGACGGCGAGGCAATTTCGCAGCGTAAGCTTGACCCCGGGCATGCTCAGAAGTTAGCGGTCTACATACTGAAGGGGTTGGTGACAGCAGCAATTACGAGTCGCACTGTAGGAAAAAAAGCTATACCGCCAGGATTCATAAATGCGCAGGAGAACCTGGGCCGGCAACCTTACTTATCGCTTCAACCTATCGTCACAAACATCCGCGAGTGTGAGCCACGTGGCGAAAGTCTTCGAGGCGAACGCATGAGTGCCGCAGACGGCCAAACAGCCGCTTTTAAAATATTTCTCTCCCAAAAGCATGTACTTTGGGTAGTGGATGGCCAGCATCGCCGCATGGGAATGGAGTTAGTATTCAACTTCCTTAACGATGTTAGAACCAAGGGCGTATATCCCAAAAAAGGCAGCCTTTATCCATCTGACACTCAAGAAATAACACCTGATGAAGCTTTGCTCTGGGAAGAATGTTACGTGGTGGCACGTACCTTCTGCACTGTTGGAATTGAAATTCACCTTGGGCTCAACGTTGACCAAGAGCGTCAACTGTTTCACGACCTGAATCGTCTAGGCAAGAAAGTTGAAACAAGTATTGCGCTCAGTTTTGACAGTGCAAATCCGATCAATCTATTCATCAAAGATCGAATCATTAACAATCTCGGGGTCAGGGTACAGGAGCGTGATCAAGCTGATTGGCACCAGGATGATGGATCAATTTCCCGAAAAGATTTGGTTGCTATCAACGCTATACTTTTTCTCAACAAGACCAACATCGCTAGTGCGACTCCACATGATGTCACACCCAGGGTAAATGTCGCCTACCGCTTCTGGGAAGCTGTGACAGCTATCTCAGGAATTGGCGAAGCACAAGCCCGAGAGAATACAGTTGCTGCACAACCAGTAGTCTTGAAGGCGCTAGCTAAACTGGTCTTCGACTTTGCCTTTAGTAACCGTAAACCAGAAAATAGTGACGAGATTCTCAATACGCTACTTGATGGCATTACAGAGATAGATTTCTCGCATAACAATCCGATGTGGCAGTACTTCGATCTATCGGATGCCCAGCGTGTCACCAGTGGTGTTAGTGATTTGGCACTCTACGTCCCTTCTGACGATGGATCGGTGAACCGCGATATCGGTAAATTCCAGGGAGGATTTATGCGTTTTGGTGCCAAGCACAACGACATTTATCCAATCATCGGTGACATGATCCGATGGAAGCTGAATTTACCGAACCGACACAAGAAGACCTTTGAATTAGAGAGTTTTTGATAATTCAAACCAGGGGCTTCGTGAGTTAAGAGTTTTGGTGTAAACGGTCATTTAACAGGAAACTGCCGCGCCTTAAGGAGCGATGATGACCGTAGCAAAGAAAGCCGTACCCAAGGAATTGCTGGATAGTCTTCTGGCGGATTACCGCAAGCCGGAAGATCTGATAGGCGCGAACGGGTTTCTCAAGCATCTCACCAAGATACTGGCCGACTGTTGCGTTTGTCTTTCAAACGTATCGCCTGCCAAGTCTGTATCGGCGGCGGTATTGGAGCAGCGAATGCAATTACCAGCCATTACTACGGTTGCATATTAGCTGTCTTGCTTTTTTCAAAGTGGTGAAAAAAAACAAAAAAAAGCCAACCATTATGGTTGGCTTTTTTTTCAATTTCCATGAAATCAAGATTTGGAAAAAATCTAAATTTCAATGAGATTGAAGACGTCCGGAAATAGTGACACTTCGGGACACATCAAATCAAGGGGTTAGCCATTATTTCCGTCCCCGGCGCCGTAACGTTAGGCAGGAAAAAATGGCACTGCGGTGACATTGTGCAGGAATTAGTGCCGCAGCAGAAGATGGCCAAAGTCCTTCAAGGCTCCTCATCCTCTTGCCTCGGCACCCAATCGATCTCTGATGGCTCTCGTTCGTTCAAACGCACGAGGTTTTCGATCCTGGAAAGCCTGGGATCCTCGTTTTCAACCATCTTCCTAATCAGGTAGAACCAGTCCGCAACGTTACCCTCCGGGCAGCACCCCGTTACCTCAGAATACTTCTCCTCGAGCTGGCGCAGATAGGCGTCTAATTTTTGAAGCCTGTCGAGCCGTTCGGCTTCCGATAACGCTTCCTCGAGTTGCCGCAACTGAGCAGATCTGGTCCAGCGTGCGCGTTCGGCCTTTCTCTCTTGCTTCCAACGCTCTTCCTTCTCCCGAGCCCTATCAATCCTCAGCTGCTTCTGCCTCGGGATAAGGTCATTGAATTCTGCAAGGATCGCCGGAAGGCGCTCTTCAAGCTTCTTCGAGTCGTCGATCCATTTCCGTTCTGTCCAGCTTTCTCGGCCATTCACGGTAAAAGTGAATTTGCCGCTTGGCACCATTTCATACTCGCTAGCCCAGGACCACTTCTCGCGGGCGACCTTTAATTCTTCCGGGCTCAACATCCGACGCCGATAACCCTCCGACAGAGAAAAGAGGATGCCCTCGTCGTCCTTGGCTGCCTCAACGTATTTGAGATGACTTTTCGGACCATCGGCATTGTTAGAAACCTTGAAGCCCTGGGTTTCCAAGGCCTTCACCAAGGTATCCAGGAAAAGTAGAGCGCGATCCAGTTGCCCAAGCGATACTGTCAGATCAAATCCCTTGGAGCCCGGGCATGTGTAGCGGCCGTGTTGCCCCAGGGGAGCCGCATAGATTTCGTGCGATCTCTTGCGAGCGTTGGCCCTTGCAATCTTTGCTTCGAGTTCTTCGAAGAATTTCTTGGTCGCCTTAGTCAGCCGGTGAGGGCTATCCAACGCGGCTGGAACGGATATCGGCGGAACTGTGGCAAGAAGCTGCTTCTCATGCTTAGCCCACTCTCTCTTCTTGGCATACAGGGCTCTCAGCGTGGGCGAGCGCTCACCGACGTCGATCTGAGAATCATCCTCGGGATGAGGCAAAGGTATTGTTTTGACCTTCTTGCCGGCTGCCACTTTGGCCCAGTGGCCGAGGCCGGGTAGGGGTATATCGTGTTTTCGACAGACCTTTGCCAAGCCGACATCTGAGATGTCGAACTCTTTGGCCAGATGGGTCATCGGCTTTGACCAAACCAACGCGTAGAGTTGGCTACGGGACAGTTTAGGCATAACCGACGAAATGATTTGATGGCGCGTGCAGGTTTCTAAAGCACCTTGAACTTACATTTCTGGAGGATCTTGTTCGCGACCCCTCGGGTGATTTTTTTGAATGCAGTCTTTTTCTCGTCCGAGCCCATTATTTCTGCGTGGGCATCGTTGTCTGTAGATATTGGATCCTCAACGACACAAAGGAATACGCCATCACCACCATTCGCCGTCTCACCACAGCCTCTAATGCTCGCCACATCGACTTCAGCGAAGCCGTTTACAACGCGAGATTCGGTTTCCAGATCCCGTCGAAATATCGCCAGAATAGCTTCTTCCGACAAAATGGCGACCCGACTGACCGATATTAGGTTTCCTACAAATGCGCTAGGCGTCCCACGATTGGCCTCGGAGTCCCAAAATGGCTCATGTAACGCTCTCAGCACAACCTCGTCATCCTTAATAACGGGACGCTCTAGCAGCTCCTTCTCGCTTTTTCCCACTTTGAATTTTTTGCCTGCTATTCATGGTGGGAAAAATACTCACCAACGGCAAACCTATCCATCGATAAGAATGCCTCCGAATCCTCTGCCTCATCAAAGCAAAGGATTGTGTCTTGGAAAATCTCAATCTCTAGCAGCGATCCTTGATTTCTATGCCAGTTCACTACGACGTTCCCGTCAGGTGACATGAAAATTGCCGCGTCACGATTACCAAGGTCCACCATGGCTAGGAGTTTAGTTAGCCCTTCCAGAGAGCCCAATTGGAGCTGGCCTCCTCTTCCTGAGTCCCAACCTTCCTGATAGGTCATGAAACGCTCAAGCCTGTAGGCCGCATGTTCACCCAATTTCTCTCTAGCTGCCTGTAAAGCAGCTTCCTTTACTCTCTTCTCCGCGAGAGTTTGAAGTGTTTGTTCTTCAGTTACGCTCCAGCGCACGCCCACGTGCCTTGTAATACCGGAAAAGAGTTCGTTATACGGCAATGCATACGGAGCCACATGAATCCGATTAGCCAAACCAGATGTCGTTAGCCCCTTCCCCCTCAGGGCGACGGCTCCCACTCGCTGAGCCTGCAGAGCAGACGGCGACACTTCGCTCTCCCTCATGCTGTGAGGGGGAGAAACCACATGGCGCTTCAATTCAATTAGATGGGGGCTCAAGCCTTTACTCCCTCTGCTTTCATGCGGTCTGCGAGACTCTGCGTTAGGCCCACAAATACATCATGGATAACTTCTCGTGCTTTTCCAAAGCCTTCCATGATTTGGTCTACCTCTGGAGGCGTTGCCTCTGCGAAAGATACCGACGTGTCCATGATTACAGCGGGTTGCTTATCAACTTCGCCCTCTGCAATGCTCAAATTCATTGTTCCGAAGCCAATAGGAACAGACATCTGTATCGCCGGGGTAATCACTTTCCCCTCAGCACATTGGCTTTGTATTGCTGCTGGCAGCCCAAGAGTGATTCCAAATGCTTCAGCGAGAAAGCTGACGAGCGGTTTCCCATCCGTCAGGTCTTCTCTGAAGGCATCCAGGTAACGAAGCGACACTAGGACGGGCGCTTTGGCATCCTTTTCAACTCGGGACTCTAGCAACACGCGAACGCCCTCTCGCACCTTCGGGGCAAAGTCATCCCAGGATTTGTATGGCGGAATTGCATTGGCCGAGAACATATAAGCGCCAATCTGATACAGCGTGCTGTCCTCAACGCCGGTCTTTGGGCGCAAACGCACGACAGGGTCGTAGGGCATCATGGGGAAGCCGTAGGGCACTAATCGCTCCACCCGCTCATACCCGAGCGCACCAACCTTAGCGGCAAACCGCATGAATGCCTCGTCAAAGGGCCCTGAAGCCTGAGGCACCACCGGCATAGGTATCGGAGGAGAGGGCATCGATGGGGCCGCCCAGCGGAGCTCCGCAATAATCTCCAGCAACGGTGGATTCTTGAATGTCTCACCCACGAGTTTTGCTTTCCTCCTTAAGCTAGGCTAGTTAGATGTCGTTCTATTTATAGCCTTGGGCATGATACTTCAATGTCTAAACCGACGTCCAAGATTGTGGCACCCCCTTCATATAGAGAGCCTTGAAGCTCTTCATCGCTCATACAGAAGGAATCGCTTGCCGAACCCAATCTTCCGGGTGACCCTCGCTTTTCCGACACTCAGCACGGTAGCCATCGGTATCTGCGTCGACTTGCCATCACGGTAGTCGCGGGCCGCCTGCCCGATATCGGCCTTAATGCCCAGTTTCCGCATTGCCTCCAGCCCGATCTCGATTAGCGTCCCTTGTGGAACCGGGTTTCCGCTGAGCGAAGAGGGCCTTGCCTTGGCGTAGACGCCGTATCCGATACGGACCAAGATCCCGTCCTTCAACATCGCCTGAAGGGCCCCTCCGACTTGGCCGTAGGTCCCGAACTTCGCGAAGTCCTTCCGCAGGAATACCTTGCATTTCGATCGGCGGATGCTGGCCCTGATGTGCGCCTCAACGGACATTCTGGGCACGTTGGTCTTTTTTGAAGTCGTCACTAAAACTCACCCCCTGCACCGATAGCCAAAACCTCCTGCCTCTGGAACCGCCACAGTGTTTGCCCATCCACTGAGGGCCCGCTGATCGGTTTCAGCACGCCCTGTTCCAGCAGGGCGTAGGCACGCTTCCGGGAGATCCCGAGCAAAGCCCTGGCGTCCTTCAGCGTGACCCAGTCCTGTTTGCGGCTCAACAATGCATTGAGGCTATCGAGACGAATGGCACTCATTCTCCGGCCTGACTTCGTCACATGGAGTTCGCCTTCCAGAACGCCCTCTTCCAGGAAGCGGCCAACTGTTTCTACCCGCATCTTGAGCATCTTGGCTGCTTCAGCAATGGAGATCCATTCATGCTCTGACCGCAAATCCGCTGAAAGGCGCCGGTTGCGCCTGGCCAGCTGACCGGTCCAGTGCTCCCGCAAATAGTCCTCGAAGCCAAGTCGCAAGAACTCGAGTTCCGGCCCCGGAAACGACTTATAGAGTGCGCCGTAGAACCAGCCAAACTTGGCTCCGATTTTGTTGCTGGAGAGGGTGGGGGCCTGCCGAGCCGCAATTTCCTCCAACAGCCGATGAAACCCCGCTGGCCAATTATTCAATATCGCCATGGCCTGCTCGACCATGGCCCCTGCGACCAACTTGGTTTCGAGCCCTACGATTTTCTGGGGCTTACGATGGGCATTACGGCTGTAGGCGCCAAGAAACCAAACCAGCTTCAACAGCATCTCCAGGTCGAGGCGGTGCCACAGATTGAACACTTTCGCTTGAGGCAAGGCCTCCGGCTGGAGCCGCAACTCGATCTCGCGTGCCAATTGCATCGCGAATTCTGGCGCACTCTCGGTGGCCGCCTCCCGCAGATCGAAGCCACAGGCGCACGTCGTGATGTGGGAACGATCCCAAGATAGCGGCTTCTGGCACTGAGGACATTGGTCATTCAACTGATGACCGTGTTTGTCGCAAGCCACCATAAAGACCAGGTCCCAACTGGCTCGCCAGTGCGGCGACTCAGCCAGGCAGCACGGACAGAACCTTGGCCGGCGGGTATTCCAGTAACGGATCGGCAAATTACCGAGATCCGGCGCATTAAGTTGGGCTAGATTGGCGACCGGTCCGCGCAGACCCTCAAACCCGTGCTCAGGGTTTTTGAGGATTCTCTCCAGGGCCGCGTAGCCTTTTAAGGCGATGTCCTTCTCGCCGAGATAGGACAGCAGCCAACGTGGGGTTTCCAGGCCGTTCTGCTCACTGACCCGCAAGACATAGCCGCGTGCGCTCTCGTTGAAGATGGGGCGAGGCCTGACCAGGATCATCGGGGCTCCGTCGTGAAGTATTCCGGCCAAATCCAGTGGCCAGTCTTTCTCAGTTCGGGAATAGCCACATACAAATCTGAGAGGGATCGGGCAGGGGCTCTCCCTTGCTTATAGAGCCCGACTTCCTTCTTGGCGATGGCACGGACAAGCCTGCCAAATTGATCGCTCTTCGTTCGTTTGAAACTTGTCAGGCGCAATAAAGCGCCCAGCCTTGGTCCTGCCTGCTTGCGATCCACCGCGACGTGATCGAACGATCTCACCACGTCGGCCACCTCGCTTTTCAGGAAATCGCCGCCCACCAAGGGCATCAACAGCCTGAGATCAGTCAGGCTCTTCAGGTGTGCAGAACAGCAGTCAAGCCAAAGCATGGCCTGCCGTGGTGTGAGGACCCTAACGAGTCGCTCCTCCTTCTTCTGCAAATAGATTTGGAAAGGCGTAACTTCGTCTAGGTTGTCCTCCTCGCCAGGCAGAAACCCGAGTGCTTCCAGGCAAACACCCCATTTCATAGCCCGCTGCCCATCGGCAGCGCGCCATACCAACGAGGGGTTCAAATAGCGACCCTCGCCGGTGACGCTGATGCAGTGGTCATCACGAAACTGCTGCATGGCCTGCTTGAAGAAACTCGGGACATTCAGACAAAGCGACCTGGGTTCCAATGCCGTCTCCATCACTCGCCGGTAGCAGGCATTGAACTTCTTCGCGCTCAACACCGTGGGGGCATCCTCGCCATCGGATGACGAGAGATCGGCCAGAGCCAGCGACAACTCGTCAGGCCAGGCCTTCAACAATCTGGCCATCAACACGGCAGCCTGGCTCTGCTTGCTGAACGCCTCCGACCCATCCACCCTTTCCTCTTGGGTGATGGGATGCGCTGGCACCAAGACGTCCGCCACATACCGGAAAAGCCCGAGCAGATCATTGAGCGGGACTTGCCGCACCTCTTCCGGATAGCCTAAGGACTGCTCCGCAAGTGTGGGCAGGTCATTGAGGACCATCTCATGAACCAGTGCTATCAGCGCCAACACATTCGATGGTGCCGGCTTGGTCTGGACCGTCCGTAAATCAAACCCACATTTGCAGTTTGCGACGCTTGTTCGATTCCATTTGAGCGGCTCATCGCATGCCGGACATTGGTCAATCAGCCACTTGCCATGGTGCGGGCAGGCACAGACCGCGCGCAGATCCCATAAGCCACTGATTGCCTGTTGCTGCGCCAGGCAATCAGGGCAAACGGCGGGCTGATGGCTGCGAAGATGATTCACGGAAATCGTGTGGCCAAAGAATCGACACTGGCTGGTCACATCTTTCCCGACAGGCCGATAGCTGATGGCCTCGATCTGCTGCCGACTCAATGCCAAGGCTTGGGCGATGTTGTCCAAGGCTTGGTCAGAAACCATGTATCGGGTGTTTTCTCTCCCCGTGAGTGCGCTGAACAGATTCATGCCTTTGCCACACCCATTGCGCTCCCCAACGCGCAAGAGGAAACCTCGCAGGCTTTCCCCCTTGAGGGGGGCGGGCCTGACGAGAAGCCGGGAAGAAAATGGCTTGGTCTTACTGATAGCCATAGAAAGGCTCACCCGCCCGATTCAGATGGCGATCCTTGAAGGCCTGGTGGAAAGGGTTGTCTTGATCTCGCGCATCGGCCCAGATCACGCGCTCAAAGGCGCGCCGCAGGACGTCCTGATCGATCGTCGGCCGATGCTCGGACAAGGCGATATTGAGACTCTCGCTGATCAGCTTCATGGTGTGGTCAATCACCCCATGGGTCGCGTAGTAAATGCGTGGGACGACCGTTTTCTCGCAGAGCGCAGACGGCGACTGAAGCGGCAGGCTCTTCTCAAGATTTTTCAGGACACTAAAGAACTGCCTGCGCTCGTCCTGTATGTCGATACGGAAGCGATGCAACGACACCCGCGGCAGGAACCGCCGGCGCAGCTGCTCGTTGACCTCGAGAATGCGATGGCAGCGCGGGAGCCCCATCAGGACAAACGGCACCTTGCTGTCGTTGATCACGCTCTTCAGCCAGTCCGCGACTTTGTATTCCACCTTCTCGCTGGAGCGGTCGACGAAATGCTGGAATTCGTCGAGGATCACCAGTTCAACACCGCACTCCTTCAACAAGGTCACGATGCGCGCAGTCTTGCCTTCGGCAGAGCCTTTCTCCGCAAAGGGGTCGCCCAGTTGGATCAACATGCGCTCGGCAACATTCTTGACCGTCGGCTGGGATGGCAACTCCAGGTGGAGCACAGGAATCAGGGTGCGGTCTTCCAACTCCAAGCGTGGATATTGATTGACGTAGGTCCTGCGCAGGGTGGACTTGCCACAGCCCGATTCGCCCGTGATGAGTAGACAGTTGGGCTCATCCAGGCGGTAGCGGCCCATGCGGTGGCAGCGTGCCATTTCTTTGAGCGCTTTCTCGAATCCCATATGGCGGACCAGGTTTGCCCGGAAGGCCATCACGGTGTTCTCGATCCGATCTTCATCGTCGCACTCGTCGGGTATCGGTGTGGCAAGGTCCAGATCGAGCAGATTCTTGGGCAGCTGTTCGACAGAGGTGATGCGCTGGGAAAAAGTGGAAATGGCTTGAGTGTTCATGTTCACAACTCCTTATCAAATATTCAGGCTCTGCTGCTGGAAGGGACGGCTTTCGACGACGAGGTCAGGCACGTCGGTCAGCCAGTCGTCACTCAGGAAGCGATCCATGTTCAAGGCTTCATGGGCTTTGGCCGCCGGCTCAGGGGTCACGGATCTGGGCGCGGTTTGCAGAATCTCCCGGGCCTCACGGTCGAGCTTCGAAGGCTTCCTGGAGATGGCCTCGCCCGGCTTCGTGTGTTTCGCCTGGATGGCCGCCGTCATATCCCGAATTGCTGCCTTGGCTGAAAGCAGGCGGGCTGCATAAGGACTTTTGGCGTAATCCACCCGGGCTTTCTTGCGGATCAACTTGTGCTGCTCCACTGACATGCCCTCGGAGGCATAGCCCGGCAGGCAGCACTGCGCCATGACATAGGTCTTGCGCTGCTCATCAAGCACATACACGACGCCAACATCATCTGGATCGATGCGCACGGTGACCTCGATGTCGCCATAGCGGCGGCGCATGTCCGCCAGTGCATCGGAGTTGTAGCGAAGGTCGTTGGCCTGGATGCCGTTCTTGTTGAGGTGTCGGCGTTCGGTTCGCCCCAGGTAGACCTTGAGCGCATTGAGGTCCGGCGGCAGTTTTGGTGGTGCGAGCGCAATCCCCTCCGCCCACTTCTGCAAAGGGGCTGTCTGGATCCCCCGGTGAAACTCGCAGCCATACACATCGATCAGCCAGCGATGAATGATCTCTTCCAAAACGGACAATGGAATCACCGCCTGGTCATCGGAGTTGTATTGCAGGCGCTTGTCATACTGAGAAAACGTCGTCCCCGGCAGGCGGTGCAGCACGGCATGGTTCAGCGTCCGGTTGAAGCGCTCGATCGTGCCTTTGTAGTGGGGTTCACGAGAGGGGCAATACATCACATGGATACCCAGTTCCTGGGCTGCGGCTTCGATCGCCTTACCGTGGAATTCGAGCCCGTTGTCACACCAGAGCTCTTCGATCAGGCCATAGCAGGGCCACTCACCTTCGATCTCGGGAAAGCGCTCGGCCACATAGCTCTTGGGCGCGATCGCGTGGCGCAAGCAGCGCAAGACCGAATCCACGCTCGGCCCCCGAAAACTGATGTGCATGCCAACCACCATCCGGGAGTAGTGATCGATCATGAGCGTGATCCAGGGCCGCCCCAGGACGAGCTGGGTTCTTTCATCGATGACCTGGATGTCGAGAGGCGTGTGGTCCATCTCGACGCGCTGCAACGGGCGCTCCGTTTGGACGCCACCACCAAAAGTCCGCACGCTCTGCCGGGCATAGCGTTCGCCATAGCGTGCTTTGAGGACGTGATAGCGGTCATATTGGCCAAGGAACTTGTCCACCGTGCGGGCATTGACCTTGGGCAGCGCTTCCTCTGGCGGCAGAGTGCGGTTGGCCAGGTTGGTCTCGTGATGAATCCATCCGAGTAGATCTTGTTTCGACTGCCGCTGATCCGTCAGGTAAAACTTCTCGATCCCTTCGGTGATGATGCCGACCAGGCGCTGCGGATAGTCCATATGCGGCTTGCGGCCCCGCAGGTCCCAGCGCTCGATCAAGGCACGAACGTCCATCTGCGCATTGACCCAGGTGCGATGCCAGCGATAGAAGGTTCGAAGCGAGGGAGGATCCGCGAGCGAATTGCCTTCGATTTCCGGCGCCTGGGTCTTGAGGGTCGACTCCAGAGCCGTTCGGCTGAGGCGAATACGCCCCTCGGGACAGATCGCCTTCAGGTATTTCCACTTGCGCAGTGCCTTGGCCCGCACCCGTTCCGGAAAATCCTGCAAGGTCCTGCCAACCGCCCCCGGTGGCAGATCGGGCCCCGGCTCGGCCGCCTGGCTCAGCAGGTCAGTAAACTGCAACTGGCCCTTTTCATAGAGGCGGAGGAGGTCGGTGGTCAGCCAGTCCTGCAGTTCGCCGGTCTCAACAGCACGGGCCTGGGTCTTGCGACCTACGATATTGGCGATCTCGAAACGCTGGCCGTTGATGACGACGATTTCGCCGACCTTAATTGAATAGCGCGACATCATCGGCCTCCTTGAAGACAGCGATCGGGGAGATAGCCTGGATGGGCTCGACCAGGCTGCACGTAATCAACCGATAGGCGAGGCAAGCGGTTGCGAACGCCTCATCCAGCTCCGCCGAGAGTTCACCCCACGTTGAAAAGGCCCCGAGGTCGACGTTCTCCATTTCGGCGAGGGCCTCGAGAAGCGTGTCGTCTCGCTGGCGCAGCAGATCCCGGACAAGCGGCATCCGGATGGGATGGCGGATCTCTCTCTCGCTGATGGTGATAAAGGTGTCCCCCTCCCGCTGGAAATGCTCGCCAATGGCCTCGAATTTTTCCTGGTTCTTGTCGAGGGCAAGCAGCTCGTGGGGCTTCACCTCCACATACCACTGCCGCCCGTCACGCCAGCGCAGACCAAAATCCGGCGTGTAACGTCGCTGCCGACCATTCAGGCGATAGGCAATGGACACAGGCTGCTCATCGAACGAGACGACGTTCCTGGCGAACTCCGCCAGGTAGAGAAAGTGCATTTCCAGCAGGCTCTCGCAGCGCACCATGCGCCGGTTCTTGCGCGACCCGAACTTGGCCCGAAAGCCGCGTCCGGAATGGGTTACAGGGTTACGCGTGCTATGGAAGGGCAGCGACTTTGGGTAGAGATACTGACTGGCCACCGGTGCAGATGGCTTCGGAATGATTGCCGACATGGCGATATCTCCTTGGTCATGGCGAAGGCGCAAGCCGCCCCCACCACCCGCTATTGGGTAGTTCAATTACGATTTTTGGGCGTAAAAAGACCCTAATCTGGTGTTAAAACCAGATCAAATCGCGTCTTTTAGGGGATGTTGGAATGGCGTGGCTTGACCTACCGGACCACGGGAGAGATACTTCGAGCGCCAACTAGATGTATCTCTCCGGGTTTACCCGGTCCCCAAACGGGACAAGCCGCCAGGTTTGTCCCGTTTTACATTTCAGCCCCCTTTCTTTCCTTGGTTCTCCTGCGGATACGCTGGGCCGGATACCTTGGCTGCTCAGCCATCTGGTCGTCAATCCTGATTAACTCGCGGATGGCCCGGATCTGGGCTGGATACAGACGGTCGATCTTTTCCCATAGCTCGCTACATAGCCGATAGGTCTCGGTCGGGACCTCATTGGGCAGAACGTATTTCCGCTTAGATTCTTTCACTGCCAGGCTCAGTGCTTCCTGATCGCTGTCGCTGAGGTCCATTTCTTTGGCCAATTTCCTGAGTAAGTCCTCACTTGG
>NCCT01000047.1:18833-24479 GCA_002279795.1 Hydrogenophilales bacterium 12-61-10
CTTGTAGGCCTGCTCATAGCCCAGCTGCTCAGCCATTTCTTGCTGACGCAGGCCGTGACGGAACCGCAAATCCCGGAAGAAAACGGAAAACGGGCTGTTCATTGAATAAACTTGTCTTGGGCAGTTAATAAGCCCGAAATCTACCCCGTTTTATGCCGCGGGTCAAACGCAAGCCCTTGATTTATAATGATATATTTATAGCGCTTCCAGGCATGGAAATGGGTATCCGGGATGACGCCTCTAAAGACGCCATTGGCTACTAGATGGGGGCTCTGACAAGCAAATCAGTCATCGCGAACCCACCGAGCTCACCGCTCGGCAGGTATTTTTAGCGGCTTACTCGACCCCTAACGCCTTAAAAGCCGCATCCACTGGGTCCGAGTAGAAGCTCGTCTGAAACTTGGCGAAAAGCTCACCAGGCACAGTTGGGATATCAGTCACACTCGACATAGGCAGTAGGATGCGCTTCGCCCCCGCATCAAAAGCCACCTGTAGGCTCTCGGCCAGGTTGCGCACCTGAACAATCGTCCCGCCCAGGCTCATATCGCCCATCACCACCATCTGGGACTGAACCGGCTTGGAGAGCGCGGCTGAGCAGAGGGCGATAAAGCTGGTGAGGGTGAGGGCCGTCGGCAAACCTGAATGCTGCAGTTCGACAAGGTGCAGGTGGAAATCATGCTCGCCAGGCTTGATGGAGGCGCTGATCCGCGAGGAATTGGCTTTGAAGTAGTCGAAGGCCACTTTGACCGCCTCACGTGGAGCCCCACCCGACGCCGAAATTTTTCCCGATCCGGCAATTGACTGGATTTCCAGACGATACGCCCCTGGCATTTCGGTCTGGCCAAGACTGATGGTGTGGAGCGTGCCAGGATTCAGCTGACCTTCAGGGATCAGCGCCCCGCCAGACTGCTCCGGAACGGTAACGAAGCGTTCCTGCTTGTCTTCAAGATCGATGTAGCTGAAGTGGACATCGTAGAACTCCATACCACCAATCTTCTTCAGTTGCTCCTTGATGCGGCGGCGGACCTCCAGCGCGTATTCGAGACATTTGCGCACGATCTCCTTGTCGTATTCCCCGTGAGGACAGATGAGCTTCAACAAACCGGATACCGTGCGCCGCACCGCAATGGTGTCGCGTTGATTGAGGTTGTTGCCTAACTTGAACCACTTGTCGATCGCGTCGGCAAAGTTCCACTTGCGCATCTCACGCAGATACTCAGCCAGGTAGTCGACGATCAGGCCGTATTGATTGGTGAAAAACTCCGGCCTCATCTTGGGGATTTCCCAGCCAGGAACGTAAGCATGGAAGCGGTCAAAAAAGGCTGAATCGATCATCACCTCGGGGAATGGCGCCAGCAGATGCGACGTCTTCACCAGCGACTCCACGCTCTGGTTGATGTTTCCGATGAACACCATGGAGGCATTGGCGTTGATGGATTCCCGGCCACGGCTGAAGGATCCCGAGGCCATGTAGTCCTTCATGATCTGGACGCCGTCATGATCCTTGAAGTTGATGCCTGCCACCTCGTCGAACGCCACCACATCCCATAGGCCGACCAAGCCGACCTTACGGGCAGCCATGTTGTAGAAAAGGTTCGCCACCGTGGTCTGGCCGCCCGACACCAGAATGCTGTTGGGGCTGATTTCCTTGTAGATGTGGCTTTTGCCGGTTCCTCGCGGTCCCAACTCGCAGAAGTTGTAGTTGTTCTCGACCAGCGGAATCATGCGCGCCAGCAGGTGCCACTTCACCCGGTCCTTGAGGCATGAAGGCTCCATGCCAGTCGACCGGACCAGCGCATCAATCCATTGCTCCTCGGTAAAGCCACGCCGTGCTTCAAACAAGCTCTGCATGTCCATATTGGGCATCTGGATAGGCTTGAGGTCAGTCACGATGAAAGGAGACCCCTTCTGGTTTTCCTCGAACCGATATTGCAGGGTGACAATGCACCAGATCCCGCCCGCCAGCAGCTTCTCGTATTGGCGCACGAAGGCATCGGGAATCTCGGCATTTTTCACGCCAAGGTTCGAAAGCAGCGCCTCATACGAATCGCGCTTCTCGTTAAGTTTTACCGTCACCTTGTCGATGACCTTGTAGCTTCCGCTCTCCCGGATCTTCGATTTGACCTTCTCGGCCTCATCCGGACGGACGTAGTTCTCGGCCAGGATGCGCTTCACGTTCGTCAGGCCTGTCTGAATCGTGGCCTCATCATTCGAGGCGCAATACATCCCAAGCAGGTATTCCAGAACGTAGACGGGGACATTCGCCCCTTCCTTGATCAGCTTGGTCAAATCCTTGCGCACGACCTTGCCGGCAAACTGCTCGTTCAGCAGGGCATCAAGGCTCTTTTCACTGTTGTCTTGAGTCAGCGTTTCGCTCATGGCGGCCTCAGAAATCATTGGTGAAGGCGAGATCCACCTTCACGGGAATGCGCACCACCTCGACCTTGGTCGCCGCATCCCGTGCAGTCAGGTAATAGTCCTTGTTGCGGTCATAAGTGCCGGAAAGAATCGTCATGAATACTGATCGCTTTCTCTCATCAAGTAGCTGTGAATCGCTGTCGAAGGTCAACTTCTGTTCGTCGCTGATCAGTTTCTCGCCATCCCGAATACCGACCAGCACCGTGCGTGGCAGCACCCGTTCAGACACAGGCTCGGTCTGGATGAATTCAAATCGCTGGGTATTGGTAACCACCTTGTTGGAAGCCCCCAGCAAGCTGAACTCCACGGCCCGGGTCTTGGCATGTTCCGATTCGCTCTCGCGCACCGTAATCACGGGCACCACGATCTCCTGCGGCATCGCACTGCCATGGACAAAGCGCGCGCCGCCAGCAAAGTGAAAGCGGGACGCCCCCTTGGGCACCCAGAAATCGAGGCTGCTTTCAGGAGTCGTTCCGGCGGTCAGCGCAGTGTTGCCGCACCAAGCCTTGCTGCTCACCCCAATACCTTGCCCCAGAAGATAGCGCTTCTTCGCTCTGAGCGTGCCCTCAGGCTTTGTATCGAGCGTCGACTTGTCGGCCTCTTCCAGGGGCGACTCCTGGTAGATGAATCCATGATCTGCCGTCACCAGAACCGTCGAACCATTCAGGCTATTGATGATGAACCCCACCAGCTGTGACAGCTCGGTCAGCGTGTCGGCAGCGGCTTCGAAGGTCTTGGTCTCTGATCCCTGTTTGTCGCCAATCAGGTCGATTCGGTCGTGGTAGACGTAGACCAGCCTCCGGTCTCGGACAAACTCACGTCCCTTGTCCTTGCCTAGTGCCAGCAGGTCTTCGGCCTTGATCGCCACGCCGCCAAACTTGGCGAGGTGGTTGCTACGCTGCTCGATGGTAGCCACGGGCTGGCCATCGGCCATCACATCCAGATTGCTGTTGAGTTTGTAGGTCAGCGTCTCATGAGGCAACAGCGCAGCCATCCCCAGCGAGGTATAGCTAGGCAGCACACCAAGTTGACTGCCGAGCTTCGCCTTGAAACGACTCTTGCTGTTGATGTCCTGCACCAGCTCTTCAGCCACCTCGTAGCGGAAGGCATCCGAGATCACCACAAAAATCCGTTTGGCACCGCCTTCAAACAAGGGGGCCGCCCACTCATTGAAGAAGTCTTGCTGGTTTGCCATGCCTGGCACTTTCCAGGATGCCAGCAGCCCACTGTCTCCCTCCAGCACCTTGGCCCAGGCAGATCCCAGTTGCGGCACAAACCAACCCGAGTAGACCGCCTCGATCCGATCCCGCAATTCATGGAGAACCGCCCATCCCATAGGCTCCACCGCATCGGCTGCGTAGTTGAAACGGCGGTAGAGCTGGTCCAGCCTGAACAGATCAGATTGATACTGTGAAAGTGCTGATTCGGCGCTCGCGAAGCTGAAGCCTGAGTTGTAGCCAGACTTCACCTCAAAGAAACGGGCAGCAGCCTCCAGGGCATCGTAGCTTGCCGCCAGGGCCTTGGTGCTGTCATTCCCCAGCGCCAAGACCCGGCTTGCCCAGTGCCCATCACGTCTGCGTGCAATCAGCGTTGTCACGCTCTCCATGCTCGCCCCAGCGCCGGCAATGATGCGGTCTTTCAGGTCTTTGACAATGCGCCGCTCAGCATCCTCGAAAGTCATCGACTCTGCCAAGTCTTCGGCTGTCAGCCCGGCCAGCACAGAGCCCAAATTGAGCTCCTTGGCTACGGCGGCAGAAATAAGGTTGTAACTGGTGTAATGGCTCAAGTCAGAGCGCCAGCGGGCTGAGAAAACCGCCGCGTTCCCGGCCAAATTTCGCTCCGGCAGCATGAAGTGCTTCAGAGATTCGGGGGCATCTCCCAGGAGGGATCGGCAAAAATCTGTCACCAGTATTCTGAACAGCAGATCCCGCAACGAGGGCTCTGCCTCCTGATACCCCATTTCCTGCTTAGCCAGATCCCAGAAGGAGGGTGCCAGATCATTGGCGGCTATGTCTTGCCAGGCCTTGGGCAAAGCCTCCAAATCAACGCCCTCGTCGATCACCAGTCCTCCAAAGAGGCGCAGCAGGATCGCGAAGAATTCGGGTTGATCGGCACGGGCCAGCACCGCCAACATTTTTCGGTCGAGGTCCTTGGCCGTATCCAGTGGCGCAACCAGGCGCTTAAGGCGGTCAGTGCGCTCTTTGGCACGGAAAAATTTGGCCCGCGCCTTCAAATGTTCGCGCAAGGTCTGAGAGGCCAACCCAAGATCTTCCAGAAGAATGGACATGGAATCTGCCCGGAATGTTTTGGCCCGCAGGCGGATGTCCAAAAGCCAGTCCCTTACCGGTTCAGGCTCTGGCGTTGGGCTGTAGAGCAGCCAGCGCGCATCCGCCTCCTGCTCGATATTCAGCTTCACTTGAAGCGCGGGAACTTCATCCAATCGAACCAGCCGGACCCCCCCAAGATCCAGTCCGCCGACCGCATTAGCGAACTCCCCATCCGGGTCATGCCAAAACACAATCTTGGTGGAACCGAATTGGGTTTCAAGCGCATCGATAATTCGTTGGTTACTCACTTGTTCGTCCTCGCAGCCGCCGGTCAGGCCGCTCCTGCTTCTAGTTTTTGGTAGAGAAATGACAGCTGGAATTCGTGATCCTGTCCGGTGACGTGGCTGGCAAGCACCAGGCAATTAGGTGGCTGGTTGAACGCCTTGATGAGGCCAACGTGCCGGCCATGACTGACCAGTCGCCCGACGATTTCTTTTTCCTGGCGGGTTTGTCTGAGCAAATCAATCAGCTGGATCGCATCTTCGCTTCTGACCTCCCCCAATCTCGAGAGGTTGTAGAACTTTGACAAATGCACATTCTGACGATCCCCGGGGCTCAGGAAGAGGATCAATTTCCCCATCGCCCGGCTCAAGGCCACGTTGATCAGCCGCGCGCCCTCCGAGTTGGTCAGGAAATCCTCATTTCCCTTAACCGGGTCAAAGATCACCACCTTGGCCTCACTCCCTTGAGAGCGATGCACCGTTGAAACCTTCACTCCCTTCACCCCTTGGTGATAGAGGCAATTCTTGATCAAGACTCGCTGCGCACGGAAAGGCGTCAGCACGACAATGTCGGAGGCTGATACCTGAACCGCCCCGACTTTCGTGGAGGCCATTTAGTTTAAGTACAGGCCGTTGACTCGACCTGTTCGGCGAGTTGCCGGTAGTAGTTTGCCTCAGCT
>NCCT01000048.1 GCA_002279795.1 Hydrogenophilales bacterium 12-61-10
ACCCCTTCCCATCCCGAACAGGACGGTGAAACGCTCCCGCGCCAATGATAGTAGGCACTGCGCCTGTGAAAGTAGGTCATCGTCAGACTCCTTATCCGCTACCAGAAATGGATGCAAACTAACCCCCTCAGCATATATTCATGCTCAGGGGGTTTTTTATTGGCCGACGGCAGGGAACACAACGTCATCAAGCCATAGGCTGGAGTGAAAACTGTAGAATTCGACAGTGAAAAATCAAATACATCGAAATCTATTTCCCATATTGCGGCAGCTATCGGATTGCAACTTTCACTCCGGCCCGTCTTTGGCAGCCGCGTTGGGGCTTTCCAGAACAAGTGTATTCAACGTAATCAGCCAGGCTGAAACACTTGGGGTTAGCATTTATGCTGTCCGTGGCAAGGGTTACAAGTTGGCTGAAAGTATTGAATGGATGGATGCCAATGTGGTGACCAATGGCTTGGGTGATGTGGCCCATGCTTACGAAATCCGTATGAGTGACTACGAGGCTTCGACCAATGCAACACTCATGAAGACGGCCTTAAGTTCTGCAGTAGATGGCAGCGTGCTATGCGCTGAACATCAATACGCAGGAAAGGGACGCCGGGGCCGCCAATGGCTTAGTGTCCTTGGAGGCAGTTTGACATTTTCTGTCTTGTTGCGATTCGAACGTGGCTTGCAATCGATGGGGGGGTTGAGCCTCATTGCCGGTATGGCGGTTGCCCGTGCTGTTAACCGTCATAGTCGTCATTCAGCCCGTTTGAAATGGCCCAACGATATCCTGGTGGGCTATCGGAAACTTGCAGGGATACTGGTTGAAGTTCAGGGTGATATGAATGGATCGGCTTTTGCCATAGTTGGTGTTGGTTTGAATGTCAGGCTAAGTGACGCCCAGCGGGAGGGGATTGATCAAGGCGTGATTGACCTTGCTGAAATGGGTGTGACGGTAGGACGTAATCAACTGCTTGCAGATTGCTTGCGGGAGTTGCATGTGACGCTGAATATATTCCGGGAACAGGGTTTTTCAGCCTTGCGTGACGAATGGATGGCCATGGATGCCTATTCGGGGAAAGAAGTCAGCCTTTTGTTGCCAAACACCCTGGCTGTTCACGGTGTGGATTGCGGTGTTGATGATACAGGCGCCTTGTTGCTGAGCGGTGGTAACGCGACACCTACCGCATACAGTGGAGGTGAGATCAGCCTGCGTTTAAGGACGCATGAATGAGTGCTCCACGCTTGCTTGTCGACGCGGGAAACACGCGGGTCAAATGGGTCTTGGTGACTGAAAATCGCTGGTCGGATGAAGGCGCTGCGGATTACGCCGATTTGAGCGCATTGGCACAAAAAGCGCCTGCCAGCGTTAAATGTGCGATTGCCAGTGTGGCAGGCTCTGCCCGCAACACCCAGTTGAGCCGGCTGTTGTCGGATTGGGACATTACGCCCGTGTGGTTGAAATCTGAGGCGCAGTTTCTTGATCTCAAAAACCTCTATTCAACGCCTTCGCAACTTGGGGTCGATCGCTGGATGAGTATGATCGCTGCGCGGCGGCGTCATTCCGGAGACACTCTTGTCGTTTCGCTTGGAACGGCCATGACGATTGATGCTTTGTCGGCAGAGGGTGAGTTTTTGGGGGGAATGATCATTCCGGGATACCGGCTGATGGAGCGCTGCTTGCAAGAGGGTACGGCACAGGTTGGGTCCGACAATGGCTCATGGCAAGCCTTCCCGAAAAATACAGCCGATGCGGTGCAGAGCGGTATTGTTGCGGCCATGTGCGGCGCGATCCAGATGCAGTATTCGCGGCTGGCTGAAAAATGCCGCTGTATTCCGCTGATTCTGTTGACGGGAGGGGATGCCGAAATGCTGATGCCGTATCTGGATTTGCCCGTAGAGCAGGTGCCGTACCTGGTTCTGGAAGGTATCGATCAGGTCACCAGGGAGAACTGGGCGGGATGAAATGGTTAACGTGGGTTTTGTTGCTGGCGAACCTTGTGGTGGCGGGAGTCTTCATGACTCTCCCTTACTGGCCGCAGTCTGCGCCTGGAGAAAATGCGCCGCTTAACGTCGATCGCTTGAGCTTGCGCAGTCAAACCGCAACGACCCCATCGGATGTGCCGTCATCTCGTTTGGCCAGAGTGGACACAAAGGCTTTATGCGTTGAATGGCGGGGCTTGGGTCGGAATGAGTTCCCCCGGGTGCGCGAGCAACTCAAAGCCATGGCAGGGGAACGTGTCATGTCATTCAGCGAAGTCCCCTTGAACACGCGCAACTGGGTGATTTTTCCGCCGCTGCCCAGCGCGCAGTCGGCGGCTGCGAAACTCAACGAACTGGCCGCTGCGGGTGTGAACGATGCCTTTGTGGTAAAGGACGCCGCTTGGCGCAACGCGATCTCCCTGGGCTTGTATGCCAATGCGGAAATGGCGGAACGTCGTGTGCGCGAAGTCGAAAGCAAGGGCGTGCTGGGTACGCGAATCGAGTTGCTGCCCCGCAAGGGAACCGATTATTACTACGTGATTCGCAGTGAAGATGCCGATGCCCTGAAAGACCTGGACACCATCAAGCAGGCCTATCCCAACAGCGAATTGTCCCGCGTGGCCTGCCGTTCATAAACTGCGCAGCAGGTAATTCAGCGCAATGCCGCCGAACACCGCTGCACCAAACCAGGTGTTGTGCAGAAAAGCGCGGAAGCATTGCCGGGGATCACGGTGGCGGATCAGTACCAGGTGATAGACGGCAATCGCCGCAGCCACCCCCAGGCCAGCGTAATACACGACATCCATCTGCCGTTGCCAGCCGACCCAGGCAAGCAAGGCCAGCGTAGCGGCATAGCACACGCCAATAGCGGCCCGGTCGAAGCGGCCAAACGTGATCGCTGAGGTCTTGATGCCAATTTTGAGGTCGTCTGCACGGTCGACCATCGCATATTCCGTGTCGTAGGCAATTGCCCAGACAACATTGGCCATCAGCAGCAGCCAGGCTTCCAGGGGTACTTCACCCCACAATGCGGCATAGCTCATCGGGATGCCAAAGCCGAACGCAATGCCGAGATAGGCTTGCGGGATTGCAAAAAAGCGCTTGGTGAACGGGTAGCTGGCTGCCAGAAACAGGGCGACGAACGACAGCCCGATAACCAGTTTGCCCAGTGGCAACACCAGCAAAAATGCAAGCAGCGCCAGCCCGCCAGCCAGCAGCAGGGCTTCTTTGGGTGACACTTTTCCTGCCGCAAGGGGCCGTTCGCGCGTGCGTTCAACATGCGCGTCGAAGTCGCGGTCAGCGTAGTCGTTGATGACGCAACCCGCCGAACGCATCACGACAACCCCTATTGTGAAAATCCACAGGATGAGCCAGTCGGGCTGGCCGTGGCTCGCTAGCCATTGCGCCCACAGGGTCGGCCAGAGCAGCAGCAAAATGCCGATAGGCTTGTCGAGCCGCATCAGCTTTTCGTAGTGGGTCAGGCGTTCGGTCAGGGTCATAAAGCGTCGATTGCAGGTAAAAAGACTTCGCTCACCATGAGCGGGTATCCATTAAGGCAAAACACCGAACGCCGCGCCCAGAGGTAACGCGGCGTGATCCCGGTATGGGCGCATGCCGCGCGGTAAAGCGGGTGGCGCACGTCGATGCGGCGTAGCGTCAGGCCGAGCCGGCGGATACGCGGGTTGCTGAACAGGGAGGCGCCCAGGGGCTTGCTGCCAAGCCGGCTGATGCCGTTCCAGCCGCCCCGCAGCGCGGCGCGTGGCAGCACGCTGTGGGCGAAGACGCGCGCCTCGCCATTGCCGATGAGCAACACGTTGCGGACGTAGGCCCGCATTCCCGGCCGCAGGCCAAGAGCCTGAATTTCGTCACGAAATGGCCGCTCCAGTCCGTGAGCCAGCAACTGAACGCTGAAATCAGCATAGTGGGCCTGCAACCGTCGGGTAAGCGATCCCCGGTCGGACAGCCCCTTGCGCAGCAAGCGGGGCGTGCGAAAGGCATGCGCCAGCCAGTGATGCCGCTGATGGCTGTACCGAAGGGAGAGGTGCCGGGGTGCGGTCACTGCCGAGTCCTTGGAAAACGTGCATTATGCCAGCGGCTACATGAGGACAGTGCTAGCATGTTGGCCGCATTCCCATTACACAAACGAGGAGACAGAATGCTGATCCGACTGGGCGCCATCATGAGTCTGGTACTGCTTTTGCCTGCCTGCTCGACCGGGCAACTGGTCGCGCGCGGTGCGGCCCCGCTGATCGACAATGGCGTCACCGCGATGAATCGCGAGACCGATCTTGGACTTGCGCAGGCGAGCATGCCGGCCAATCTGAAAATGCTCGAGGCGCTGTTGATCGCCGATCCCGGCAATGTGGCTTATCAGCTGCAGGCAGCCATGGGGTTTTATGGCTACACGCTGGCCTTCGTCGAATCGGCCAACCCCGTACGAGCGGCCGGCCTGTACCGCCGCGCACGCGCCCATGCGCTGATTGCGCTTGGTGACGCCGGCATGCCGGACGCCGTGCTCACCGGCTCCACCGCCGAATTCGAGCGCGCGCTGGCAGCGCTGAAGCAAGACGATGTCCCCGCGTTGTTCTGGACCGCTTCAGCGTGGGGAAAATGGATCGAACTCCAGCTTGACGACCCGGCGCGACTCGCCGAATTGCCGCGCGTCGAAGCGATGATGCAGCGCGTGCTGGTTCTGGACGAAACCTATTATTACGGCGGCGCACACCTGTTTTTTGGCGCCTACTATGGCGGCCGCGCGCCGATGTTCGGCGGCGACTTTGCGCGCGCAGCCAAACACTTCGACCGCGCAGCCGAACTCAATCACCAACAGTTGCTGCTGGTCGAGGTCTATCGCGCGCGTTATCTGTTGCGCCAAATGGGTGAGCGCGAAGCCTTTCATGCTGCGTTGACCCGGGTGCTCGAAACATCCGTGGCCAACCCGGAACTCAACCTCGCCAATGCCGTGGCCAAACAGGAAGCCGCTGCCTTGCTCGCCCAGGAAAAGGATTTATTTTGATGCGCAAACTCATGTTCAAAATTGGCTTCGTCATGATGGCCTTGCTGGCAACGGCCACGGTTCACGCGGCTGATACGTATGTATTGAAGTTTGCCACCCTCGCACCGCAGGGTTCAACCTGGATGAAGGCGTTCAACGTCTGGGGCAAGGAGCTGGCCAGCAAAAGCCAGGGGCGGCTCACGGTCAAGTTTTATCCCGGCGGCATTTCGGGCGACGAGCCGGACATGCTGCGCAAAATCCGCTTCGGTCAATTGCAGGGCGCGGCCCTGTCGGGGCATGGCGTGGGCGAGATCTATCCGCCTGCGCGCATCCTTGAAACGCCTTTCCTGTTCCGCAATCACGCCGAGATCGACGCCGTGCGCGCCAGCATCCAGCCGGCCATCGACGCCGGCTTTCGCGCCAACCAGTACGAACTGCTTGCCTGGATGGAAGTCGGCAATATCCACTTCTTCTCGACCAAGCCCCTGGCGAATCTGGAGGAGCTGACGCGCCGCCGTATCTGGCAGTGGCAGGGCGACCGCTTCATGGATGCCTTCTACAGTGTCAACGGCTGGTCGCCTGTCGCCCTTTCGATCACCGAGGTTTACACCGGTCTTTCCACCGGGCTGATCGACACGGTCGTCAGCACGCCACTGGCCAGCATTGCCCTGCAATGGGCGGGCAAGACGCCCTATATGAGCGATCAGCCGATGGCGACGGGAATCGGTGCGGTGGTGGTGTCCAACAAGTTTTTTTCGGGGCTGCCGCCTGACCTGCAAGCGCTGTTGAAAAGCAGTGGCGCGCCGCTGTCGCAAAAGCTTATTGCCGACACCCGGCGCGACGACCGGACATCGCTTGCGGTGCTGGCTAAATCGACCCGGCCGATGGTGGGCATGCAACAGCACCACCTCAAGCTTGCCGAGCAAACCGCGCTCTCCCGCAAAGCCGTCAGCGCGCTGGAGGCCAAAGCTTATCTGTCGGCTGATCTTGATCGCAAGGTCGACGCCGCACTCGCCCGCTATCGCGGCAATCAGGCCAAGTGATTTTTCTGCGCGCCTGCCGCTGGCTGGAACACGTCCTTACCCGCGTCGAACTCGGCACAGCCATGCTGGCCTTTTCGGCCATGCTGGTGTTGTCGCTGGCCGACATCATCGGGCGCAACCTGTTTCACGCGACCCTGCCCGGCGGCGACCTCGTGCTGCGCCAGTTGGTGTTGTGGGTGGCCTTGCCCGGTGCCGCGCTGGCGGTGGCGGCGCAGCGCCATCTGCACCTCGATCCTGCCAATCTGGCCGCGCGTCCGGCTTGGCAAAAGATCACCGCGATTCCCTTTAATCTCATGGCTGCGCTTGTTTGCGCCCTGCTCACGCAGGCGGCGTGGGCATTCTGGCAGGATGAATGGCGCTATCAGTCGGCCGATGCTGTCTGGCTGGCCTGGCTGGGTCTGATCCTGCCGGTCGCCTTCGGGCTGTTGGCGCTGCATTTTCTGTTGCGCGCGGTGCTGGTGTTTCCCGACTCGGCCAGGCCAGACCACGCCGCATGACAACCATTCTCTTCATCGTGCTGGCACTGGTCGGCTTGCCGCTGTTCATCGTGCTGGGCGCGGCAGCGCTGACCGCCACGCGCGAGGCGCAACTCGACCCGGCGCTGCTGATGGTCGAATTTGCGCGCCTGGCGTCCTCTCCCAACCTGGTTGCGATTCCCTTGTTCGTGCTGGCGGGAGCCACGTTGGGACAGGGCGGCGCGCCGAAGCGGCTGGTGCGCTTTTTCAATTCCCTGCTGGGCTGGATGCCGGCCGGCATTGCCTGGGTGGCGGTGCTGACCTGCATGGTCTTCACCGCCTTTTCCGGCGCCTCCGGCGTCACGATTCTGGCATTGGGCGGCCTGCTGTATCCAATGCTCAAGCACGAGCACTACTCCGACAAGTTCGCGCTCGGCCTCATCACCTCGGGCGGCTCGATGGGCCTGCTGCTGCCGCCCAGTCTTGCGGTGCTGTTGTATGGCGTGGTGGCGCAGGTCGATATTAGCGACCTGTTTGTTGCCGGCTTGCTGCCGACTGCGCTGCTGTTCGTTATGGTGGGCGCCTATGCCCTATTGCGCGGTGCGCGCGGTGCGCCGCGTCATCGTTTTCGCCTGCGTGAACTCACCCTGGCCGCGCGTGCCAGCTGGGCCGATTTGCTGCTGCCGGTCGGCGTCATCGGCGGACTGGCCGGGGGTTATCTCACCGTCGCCGAGCTCGCTGCCTGCACCGCGCTGTACGCCCTGTTGCTGGAAACCGTGATCCACCGCGAGATCAGCCTGAAGCAGCTGGTGTGGGTGGCGCACGAAGCCGCCGTGCTGGTCGGCAGCCTGTTCATCATTCTCGGCTTGAGCCTGGGTCTCACCAATCTGCTGATTGACGCGCAGGTGCCGATGCACCTGCTCGACTGGGTGCAGGCCAAAGTCACCAGCCCGCTGGAGTTCCTGATCTGGATGAACCTCGCCCTGCTGGCGGTCGGCTGCATGATGGATATCTTTTCCGCCATCGTTATCGTCACCCCGCTGCTGCTGCCGCTGGCGACGCACTTCGGTATTCATCCGGTACACCTGGGGATTGTGATTCTTGCCAATCTGGAAATCGGCTACCTCACCCCGCCAGTGGGGATCAACCTGTTTCTCGCCAGCCAGCGCTTCAAAAAGCCGGTCTTCGCGGTGTTTCGGGCGACCTTGCCGTTCCTGTTCGTGCTGCTGGTGTGGTTGCTGCTGCTGACCTACTTGCCGGGTTTGAGCTTGTGGGGGCTGCAAGACGCTGCACCTGGCATAGACCCGATTTTTGCACCGTGAAAGGAACCCGATGAAAATGTGGTTGATTTTTTTTCTGACTGGTGTGGCCTGCGTCGGCGCAAGCGCGGCGCTGGCCGCCGGCTGCAACCGCAACGAAACCTGTCCGCCGATCTGCACGACGGACGACTCCGACGCCTGCACCCACATCACCAATACCGCCCAGATGTGCACCTTGCGCGTTTACACCTGCAACGGCTGCATCGCGGCGGCGGCGTCGAGATTGAAGGTGCCGGTGGCGTGCGTGCGGTGTGTGGTTGATGCGCAGGCCGCCGGGACGGTAACGGGCGTGTGCGTTGAATCCTGTGTGGATGCGGCAGTGGTGGAGTCGGTGGTTAAGGGGAGTGGCTGCTGACGTTTGGCCGGGTGGGGGTGTTTGGCCGGGCTACCCCCGGCCAAACGTCCTCAATCAAACAACCACTTCAAATCCCCCTCAATCCCCCTTTTCCAAAGGGGGAGGCCGGTTCATCCGCAGCCAACCAGCAAACCCTCAACTCCCCGCCAGCCCCTGCCGCCCCCCCAACCACCGCTCAACATGCCGCGCAGCAATCTCCGGATGCGATACCAAACAACGCTGCGCATAATCACGCGCCCGCTCCAGCAGGCCGACATCCCGCTCAAGATCGGCAAAACGCAACATCGGCAGCCCACTCTGCCGGTGCCCCAGTACTTCCCCCGGCCCGCGCAGCAGCAAGTCCTGACGCGCGATTTCAAACCCGTCTGTGGATTCAAAAATCACTTTCAAGCGTGCCCGCGCCAGTTCAGACAAAGGCGTTTCGAACAGCAGCACGCAGGCCGATTCGCGGCTGCCGCGCCCGACGCGGCCACGCAGCTGGTGCAGTTGCGCCAGCCCCATGCGCTCGGCGTGTTCAATCACCATTAGCCCGGCGTTGGGTACATCGACGCCGACTTCGATGACGGTGGTGGCGACCAGCAGCTGAATCTCGCCCGACTGGAAAGCGCGCATCACGGCTTGCTTGTCGGCGGGTTTGAGACGGCCATGTACCAGACCGATGTTGAGTTCGGGCAGTTGCGCGGTGAGCGCGGCGTGGGTGTCTTCGGCGGTTTGCAGTTGCAGGGTTTCCGACTCCTCGATCAGCGGGCACACCCAATAGGTCTGGCCGCCTTCGAGACAGGATTCGCGCACGCGCGCGAGCACGTCGCCGCGCCGCGCGGCGCTCACCAGCTTGGTGACGATGGGGGTACGGCCGGGCGGCAGTTCGTCGATGGTGGAGACGTCGAGGTCGGCGAAAAAACTCATCGCCAGGGTGCGCGGGATCGGCGTCGCGCTCATCATCAACTGGTGCGGTTCGCTGCCTTTCTGCATGAGCGCCAGGCGCTGGCCGACACCGAAGCGGTGCTGCTCGTCGACCACCACTAGCCCCAAATTCCTGAAACTGCCGGCTTCCTGAAACAGCGCGTGGGTGCCGAATACGACGTCGGCTTCGCCCGCTGCCACCGCCTGCCAGGATTGGGTTCGCACCGATTTGCGCTGGCTGCCGGAAATCCACGCGCAGCGCAGGCCGAGCGATTCGAAAAGCGGCGTGAGCTTCTTCGCGTGCTGCTCGGCGAGGATTTCGGTCGGCGCCATGAACGCCGACTGCAGGCCGTTTTCCACTGCCTGCAGGCAGGCCAGCGCGGCGACCACGGTCTTGCCGCTGCCGACATCGCCTTGCAGCAGACGCCGCATCGGGTGCGGCTGAGCGAGGTCGGGGCTGATTTCTTGCCAAGCGCGCTGCTGCGCGGCGGTGAGCGCAAACGGCAGCGCGGCAAGAAACGCGGTGGTTAGGCGCTGCTGCGCGGGCAAGGCTTGCGTGGTCAGCGTACGCCGCTGTGCGCGTGCTGCGGCCAGCGACAGCTGCTGCGCCAGCAGTTCGTCGAACGCCAGTCGTTGCCAGGCGGGATGGCGGTGCGCATCCAGTTCGGCCAGCGCGGCGTCGGCAGGCGGCTGGTGCAGCGTGCGGATGCTGGTATCGAGTTCAGGCAGGTTCAGCTTGTCCAGCCAGTCGGCGGGCAGGGTGTCTTCGATGCGTGCTTCCAGTGCGCGAGCGACGACCTTGCGCAGCGCCGCCTGGCCGAGGCCGGCGGTGGTGGGATAGACCGGCGTGAGGGCACTCGGCAGCGGCGTGTCGTCGTCCGCCTTGACGAAGCGCGGATGTACCATCTCCAGCCCGAGAAATCCGCCGCGCACTTCGCCGATGAAGCGGAAGGTTTCGCCCGGCTGGAACAGCTTGCTGTGGCTGGGATAAAAATGCAGGAAGCGGATGCCGAGCACGCCGCCGCCGGTGTCGCGCACCGACAGGGTCAGCATGCGTCGCGGACGGTAGGCGATAGCGGCGTCCGTCACCGTCGCCTGCACTTGAGCCGTGTCGCTCGGCAGCAACTCGCGGATCGGCGTCAGCCGGGTTTCGTCTTCCCAACGCAACGGAATGTGCAACACCAGATCGGCGTCGCGGGTGAGGCCGAGTTTGGCGAGTTTGGTACGTATCCCCGGCGAGACGGGGAAGGAAAACGGCGAGACCGGTTTCAAGCGGGGGTCAGCCGAGCACCATCACCGCGTCGGCCTCGACCAGCGCGCCGCGCGGCAGCGCTGCGACGCCGACGGCCGCGCGCGCAGGGAAGGGCTCGCTGAAATACTGCGCCATGATTTCACTGACTTTAGGAAAATGGACGAGGTCGGTGAGGAAGACGTTGAGCTTGACGACGTCGGCGAGCGTGCCGTCTGCCGCGGTCGCCACGGCGGAAAGGTTCTTGAATACTTGATGAATCTGCGCGTCGATGCCGTCCACCATTTGCATCGATGCTGGATCGAGGCCGATCTGGCCGGAGAGATAAACAGTGTCGCCGGCGCGCACGGCCTGCGAATAGGTGCCGATGGCGGCGGGGGCCTGGGGCGTGGAGATGATCTGTTTCATGTGTATTCCAATAAATTTTTCAGCGTTGTGTAAGGACATGTCGGTTGGGGCGACTAGTGGACTGGCTCGCCCAGTTGTCAGGATGATAACGCGGTGTGCCGGGTGATCGCATTCATCGAAGGCGATCGATTCAATCGCAATTTTATTCATTTCAGGAGTGTTCCATGTCACAACTTTCCAAAGGTGCTTCGCTCGCCTCCGTCGCCGCTCTGATGGCGTTCTCCCTGTCCGCGAGTGCAGCGGCCAATCCGGCCGGCAGCAGCGGCTTGGCCGTTGCCGCTGGCGACAAGGTGCATTGCTACGGCGTGCATTCGTGCAAGGGCAACAGCGATTGCAAAACTGCCGAGAACAGCTGCAAAGGGCAGAACGCCTGCGGCGGCCATGGCTTCAAGGGCATGGCCGCCAGCGCCTGTCTGGAAAAAGGCGGCGTGATTGCCGACCTGAAGGCGAAGTAAGCAGCCTGTCAGCCCCGGCCCGGCCGGGGTTGTCGTGCGCGCCTGCCTGCGGACGCGCACGACAACCGGACACCACCCCTTGCCCATGAAAACACCTTACCCCGGATTCGGCCTCGGCCTGCGCCCCGAGCACTACGCCGATTTTCTCGACGCGCGCCAGCCGGTCGACTGGCTCGAACTCATTTCCGAAAACTACATGGTGCCGGGCGGCAAGCCGCTCGCCATGCTCGACGCGATCTGCGCCGATTACCCGGTTGCGCTGCACGGCGTGTCGCTGTCCATCGGCTCGACCGACCCGCTCGACCTTGACTATCTGGCGCAGCTGAAGGCGCTGCACCGCCGCGTCGATCCGCTGTGGGTGTCGGATCATCTGTGCTGGACCGGCGTGGCCGGCCGCAACAGCCACGATCTTTTGCCGCTGCCTTACAGCGAGGAAGCGCTGAAGCAGGTGGTCGCACACGTGCGTCAGGTGCAGGATCTGCTGGGCGAACGCATCCTGCTGGAAAACGTGTCGAGCTATCTGGAGTTCAAGGATTCGGTCATGCCCGAATGGGACTTCGTGCGCGCCGTGGCCGAGGAGGCCGACTGCCTGCTGCTGCTCGACGTCAACAACATCTATGTCAGCAGCGTCAACCACGGCTTCGATGCGCAAGCCTATCTGCGCGCGATGCCGGCGGATCGCGTGCGGCAGATTCATCTGGCAGGGCATCACGATCATGGCGACTACATCGTCGACACCCATGACCATCCTGTATGCGAAGCCGTGTGGGCGCTGTATGCCGACGCCTGCCGCGCGTTCGGCGAGGTCGCGGCGATGATCGAGCGCGACGATCACATTCCGCCGCTGCCCGAGCTGCTCGCCGAGCTCGATCAGGCGCGCGCCATCGCGGCGCGGGTGGCGGCGGAACAGCAGGCGGCCGCATGAGCGCGTTACTGGCCGACGTGCAGCGTGATCTGCACGACTATCTGCTGGACGCGGGCGACGCCGTGGTGCCGCGCATCCGCAGCGGCGGGCGCATCGCCGTGGCGCAGCGGCTCGGCATCTATCACAACGCCTACCGCGTGCGGCTGGCCGACACGCTGCGCGACACCTACGAAAAAACCTGGGCCTACCTGGGCGACGCGCGCTTCGAGCAGTGCGCGCTGGCCTATATCGACGCGCATCCGCCGCGCCATCGCAGCCTGCGCGATTACGGCGCGCACTTTCCGGATTGGCTGGCGGCACAGTTTCCGGGCGATCTGGATATTGCCGAACTCGCGCGCATGGACTGGCAGCTGCGCCAGGCCTTCGACGGGCCGGATGCCGTTCCCCTCGGACTCGACGCCCTCGGGACCATTGCGCCGGAACGCTGGGAAACCCTGGGTTTCGCGGGGGTGCCGACGCTCGCGCTGCTGCCGCTGACCTTCAACACGCCAGCGATCTGGGCCGCGCTCGACCGCGATGAGTCGCCGCCGGAGGCGCAGGCGCTGCTGGAAGCGGCGGGGCTCTGCGTGTGGCGGCGGGCGTGGCAGCCGCACTTCAGGACCCTGGACGCGGCGGAATATCGGGCGCTGCAACAGGTTCAGGTGGAGCGGCGATTCGCGACGGTATGCCAGACGCTGGCGGACAGCTGCGACGACGCGCAGACGCGGATCGCGCGCTACCTTCAGACCTGGCTCAACGATGGGCTGATTGCGCGCGTTGTCGACGGCACGGATGGTCCGTGAATCGCCGCGGGCTTATTGCGACTGGGCGGCGCGGCCGTCCTTCTTGCCCTTGATGCGGAAAATCCGCACCACGTCGGGCAGCACGCGCAGGCCGCGCATCACGCGCGCGAGGTGCATGCGGTTTTCGACCTGCACGGTGAAGAACAGGATGGTGTAGGGGCTGCCGTCTTCTTCTTCCATCGCCACATTGCCGATGTTGGAGCCGTGCTCGGCGATCGCGGCCGCGACCTTGGCCAGCACGCCGCGCTGGTTGCCGACGACGACCTTGATCTGCACGTCGAACATGCGCCCGGGTTCGGCTTCCCATTCCACGTCCAGCCACTTGTCGGGATCAGCGCGGAAGGTGCGGATCGAGGGGCAGTCGTGGGTGTGGATGATGAGCCCGCGTTCCTTGTGGATGAAGCCGAGAATGGGGTCGCCGGGAATCGGGTGGCAGCACTGCGCCAGCTCGACCGCGATGCCTTCCGAGCCGCGAATGCTGATGGCGTGAGGGTGGGCCGGCATGCCGGTGTGCTCACCCTGCACATGCAGCAGCTGATGCGCCACGACGAGCGGCAATTTGCGTCCCAGGCCAATGCCAGTGAACAGTTCCTGCCGGGTTTGCACGCCGTAGTCTTTCACCACGCGATCCCATACGGCCGGATCGGGCGTGATGCCTTCGGGATTGAGAGCGGCCAGGGCGTTGTTGAGCAGGCGCTCACCGAGCGCGGCCGCTTCCTCGACGCGGGTGTTGCGCAGGAAGTTGCGGATGTGCGAACGCGCCCGCCCGGTGGCGACGAAATTGAGCCAGGCCGCGTTGGGACTGGCGTTCGACGCCGTGAGGATTTCGACGTGGTCGCCATTGCGCAGCTGGGTGCGCAGGGGCATCAACTCGTGATTGATTTTGACCGCGACGCAGTGGCGGCCGACATCGGTATGCACCGCAAAGGCGAAGTCCACCGCCGTCGCGCCGCGCGGCATCGCCATGATCTTGCCCTTGGGCGTGAACACATAGACTTCGTCGGGGAACAGGTCGACCTTGATGTGTTCGAGAAACTCGGGCGAGTCGCCGTGGTCGGCCTGGATGTCGAGCAGCGACTGCAGCCAGCGGTGGGTGCGGGTCTGCACGTCGGACAGCGCGGTATCGGCCGATTTGTACATCCAGTGCGAGGCCACGCCCGACTCGGCCAGCCGGTTCATGTCGGTGGTGCGGATCTGCACCTCGATCGGCGTACCGTTGGGGCCGAACAGGATCGAATGCAGCGACTGGTAGCCGTTGGCCTTGGGAATCGCGATGTAGTCCTTGAACTTGCCGGGAATCGGCTTGTACAGCGAATGCAATGCGCCGAGCGCCAGATAACAGGTCGGCTGGTCGCGCACCACCACGCGAAAGCCGTAGATGTCGAATACCTCGGTAAACGCCAGGCTTTTTTCCTGCATCTTGCTGTAGATGCTGTAGAGGTGTTTTTCACGCCCGCTGATGGTCGCTTCGATGTTGCTTTGCTCGAGTTTTTCCTGCAGCGCGATGCGGATTTTTTCGACCAGTTCACGGCGGTTGCCGCGCGCGGCCTTCACCGCATTGGCCAGCACCTTGTAACGATTGGGGTGGCTGTAGCGGAAGCCCAGGTCTTCGAGTTCCTGATAAACCGCATGCAACCCCAGCCGGTTGGCGATGGGGGCATAAATTTCCAGGGTTTCGGTGGCAATGCGGCGGTGTTTTTCAACCGGCATCGAATCCATGGTGTGCATGTTGTGCAGGCGGTCGGCCAGCTTGACCAGGATGACCCGCACGTCCTGCGCCATCGCCAGCAGCATTTTGCGGAAGTTCTCGGCCTGCGCGTGTTGCTCGGAGGCAAATGCCAGCCTGTCGAGTTTCGAAACGCCGTCGACCAGTAAGGCGACGGGCTTGCCAAACCGCGTTTCGATTTCTCCCGCGGTGGCGGGCGTGTCTTCCACCACGTCGTGTAGCAGGGCCGCAGACAGGGTTTGCGCATCCAGATGCCATTCGGCCAGGATGCCGGCGACCGCCAGCGGATGGGAAATGTAGGGCTCTCCGCTCTTGCGGAACTGGCCTTCGTGGGCGCTACGGCTGAATTCGTAGGCAACTTCCAGGGTGCTGATTTCGTCCGGCGTCAGATACGCCAGCTTGGGGCGTAGCGAGTCGAACTCGTGCGTCAACGTCGGCGCACGGTGCGGGTGCGCCGGTTGAGGGACGGGCAGGTTCTCAGGCACGGCCTCGATTGAGAATTTCAGGGCCAACTTTGCCGGCTGCGATTTCGCGCAGGGCGGTCACCACGGCCTTGTCGGTCGAGTCGACCATGGCTTGCGAGCCTTGCACCAGCTGACGTGCGCGGTAGGTCGCGGCGAGCGTCAGTTCGAAGCGGTTGGGGAACATGGGAATGCAATCATCAACGGTAATACGGGCCATAGGGCTACTCCTGCTCTGCTGGCGCGAGTGCGCCATGGGGTGTGGGTTCAATCAAAAAACGGGGCAAATCGAGCCGGAAAAATTGATTGTGGATCAATCAGATACGTTTGAATTCCTCGAAAAGGGCGGTATGCCGAAGCAGTTGGCGCGCCGTTTCGAGGCGAATGCTGCGGGTGATGGCGAGCAGGTCCTGTGAGGCGTGCTCAAAATCATCATTGACGATTATATAGTCGAACGCATCGGCGTGAGCGACATCGTGGGCCGCGGCGGCGAGGCGGCGCTCGATGACCTCGTCGCTGTCTTGCCCGCGTCCGGCTAGCCGGGTGCGCAGCGCGTTGAACGAGGGCGGCAGGATGTAGATCGACGCGGAGTGCGGGAAATGTTGCTTGATTTGTCCGGCGCCCTGCCAGTCGATTTCCAGCAACACGTCATGGCCGGCGTTGAGGTCGTGGCTGATGCTGCCTTTGGCGGTGCCGTAGAAGTCGCGCCCGTTGGTTTCGCCAGGTCGCGGCGCGCGCGTAGTGTGGGAGACAGACAGGCGAATGGCCGGATCGACTTTGAGCAGGGCTTTGACCAGACTGGTTTTGCCGGCTCCGGACGGGGCGCTGACGACGTAGAGCACGCCGGATGGGGAGAGGGAGTTCATGGCTGTTTCAGGGTCTCTCGGTTTTTGTTTATTCGATATTTTGCACTTGTTCACGCATTTGCTCGATCAGGACCTTGAGTTCGAGCGAAGCGCGCGAGGTTTCGACGGCTACCGACTTGGCGCCCAGCGTGTTGGCTTCGCGATGCAGTTCCTGCATCAGGAAATCGAGCCGCTTGCCGACTGCGCCCGGTTGCGCCAATACCCGGCGCACCTCGGCAAAATGGGTGGTCAGGCGCGAAAGCTCTTCGTCGATATCGGCTTTTTGCGCCGCCAGCACGATTTCCTGCGCCAGCCGCTCATGCCCCGCCTCGCCCAGCGCTTCGTGCAGGCGCTCGGTCAGCTTGTCGCGCTGGGCGGCGATCAGGGCCGGCAGCAAGGGGCGCAGGGTTTTCACCTCGGATTCGGCGGCGGCAAGACGGTCCAGAATGTGCTGCTTGAGCTTGGCGCCTTCGCGCTGGCGGCTT
>NCCT01000049.1 GCA_002279795.1 Hydrogenophilales bacterium 12-61-10
GGTGATCGCGGCAGTCAAGGTGGTCTTGCCGTGGTCAACGTGTCCAATCGTTCCTACGTTTACGTGCGGTTTGGTCCGCTCGAATTTTTCCTTAGCCATGTCTCAGTACCTTAATAATCAATAATCAGTTGTTGAAGAACGCGCGGGCATTTAGCCGGGTGCTCACTTCTTGGAAATAATCGCTTCAGCGACGTTTTTCGGTGCCTCGGTGTAGTGCTTGAACTCCATCGAGTAAGTGGCACGACCTTGCGACATTGAACGCAGATCGGTCGAATACCCGAACATTTCAGCCAGCGGCACTTCGGCCCTGACCAACTTCACACCGTTTGCGTCATCCATGCCCTGAATAATTCCACGACGGCGGTTCAAGTCGCCCATCACGTCACCCATGTAGTCTTCAGGAGTCTCAACCTCGACCGCCATCATTGGCTCCAGCAGAACCGGACTGGCTTTGCGCATGCCATCCTTGAAAGCAAGAATTGCAGCAAGCTTGAATGCCAACTCAGACGAGTCAACATCATGGTATGAGCCATCAAACAGAGTGACTTTCACGTCGACCACAGGGAATCCAGCAAGCACACCATTAGCCAGCGCTTCTTTCAAGCCCTTTTCAACCGCAGGAATGAACTCACGTGGCACGGTGCCGCCCTTGATGGCATCGATAAACTCGAAACCCTTACCGGTTTCATTCGGACCCATCTTGATCCACACATGGCCGTACTGACCTTTACCACCCGACTGCTTGGCGTGCTTACCTTCTTGCTCAACTTCTTTTTTGATCGCTTCGCGATAGGCAACTTGCGGCGCACCGACGTTGGCCTCAACGCCAAACTCACGACGCATGCGGTCAACCAGAATTTCAAGATGCAACTCACCCATGCCGGACATGATGGTCTGACCAGATTCCTCATCGGTGCGAACACGGAATGACGGATCTTCTTGTGCCAAGCGGCCCAGCGCGATACCCATTTTTTCCTGGTCAGCTTTTGTCTTTGGCTCGACAGCAACGTGAATCACCGGCTCCGGGAAGATCATGCGCTCCAGAATGATGGGATCGCTTAACTCACACAAGGTGTCGCCTGTCGTACAGTCTTTCAAACCCACCGCTGCGGCGATATCCCCTGCACGCACTTCCTTGATCTCTTCACGCTGATTGGCATGCATTTGCAGAATACGACCCAACCGCTCTTTACGCCCCTTGACCGAGTTGTAAATGGTGTCACCTGACTTGACCACACCGGAATAGACACGGAAGAAAATCAGCTGCCCCACATAGGGGTCGGTCGCGACCTTAAACGCCAATGCCGAGAATTTTTCATCGTCAGATGGCTTGCGCTCGCCCTGCTCACCACTTTCAAGCTCACCCTTGACAGGCGGAATATCGGTTGGCGCCGGCATTAACTCAACTACTTTGTCCAGCATGGCCTGAACGCCCTTGTTTTTGAAAGCAGAGCCACACATCATCGGGACAATTTCACTGGCGATGGTACGCGCACGCAAACCAGCAATTATCTCGGCCTCGCTAAGATCGCCCTCTTCGAGATACTTGTTCATCATCTCTTCAGATGATTCCGCAGCCGCCTCGACCATGCCCTCACGCCACTTCTTGCATGTTTCAAGCAGATTTGCCGGGATATCGCGCAAATCAAACTTCATGCCCTGACTGGCTTCATCCCAGTAAATTGCTTTCATCTTCACAAGATCGACCACGCCCTCAAACCCCTCTTCTGCACCAATCGGCACCTGAATCGGAATTGGATTCGCCTTCAGACGCAAGCGCATCTGATCGTAGACTTTGAAGAAATCCGCGCCATTGCGGTCCATCTTGTTGACGAAAGCCAACCGAGGAACTTTGTATTTATTCGCCTGACGCCACACGGTTTCGGACTGCGGCTGCACACCACCGACGGCACAGTAAACCATGCACGCACCGTCGAGCACACGCATGGACCGCTCAACCTCAATGGTGAAGTCGACGTGACCCGGGGTGTCAATGATATTAATGCGATGCTCGGGGAACTTGCCATCCATCCCCTTCCAGAAACAGGTCGTCGCCGCCGAGGTAATCGTTATTCCGCGCTCTTGCTCTTGCTCCATCCAGTCCATCGTTGCGGCGCCATCATGCACCTCGCCAATCTTGTGCGACACGCCGGTGTAGAACAGGACGCGTTCGGTGGTAGTGGTTTTGCCAGCATCAATGTGGGCTGAAATGCCAATATTGCGATAGCGTTCGATAGGAGTCGCGCGAGCCACGGTATATACCTGCCAATAATTGCGTTGTGATTAAACGCGTTAAATACTTAGAAACGGAAATGCGAAAAGGCTTTGTTCGCCTCTGCCATGCGGTGAATCTCTTCACGCTTCTTAACCGCACCACCACGGCCTTCAGCGGCATCGAGCAACTCGCCAGCGAGGCGCTGATCCATCGACTTTTCGCCGCGTTTGCGTGCAGCATCCTTGAGCCAGCGCATTGCCAGCGCCGTACGACGGCTCGATCGAACCTCGACCGGAACTTGGTAGTTTGCACCACCGACACGACGACTTTTGACCTCAACCAATGGGCGAGCCTTATTCAGAGCCTCGCCAAAAACCTCCAGCGGATCTTTGCCAGATTTCTTGGTGATTTGCTCAAAAGCACCATACACAATGCGCTCAGCGACAGATTTCTTGCCGCTGGACATGACGACGTTCATGAATTTCGAAACCTCCTGATTACCGAACTTAGGATCAGGCAGGATTTCACGTTTGGGTACTTCGCGACGACGGGGCATATTCCAGTCTCTCTATCTAATTAGGCTTGTATCGAACCGATACCAATCAGGCTTTTTTCGGGCGCTTGGCGCCGTACTTGGAGCGAGACTGCTTACGATCTTTCACGCCAGCCGTATCCAGGCTACCGCGCACGGTGTGATAACGCACACCCGGTAAATCCTTGACCCGGCCGCCGCGAACCAGCACAACCGAGTGCTCCTGCAGGTTATGGCCTTCACCACCGATATAGCTGATGACCTCAAAGCCACTGGTGAGCTTGACCTTACATACTTTACGCAAGGCCGAGTTCGGCTTTTTAGGCGTCGTGGTGTACACACGGGTACACACGCCACGACGTTGCGGGCAAGCCTTCAAGGCCGGGACCTTGCTTTTTTCCACCGGCGCTTGACGCGGCTTGCGGATCAGCTGGTTAATGGTTGGCATGTCAAAAATTCCGAAAAATTAAGGTGAGCATTCAATTACTAAAACAAGTGGGACGGCACCGACTGCTTTTTCAAGCAGCGCCATCCCTTATTTATTTCCTGCACTTTCCAGCCGCAACATGTGACCGGAAAAAGACGCGTGATTCTATTGGAGAGCGCACCCCCTGTCAAGCCACTTCCTGATTCTCTGTGGAAGCCGCTTCGCCGCCCATGATCAGATGGGCAGCCCCCATGTCCTCGCCTGCTGCCTGACGACGGCGGGTCGAGTGGTATGCAAGGCCGGTACCTGCTGGAATCAAGCGTCCGACAATGACGTTTTCTTTCAGGCCACGCAGTTCGTCCCGCTTGCCCATGATTGCGGCTTCGGTCAGCACCCGGGTGGTTTCTTGGAAGGAAGCCGCTGAAATAAACGAGTCAGTTGACAACGATGCCTTGGTAATACCCAGCAGGACAGGATCGTAGGTGGCTGGCTCTTTGCCTCCTGCCAGCATTTCGTCGTTCATTTGCAGCACCTCTGAGCGCTCGACCTGCTCGCCAGGGATGAGTCCTGTGCTACCTGGATCGACCACGACTACACGACGCAGCATCTGACGCACGATGACCTCGATATGCTTGTCGTTGATCTTCACGCCCTGCAGACGGTACACATCCTGCACTTCGTCAGTGATGTAACGGGCTAACGTTTCCACACCTTTGAGTCGAAGAATATCGTGCGGATCAAAAGACCCCTCAACAATCATTTCGCCTTTTTGAACAACCTGACCGTCGTGCGCAGTGACGTGCTTTTCCTTCGTGATCAGATATTCATGCGCGACACCATCCACCTCGGTAATGACGAGGCGTTGTTTGCCTTTGGTGTCCTTTCCGAAGGAAACTGTGCCGGTTACTTCTGCCAGGATGCCTGCATCTTTCGGTATCCGAGCTTCAAACAGCTCGGCCACACGCGGCAGACCGCCGGTGATGTCTCGCGTTTTCGAGGACTCTTGCGGGATACGCGCTAGCACGTCTCCAACCAGTACGTCCTGGCCGTCTTTGACCGTGATGATGGAGCCGATCTGGAACGTGATGTTCACCAGCGTCTCCATACCCGCGAGCTTGATCTCGTTGCCCGCTTCGTCGAGCAATTTGACCTGCGGCCGCAAGCCTTTTCCAGCGCTGCTCGCTTTGCGCTTGGGGTCGATCACCACCAGAGTGGAAAGACCGGTGATGTCATCCAGTTGCTTGGCAACCGTAACGCCTTCTTCGATATTTTCGAAGCGCACGCGTCCTGCGTACTCGGTAATGATCGGGCGGGTGTGAGGATCCCACGTTGCCAGAACCGCACCGGCCTTGATCTTGGCCCCATCGTTCACCATCAGGGTTGCGCCGTAAGGCACTTTCTGACGCTCGCGCTCGCGGCCACTATCGTCAGCAATGATGATTTCACCGTTGCGCGAAATTGCGATCAAGTCCTTACGGGCATTCGTCACGTAGCGCATCGATGCGGTGTACTGGATCGTACCGTTGGACTTGGCTTCGAGCTGGCTGGTTGCAGTCGCACGCGATGCTGCGCCACCGATGTGGAAGGTACGCATGGTGAGCTGAGTGCCCGGCTCGCCAATCGACTGGGCGGCGATCACGCCAACCGCTTCACCGGTATTGACCATATAGCCGCGACCGAGGTCACGCCCATAGCACTTAGCACACAAGCCGAAGCGTGTCTCACAGGTCAGTGGTGTACGCACTTTGACTTCGTCAATGCCCAAGGCTTCGATTTCGTCGACAACATCTTCTACCAGCAAGGTGCCGGCTTCGTAAACGGTTGCCTGCGTTTCAGGGTTGATGATGTCGCTTGCAGCAACACGGCCCAGAATCCGCTCGCGCAAGGCTTCGACAACTTCACCACCTTCGACCAGCGCTTTCACGACCAGGCCATTTTTGGTACCGCAATCGTCTTCAACCACCACCAAGTCTTGTGTCACGTCTACCAGGCGACGCGTCAGGTAACCGGAGTTTGCTGTTTTGAGCGCGGTGTCGGCTAGGCCTTTACGCGCGCCGTGGGTCGAGATGAAGTACTGAAGCATGTTCAGGCCTTCGCGGAAGTTGGCGGTAATCGGTGTTTCGATAATTGAACCGTCCGGTTTTGCCATCAATCCGCGCATACCGGCCAGCTGACGAATCTGGGCTGCCGAGCCGCGGGCGCCCGAGTCAGCCATCATGTAAATCGAGTTGAACGATTCCTGAACGACCTCTTTGCCGTGGCGATCGATGACTTTTTCGACGCCAAGTTGCGTCATCATCGCCTTTGCAACGGCATCACCTGCGCGCCCCCAAATGTCGACGACCTTGTTGTAACGCTCGCCCTGGGTGACCAGACCGGAGGTGTACTGCGACTCGATCTCTTTGACTTCGGCTTCCGAAGATCCCAGGATCTGATTCTTTTCGTTCGGGATCAGCATGTCTTTGATGGCGATAGACATGCCGGAACGCGTTGCATAAGTAAAGCCGGTATACATCAGCTTGTCGGCCAGCAACACGGTCTCTCGCAGCCCACAACGGCGGAAGCTGGCGTTGATCAGGCGCGAAATTTCCTTCTTCTTCAACGCTCGGTCGACATAGCTGAACGGCAAGTCAGGCGGCAGGATTTCAGACAGCAGTGCGCGTCCCAGCGTGGTTTCGACACGTTTGATGGTCTCTACGCGGTTCTTGTTTTCGTCCAGCGTGACTTCCTTGATCCGCACCGTAATCCGGGCGTGGAGCTCCGCTTCGCGGTTGTCGTATGCACGGCGTGCCTCGACGACGTCGGCAAACATCATGCCCTCGCCCTTGGCGTTGACCTTTTCACGGGTCATGTAGTACAGGCCCAGCACGATGTCTTGCGACGGCACGATGATCGGCTCGCCGTTGGCTGGCGACAGCACATTGTTCGACGCCAGCATCAGCGTACGAGCTTCGGTCTGCGCTTCCAGCGAAAGTGGCACGTGGACGGCCATCTGGTCGCCGTCGAAGTCGGCGTTGAATGCTGCGCATACCAGCGGGTGCAGTTGAATCGCCTTGCCCTCGATCAGCACCGGCTCGAATGCCTGAATGCCGAGACGGTGCAGGGTTGGTGCGCGGTTCAGCATGACCGGGTGCTGATCAATGACCTCTTCGAGCAAGTCCCACACAACGGGTTCTTCGTCTTCCACCATTTTTTTGGCGGCCTTGATTGTGGTCGCCAGTCCCAGCACTTCCAGACGATTGAAAATGAAGGGCTTGAACAGCTCCAGCGCCATCTTCTTCGGCAAGCCACACTGGTTAAGCTTCAGGGTCGGGCCCACCACGATGACCGAACGGCCCGAGTAGTCGACACGCTTGCCCAGCAAGTTCTGGCGGAAACGGCCGCTCTTGCCTTTGATCATGTCGGCCAGCGATTTGAGTGGACGCTTGTTGGCACCCGTCATGGCTTTGCCGCGACGGCCGTTGTCCAGCAGCGAGTCGACTGATTCCTGCAGCATGCGCTTTTCGTTGCGCACGATGATTTCCGGCGCCTTCAGTTCGAGCAAGCGCTTCAAGCGGTTGTTGCGGTTGATGACGCGGCGATACAAATCGTTCAGGTCCGATGTCGCGAAACGGCCACCGTCGAGCGGCACCAGCGGACGCAGTTCGGGTGGCAGCACAGGCAGCACTTCGAGAATCATCCACTCAGGCTTGATCCCGGATTTCTGGAAACCCTCGAGAATTTTCAGGCGCTTCGAGAGTTTCTTCAGCTTGGTCTCGGAACCCGTGCGGCCCATATCGGCATGCAGCGTTTCGACCACATTCGGAAGATCAAGCGAGCGCAGCAATTCACGTACGGCTTCCGCACCCATCAGCGCCTTGAACTCGTCGCCGTACTCTTCCAGTTTGGCGAGGTAGTCATCTTCTGTCAGCAACTGGCCCCGGTTGAGAGGCGTCATGCCAGGCTCGACCACCACGAAGCCTTCGAAATACAGCACACGCTCGATATCGCGCAGGGTCATGTCGAGCACCATGCCCAGACGCGACGGCAGCGACTTCAGGAACCAGATGTGGGCAACCGGCGAGGCCAGCTCGATGTGGCCCATACGCTCGCGGCGCACTTTGGACAGCGTGACTTCAACGCCGCACTTTTCGCAGATCACGCCGCGATGCTTGAGACGCTTGTACTTGCCGCACAGGCACTCGTAGTCCTTGACCGGGCCGAAGATCTTGGCGCAGAACAGGCCATCGCGCTCAGGCTTGAAGGTGCGGTAGTTGATGGTCTCGGGCTTCTTTACTTCACCATACGACCAGGAACGGATTTTCTCCGGCGACGCCAGGCCAATCTTGATGGCGTCGAACTCTTCCTCGTGGGTGGCCTGCTTGAAAATATCTAACAGTGCTTTCATGGCTGTGTCCTCACCCTAAATTAATAACGTTCCAGATCGATGTCGATGCCCAGCGAGCGGATTTCCTTCACCAGCACGTTGAAGGACTCCGGCATCCCGGCTTCGATCTTGTGTTCGCCCTTGACGATACTTTCGTACATCTTGGTACGGCCGTTCACATCGTCCGACTTCACGGTCAGCATTTCCTGCAGCACGTAAGACGCGCCGTAGGCTTCCAGCGCCCAGACTTCCATCTCACCGAAGCGCTGGCCGCCGAACTGCGCCTTGCCGCCCAGCGGTTGCTGCGTAACCAGCGAGTACGGGCCGGTGGAGCGCGCGTGCATCTTGTCGTCGACCAGGTGATGCAGCTTCAGCACGTGCTTGTAGCCGACCGTCACCTGGCGATCGAACGCCTCACCGGTACGCCCGTCATACAGCGTGACCTGACCGCCTTCGGGCAGCCCGGCCAGCACCAGCATGCGACGGATTTCCGCCTCGGATGCGCCGTCAAATACCGGCGACGCAAATGGCACGCCTTTTTGCAGGTTGCGTCCCAGCTCGATGATCTCGTCATCGGTAAAGCCATCGATGTCTTCGATCTTGCCGGACTGGTTGTAGATTTCCTTGAGGAAGCTGCGCAGCTCTTTGACCATGGTCTTGGTCTGCGCGGCTAGCATCTGGCCGATTTTTTCGCCCAGGCCTTTCGCTGCCCAGCCGAGGTGGGTTTCCAGAATCTGGCCGACGTTCATCCGCGACGGCACGCCGAGCGGGTTGAGAACGACGTCGACCGGACGGCCATCGGCCATGAACGGCATGTCTTCCACCGGAGCGATTTTCGACACCACGCCCTTGTTGCCGTGACGGCCTGCCATCTTGTCGCCAGGCTGCAGGCGGCGCTTGACCGCCAGATAGACCTTGACCATTTTCTGCACGCCGGGCGGCAGTTCGTCGCCAGCGGTCAACTTCTTCTTCTTCTCTTCGAACATCGCATCGAATTCGATGCGCTTCTGCGTCAGGCTGTCTTTCAGACCTTCCACTGCGCGGCTCGCCTCGTCGTCAGCCAGGCGGATGTCGAACCAGTCGTGACGGTTGACCGACTCCAGGTAGTCATTAGTGATCTTGCTGCCCTTGGCGAGCTTCTTCGGACCACCGTTGGCCACCTTCAGGTGCAGGAGTTTTTCCAGACGGGCAAACGTGTCGTCTTCAACGATACGCATGCGGTCGGTCATGTCCTTGCGGTATTCGGCAAGCTGCGTGTCGACAATCGACTGCGCACGCATGTCGCGCTCGATACCTTCGCGGGTGAACACCTGCACGTCGATGACCACGCCCGACATGCCGGACGGCACTTTCAGGCTAGTGTCTTTCACATCGCTGGCCTTTTCGCCAAAGATGGCGCGCAGCAATTTTTCTTCAGGCGTAAGCTGGGTTTCGCCTTTGGGCGTGACCTTGCCGACCAGCACGTCGCCGGCCTCGACTTCAGCGCCGATGGCGATGATGCCGGATTCGTCCAGGCGACCCAACTGGCGCTCGGCCAGGTTGGAGATGTCGCGGGTGATTTCTTCCGCACCCAGCTTGGTGTCGCGTGCGACTACCGAGAGTTCTTCGATGTGGATCGAGGTGTAGCGGTCTTCTGCAACAACTTTCTCGTTGATCAAAATCGAATCTTCGAAGTTGTAGCCGTTCCACGGCATGAAGGCGACCAGCATGTTTTGCCCCAGCGCCAGCTCGCCCATATCGGTCGATGCGCCATCGGCAATCACGTCACCGCGCGCAATCATGTCGCCCACCTTCACCAGCGGTCGCTGGTTGATGTTGGTGTTCTGGTTCGAACGGGTGTATTTGATCAGCGAATAGATGTCAACGCCGACTTCGCCGGCACGCGCCTCTTCGTCATGCACGCGAATCACGATACGGCTTGCGTCAATGTAGTCGACACGGCCACCGCGATGCGCCGTTACAACCGTTCCGGAGTCAACTGCCGCGGTGCGTTCGATACCGGTTCCGACCAGGGACTTCTCCGGACGCAGACAGGGCACGGCCTGACGCTGCATGTTCGAGCCCATCAAGGCGCGGTTGGCGTCATCGTGCTCGAGGAATGGAATCAGCGAAGCCGCTACCGACACGATCTGCGCTGGCGCCACGTCCATGTATTCGATGCGGTCTGGCGCCGACAGCGTAAATTCGTTCTTGAAACGGCACGACACCAGGTCGTCCTTGAACTGATTCTTCGCATCGAGATCGGCATTGGCCTGCGCGATCACGTATTTGCTTTCCTCGATCGCCGACAGGTATTCGATTTCATCGGTGACCTTGTTGTCGATCACCTTACGGTAAGGCGTTTCAATAAAGCCATACCAGTTGGTGCGGGCATACAGTGCCAGCGAGTTGATCAGACCAATATTCGGGCCTTCCGGCGTTTCAATCGGACAGACCCGGCCATAGTGGGTCGGGTGCACGTCGCGCACCTCGAACCCTGCACGCTCACGCGTCAAGCCACCCGGTCCAAGGGCCGATACGCGGCGCTTGTGGGTAATCTCGGACAAAGGATTGGTCTGGTCCATAAACTGGGACAGCTGACTGGAACCGAAAAACTCCTTGATTGCTGCCGAAACCGGTTTTGCGTTGATCAAGTCGTGCGGCATCAGGTTATCGGACTCGGCCTGACCCAGACGTTCGCGCACGGCGCGCTCGACACGCACCAGACCGGCACGGAACTGATTCTCGGCCAGTTCGCCTACAGAACGGACGCGGCGATTACCGAGGTGATCAATGTCATCGACTTCTCCACGACCATTACGCAAATCCACCAAAATCTTGATCACAGCCACGATGTCTTCTGTCGATAACGTACCGAGGCCGGTCAACTCATCGCTTCCGATGCGACGGTTGAACTTCATGCGGCCTACCGCTGACAGATCGTAGCGCTCATCGTTGAAGAACAGGTTGGTAAACAGCGTATTGACAGCATCCTCGGTCGGCGGCTCGCCTGGACGCATCATGCGATAAATTGCAACTTTAGCCACATAGGCGTCTGCCGCGTCGTCGGCACGCAGCGTCTGCGAAATGAACGCCCCCTGATCGAGTTCGTTGGTATACAGCGTATTAAATTTGTCGATGCCTGCTACGGCGAGAGCATTTATCAGCTCTTCGGTGATCTCGTCGTTTGCTCGCGCAACCAGTTCACCGGTGGATTTGTCGACCACGTCGTGCGCCAGCACGCGGCCAACGACAAACTCTGCGGGAACTGCCCATTTCTTGACCCCTGCCGCTTCCAGTTCACGGATGTGCTTGGCAGTGATGCGTTTATCCTTGGCCACGATGACATGGTCGTCCTTGCCGCAAATATCAAACCGTGCGAGCTCGCCACGAAGACGCTCGGGGACCAGCTCAAACTGGATGCCCTGGGTGTTGATATAAAAGGTGTCCTTGTTGAAGAACGCATCCAGAATCGTCTCGGGCGTATAGCCGAGCGATTTAAGCAGAATGGTGACCGGCATCTTGCGGCGACGGTCGACCCGGAAGAACAGGATGTCCTTGGCATCAAACTCGAAGTCCAGCCACGAACCGCGGTAGGGAATCACGCGGGCGGAGAACAGCAGCTTGCCTGAACTGTGAGTCTTGCCGCGGTCATGCTCGAAGAACACGCCGGGCGAACGGTGCAGTTGAGACACGATCACGCGCTCGGTACCGTTGATGACAAACGAGCCGGTCGGCGTCATGAGCGGAATTTCGCCCATGTAGACCTCCTGCTCCTTGACTTCCTTGATCGTCGGCTTGGACGCTTCCTTGTCCATGATCACCAGACGTACCTTTGCGCGCAGTGGCGCGCAGTAGGTCAGTCCGCGCTGCTGGCATTCCTTGATGTCAAAGACAGGCTCGCCGAGAAAATAGCTGACGTACTCCAGACGCGCATTCTTGGAATGGCTTTCGATCGGAAAAATAGACGTGAATGCGGCCTGCAAACCTTCGTTCAGACGTTCATCCCGCGAACGGCCTTCCTGCAAGAAGGCACGATAAGACTCAAGCTGGGTCGCCAGAAGAAAAGGCACCGGTAGGGTGTTGGTCCGGCTGGCAAAGCTCTTGCGCAGACGTTTTTTCTCGGTAAAGGTATAAGCCATGGAGTCTCCTTGACGATCAGGGGCAGGCCGGTGCGTAGGCTACGCACCGCGCGATGTGAGGCACACGCAAAAAGCAAACGACCCGGAAGCCGATTCCGGGTTCCGGGTATTTGCTGCTTGCGTCTGCTGCGGGTTGCCCCGCAACACACCACAAATAAATCGTGGCGAAATAAGTGCTAATCCGGAAGCAGGCATCGCATTTTCATGCGCGCCTTGATTGCCGTTGACTTATTTGACGTCTACGTTAGCGCCAGCTTCTTCCAGCTGTTTTTTCAGCGCGTCGGCATCAGCTTTGGACACGCCTTCTTTAACCGCCTTGGGAGCGCCGTCAACCAGATCCTTGGCTTCTTTCAGGCCCAGACCGGTTGCAGCACGGACGACTTTAATGACTTCAACTTTCTTGTCGCCACACGAATTCAACATCACGGTGAATTCGGTCTGCTCTTCAGCAGCCGCAGCACCAGCAGCAGCGGGGGCAGCAACAGCAACCGCCGCAGCAGCAGCAGAAACGCCAAACTTCTCTTCCATTTCCTTGATCAGCTCGGACAGATCCAGAACGGTCATGCCAGCGATTGCATCAAGAATTTCAGCTTTAGAAACAGCCATGTGTATTACTCCTGTCAATTGTGCTTCAGATTAAAAACAATATCGTCGTGCGGGTTGGCTGCAAACTGCTTCAAGCAGCCTGCTTGTCGCGCACAGCAGCGAGACCGCGAACGAATTTGGTCGGCACTTCATTAAGCGTGCGAACAAATTGCGTAATCGGTGCCTGCATCGTGCCCAAGAGCTTGGACAGCAGTTCGTCACGGCTGGGCATGCTGGCCAGATTCCCCACATCCTTGGCGGACATGATGAAATTAGGCATGGCACCCGCCTTGACGACAAACTTGTCGTTGGTCTTGGCAAATTCGTGCATCACTTTCGCAGCTGCGACCGGATCCCTGGACATGCCATAAGCAAGCGGACCGACCATCTGGTCGGACAAACCTGCGAAGGCAGTGCCCTCGAGCGCGCGGCGCACCAGCGTATTTTTCAATACGCGCAGGTAGACGCCTTCCTTTCGTGCGATTGCGCGCAGCTTGGTCAGATCCTCCACCTTGATGCCACGATATTCGGCAACCACAACCGTCTGAGCGTCTGCAACCTGCGCAGCAACTTCAGCAACAACGGCTTTCTTTTCTTCAAGATTAAGACTCAAGGTCTACCCTCCTTCTCAGTTACGAAGCACTCCCGCTTGTGTCCACGGGAAGCCTCGGCTGGCGGCCTTGACAGGAAAATCCTGCTCGGGAACACCATCTGCGTAGGCCCGGGTCGATGCAAACAGAGGACTTGCGTCACCCACCCACACCTGATCCGACTTAACCCCTTGCGGAGACCTACGGTCTTTGACAACTCGTCAACCGAACGGCTGGCTGACGACCCAAAGTTCTTTCGAGCACTCCGGACCCGGAGCGCCCCTCTTTTGTTATGCCGTTACGCTTGCCTGATCGACACGAACGCCTACGCCCATCGTGCTGGAAACCGACACACGCTTGAAATAGACACCCTTGGAGTTGGCCGGCTTGGCGCGCTGCAGCGCATCCATCAATGCAGCCAGATTTTCTTTAAGATCTTCGGCGGCAAAGGAAGCGCGACCAATGGTGCAATGCACAATACCGCCCTTGTCCGTACGGTATTGAACCTGACCTGCCTTGGCGTTTTTAACCGCGCCCGCCACGTCCGGAGAAACAGTACCCACCTTCGGGTTCGGCATCAGACCGCGCGGACCAAGAATCTGGCCCAACTGACCCACGACACGCATAGCGTCAGGCGTTGCAATCAAAACGTCAAAATCCATTTTGCCAGCCTTGATTTCGGCTGCAAGATCGTCGAAACCGACAATATCAGCACCTGCATCTTTGGCTTTTTGCACGTTATCGCCCTGCGCAAACACAGCAACACGGACAGATTTACCAATACCCTTGGGCAAGACGACAGCGCCTCGCACCATCTGGTCAGATTTACGCGCATCGACGCCCAGGTTGATAGCGATGTCAACAGACTCGTCAAATTTGGCGGTTGCCGCCTCCTTGACCAGACCCAGCGCATCAATCACAGGATAGTTGCGGTTGCGGTCGATTTTTTCTTTCAGGGCGCGAAGGCGCTTGGATGTATTAGCCATGTCAGACTCCCTCGACCGTAATGCCCATGGAACGGGCCGTGCCTGCGATGGTGCGAACTGCCGCATCCATGTTCGACGCGGTCAAGTCAGGCTCTTTGGTTTTGGCAATTTCTTCCAGCTGGGCACGCGTAATCGTACCCACCTTGTCGGTATGCGGCTTGGCGCTGCCCTTGTCGAGCTTGATCGCTTTCTTGATCAAGACCGTCGCAGGCGGCGTCTTCATGATGAAGGTGAAACTCTTGTCCGCGAACGCGGTAATCACAACCGGAATCGGCAGACCGGGCTCCATGCCCTGGGTCTTGGCGTTAAACGCCTTGCAAAACTCCATGATGTTAAGGCCGCGCTGACCTAGCGCCGGACCGATTGGGGGCGAAGGGTTGGCCTTGCCCGCAGGGACTTGCAGCTTGACATAGCCGACAATTTTCTTTGCCATGATGGCTCCTGATAAATGAGTACCAACGCGCTTTGGGTTGCCCTACTCGCGCTCCTCTCCGGTCTTACCGGACACTGCCCCAGCCTGACGCTGAAGCAGTCTTGCTAACGGACCTGGGCCCGGGTTAGCTTTTCTCGACCTGACCGAAACCCAGTTCGACGGGTGTAGCCCGGCCAAAAATCATCACCGACACGCGCAATTTGCTCTTGTCGTAATTTACTTCCTCGACGTTGCCATTGAAGTCCGTGAACGGACCATCAATCACACGCACCGTCTCGCCTACCTCGAACAGAATCTTGGGCCTGGGTTTTTCAACCCCCTCGCGCATCTGATCCATGATCGACTGCACTTCTTTTTCAGAAATAGGAGCCGGCTTGGTAGCCGTTCCACCCACGAAACCGGTCACCTTAGGAGTGCTTTTCACCAGGTGCCAGGTATCGTCGTCCATTTCCATCTGCACCAGCACGTAGCCAGGGAAGAACTTGCGCTCGGCGGTCTTTTTTTGACCGCCCTTCATCTCAATCACTTCTTCCACTGGAACCATGATTTCACCGAAGCGATCCTTCATGCCAGCGCGCTCGATACGCTCAATCAAATTGCGCGCGACGCTTTTCTCGAAGCCAGAGTAGGCATGTACCACATACCACCGCATACTCAACTCCCTTGTCCCAAAGCCAACTTAACCAGCCACAGCAAAATGCTGTCCACAGCCCATAAAAACAGCGCCATCACGACAACAAACGCCATGACCACACCCGTCATCTGAACGGTCTCCCTGCGTGTCGGCCAGACGACTTTTTTCGCCTCATCGCGCGCATCGAGCGCAAAGCGGAAAAAACGCTTTCCCGGAGCCGACAGTCCAGCCACGACACCCGCCAACACCAGACCCGCTATCACGGATAACACCCGCACCACGGCAGGCGCATCCGCAAAAAAATAAAAGCCGGCCAATCCTGCGATGACCAGCAATACCGCTACCAGCAGCTTGATTTTGTCAGCCATGAATGCTGTACGCCTTAAGGCTTATCCTGTGGCAGGCCAAGAGGGTCTCGAACCCCCAACCTTCGGTTTTGGAGACCGACGCTCTACCAATTGAGCTATTGGCCTGTAT
>NCCT01000050.1 GCA_002279795.1 Hydrogenophilales bacterium 12-61-10
CACGACCGAACGCGGCATCGCCGCGCTCGAGGCTGCCGGGGTCAAGCCGGCTTTCGCCCAGGCGGTCGATGCGGCCAGCCGCCGCAGCGCCGAACTGGGTGACGAACTGGGGCGCCTGGCATGATTTCAGGTGCACTGGCGTTTCTGATCCAGACGATAGGCAATCTGTTCGTGATTGCCGTCCTGCTGCGTTTCATGATGCAGCTGTTTAGGGTGCCGTTTCGCAACCCCTTCGCCCAGTTCATCGTCGCCTTGACCGACTTTGCTGTGAAGCCGTTGCGCCGCGTGGTGCCGGGGTTTCTGGGGCTCGACTGGGCGTGCCTGCTGCTGGCCTGGCTGGTCGAATTTGCTGTGGTGGCGTCCGGTTACTGGCTGAATGATTTTCCGTTTGCGCTGGCGGGCGGCAAGGTGTGGCCGGTGATGCTGGGGCTAGCTGTGGTGCGGCTGTTGAGCCTCGCGGTTTACATGATCATCGGCATTACCCTGGCGCGCGCGATCTTGTCGTGGGTGAATACCCAATCGCCGCTGGCGCCCGTGGTGTACGAGTTGTCCGAGCCGTTCTTGCGTCCACTGCGGCGGATTGTGCCGATGGTGGCAAACGTCGATCTGACGCCGATCGTGCTGTTTATTTTGTGCCAGCTGGTGTTGATGGTGCCGATCATGGCGGCCGAGCAGGCGCTTCTGAGTGCCCTCTGAGCCTGGCTGGCGCCACCGCAGCGGCGACGCGTGGCTGCTGGAACTGCATGTGCAGCCAGGGGCAAAAGCCTCGGCCGTGGTCGGCGAGCACGACGGCCGCCTGAAATTAAAGATCGCTGCACCGGCAGTCGATAACAAGGCGAATGCGGCCTTGCTATCCTGGCTCGCCGCGCAACTGGGGGTGCCGAAATCAGCGGTGCGTCTGGTGCGTGGCGAGTCGTCGCGTAAAAAAACGATCGCCGTTTGTAGTGACAATACGCTCTGGCGTAATTTGGAAATGAATAGCCCAACATGAGTGTCCATCTGGAACAGGAAGTCGCCGACTTCAGTGAGCGGCGTTTGCGTCTGGCGAACGCGATTACGGAGTATTCCAACTGGCTGGATCAGCAGCACGGCATCGATGCCGTGCGTTCGCTGCGCTTGACCGACGCGGCTGCCGCGCTGCGCCAGGACAAGCTGGTGGTGGCATTTGTCGCCGAGTTTTCCCGCGGCAAAACCGAACTCATCAATGCCCTGTTTTTTGCCGATCAGGGTCAGCGTCTGCTGCCCTCGGAAGCCGGTCGCACCACCATGTGCCCGACCGAGTTGTTCTTCAACGCGGGCGAGGCACCCGCGTTGAGCCTGCTACCGATCGAAACGCGGCGCCGCGATGAGTCGTTGAGCCAGCTGAAGCACATGCCCATCGAATGGTGCAGGATTGCGCTCGATCCGGCCGACCCGCGCCAGATGCAGCAGAGCCTGAAAAAGCTCACCGAAACCCGCCCGATGCCAGCGGTCGAAGCCATCGAGCTCGGGCTGTGGAATGGCGACGATGCCAGCGAGCGCCATCAGCTGCGGCCGGACGGCACGGTAGACGTGCCAGCCTGGCGCTATGCTCTGGTCAATTACCCGCATCCCTTGTTGCGGGCCGGGCTGATCATTCTGGACACGCCGGGACTCAATGCGCTGGGGGCGGAACCCGAGCTCACGCTGTCGGTGATTCCCAATGCGCATGCCGTGATGTTTTTGCTGGCGACGGACACCGGGGTGACGCGCTCGGACCTGGAAATCTGGCAGAAGCACGTGCACCGGCATACCAACTACCACGTCGCCGTGCTGAACAAGATCGACATGCTCTGGGACGAGCTCAAAAGCGATGCCGAGGTGCAGGCCGCGATCGAGCGCCAGGCCGAGGAAACTGCACGCGTGCTGAAGATGCCGCGCAGCCGGGTGTTTGCCGTGTCGGCGCAAAAAGCGCTGGTGGCAACGATCAAGAACGATGCCGCCCTGCGGGTGCGCTCGGGGATCGAGTCGCTGGAGTATCTGCTGGCGCATCAGGTGATTCCGTCGCGACGCGACATGCTGCACCACGCGATCAGCCGTGAAGTCACGGGTTCGCTGGATGAAAGCCGCACCGATATCGACGCGCGGCTCAAGCGCAGCAGCGATGAACTGGTTCAGCTCACACAGTTATCGGGCAAGAATCGCGAGCTGATCGAGCAGACGCGCGCCAGCCTGCAGCAGGAAAAAGACAGCTACGATGCGACGGCAGTGCAGTTCCGGCTGACCCGGAAAATGGTTCAGGCACAAGGTGAGCAGTTGCTGGCGAATCTGTCCGAGGACACCCTGGACGGAATTTGCAAGGCAGGTCGCGCTGCCATGCAAGGCAGTCTGACCACCCGCGGCCTGACGGGCGGGATTCGCCAGTTGAGCGAGCAGATGAATGATCGGCTGGAGCAGGCCACCAAAATGGCCGACAGCATGCTGGAAACGCTGGACCGGGCGTATGTCCGTTTTCATCGCGACCACCAGCTGCCCAAGATGCAGGTTCCGCGGCTGGACCTGGGCGCCTATCGCAACCGCCTGAAAGCCCTGATGCTGGAGACCGACGCGTTTTGCCGTGATCCTGCCAATCTGCTGCTGGAAAAGAACTTCATGATCCGGCGGTTTTACGCCGGGCTCGCGGTCGAAGCGCGCAAGGCGTTCAATCTGGCACGAACCGAGGCGGAGCGCTGGTTGCGGATCGCGCTCGATCCGGTCATGACGCGCATCCGCGAGCACAAGCAGTATCTCGACACGCGGCTCGGCAGCTTGCAGCGCATTCTGGAAAACATGGGCACGCTGCACAGCCGCATGGCGCAGATCAAGCAGCAGATCAGCGACATGCGCCACGACAAGCTGGCGCTCGCGCGCATTGCCGCTCAACTGGCTGCGTAGGCCGGAAAGTCCGTCTAGCTGTTAAGGCGGCCCAGCAGCTGGAGCGTCTTGTCCGGGTCGGTGTTTTTCAGCAAGCGCTGCGTCAGCGGCGCCAGCTCATCCATCTGCGCTTTCAGCACCTGCTGCTTGACCTGCAGCAAGCTGGCCGCCTGCATTGAGAACGAGCGCAGTCCCAGCCCCAGCAGCAAGCGCGTTAACAGCGGATCTCCCGCCATTTCACCGCATACCGAGACCGGTTTGCCGGCTTTGTTGCCGGCGCGGATGGTGTGCTGGATCAGGTTGAGCACGGCCGGATGCAGCGGGTCGTAGAGATGCGCGACGCTGTCGTCGGCGCGATCGATCGCCAGCGTGTACTGGATCAGGTCGTTGGTGCCGATCGACAGGAAATCCAGTTGCTCGGCAAAAAATCCGGCTGACAGCGCGGCCGCAGGCACTTCGATCATGCCGCCGATGGCAATGCTCTCATCGAACTTGAGGCCGTCTTTGCGCAACGCAGCCTTGGCGGCGTCGATGTGCTGCAGGGTCTGGCGCAGTTCGACAAAGCTGGCCAGCATCGGAATGAGGATGTTCACCCGGCCGTGGTGCGAGGCGCGCAAGATCGCCCGCAACTGCGTCTGGAACAGGCCCGGCTCGGCGAGGCACAAGCGGATCGCGCGCAGGCCCAGCGCAGGATTGTCGGCCACCGAATGCCCCCACGGTGCCTGCTTATCGGCGCCGAGGTCGAGGGTGCGAATGGTGACCGGTTTGCCGTCGAGCGACTCGGTGACCGTTTTGTAAAATTCGTATTGTTCTTCTTCGTTCGGCAGGTCGCTGCGGTTGAGGAACATGAATTCGCTGCGGAACAGGCCGATTCCGTGCGCGCCGGCCGCTTTGACCGCATCGAGATCGCTGAGCAGCTCGATGTTCGCCATCAGCGCGATGGGCGTGCCGTCGAGCGTGGCCGATTTGCTGGTCTTCAGGCGCTTGAGTTTTTCGGTGTCGATGCGCCACTGATTCTGCCGCAGCCGGTATTCGGCGAGCGCGGACTCGTCCGGGTTGACGATGACCACGCCGTCGCGGCCGTCGACGATCAGCAGATCGTGGTCGCGGATCAGGCCGCGCGCGTTGTGCAGCGCCATCACCGACGGAATCGCCATGCTGCGCGCCAGGATCGCCGTGTGCGACGTGGTGCCGCCGAGGTCGGTAATAAAGGCGGCGAAGCGCACGCTTTTGAACAGGATCATGTCGGCCGGCGACAATTCGTGCGCGACCAGGATGCGTTCCTCGTCGAAGTTGACGTCGAGCGGCAAATGGCTGGGGTGGCCGAGCAACACCTTGAGTACGCGCTGCACCACCTGCACCACGTCGTCCTGGCGGCTGCGCAGATAGGGATCTTCGATTTCATCGAAGCGCGCCACCAGCGCTTCCATCTGCTGCGCCAGCGCCCACTCGGCATTGCATTGCGATTCCCGGATCAGGCGCTTCGGTTCTTCGGCGATGGTCGAGTCGCCGAGGAACATCAGGTGCATGTCGAGAAACGCCGACAGTTCGGCCGGCGCGTGCGCGGGAATATGCAGCCGCAGGGTTTCGAGTTCTTCGCGGGTGGTGATGATGGCGGCGTCGAAGCGCGCCAGTTCCTCGTCGATATATTTCAGATCGAGCATGTACTGCGGCACTTCGACGCGCGCGCTCGAGGTGATGTGCGCATAGCCGATGGCGATGCCGCCCGATACGCCGATGCCGTGCAGGGAAAAACTCACCGCTCTTCTCCGAAGCCGCTGGCGATCAACTCGACCAGCGCATCCATCGCGGCCGCCTCGTCCTCGCCGTCGGTTTCCAGCGTGATGACGCTACCTTTGGCCGCGGCCAGCATCATCACGCCCATGATACTTTTGGCATTGATGCGGCGGCCGTTGCGCGTCATGAACACCTGGCTCTTGAAGCGGGAGGTAAGCTGGGTAAGCTTGGCCGAAGGGCGCGCATGCAGGCCGAGCTTGTTGACGATTTCAACGTCCCTTTGCAGCATCGCACATGCCCTCGGAAATATGGTTGATGCTGTTGCGGCCGCCTTCGACGATGCGCAGCACCAGTTGCTGCAAGCTCAGCGTGTCGCGGTAATTCAGGGCTTTCAGCAGCATGGGCAGATTGACGCCGGAAACGCCTTCGATGTGGGCTGGTTCGAGCAGGCGGCACAGCGTGTTGCTGGGTGTGGCGCCGTAGACGTCGGTCAACACCAGAATGCCCTCGCCTTCCTTGTCGTTGAGGGCGGCCAGCTCGTTCAGCCGTGCCTTGAGCGCCTTTTGCCGCTCGTCCGGATCGGCGTGGCCGATGAAGTCCAGCGTGGCAAGCCCGCGCGGCTGCTGACCCAGAACATGGGTTGCGCACTCGACCAGGCTGTCGGCGAGCGAACCGTGGGCGACGATGAGGATGCCTATCATTGTGTAAACGTCAGACCAAAAGCAGCATTCTAGCGAAGCCGGGCCTGCATCGCCGCCGAGACCTGCATTTGTCCCGCGGCGTCCACAGCCAGATAGTCACCCAGATTCAAGCGGGCTGCCGTCTGCGACAGGCGCGCCGCGCCGCCGATGAACAGCGGCTTCGACAGCGCGTCCGAACGCGTGCCCGCCCGGTCGCCCGAAACAAGCAGCGTCACCGACTGCATGCCCGTGGCCGGCCAGCCATTGCGCGGGTCGATCAGATGGCTGTAACGCTTGCCGCCGGTTTCGAAATAGCGCTGGTAGTCGCCCGAGGTGCCGATCGCCTCGCCGTCGCGTAGGTCCAGCGTCGCCAGTGTGCCCGCTTTGCGCGGATGCTGGATGCCGACGCGCCACGGACGGTCGCCGTGCTGGCCCAGCGCGATCACATTGCCGCCGATGTTCACCAGTGCATTGCGGATGCCGTGCTGTTTCAGGATCGTCAACGCGTCATCCAGCGCACGCCCCTTGGCGTAGCCGCCGAGATCGAGCTGAACGGCCGGGTTGGTGCTCCAGACCCGATTGGATTCGATATGCAGGTCGCCCATGCGTGGCTGCCGCTTCACCCAGCCGGCAATCGCCGCCGCATCCGGCACGCGCGATTGCGGCGTGTCGGCGTGAAACCCCCATAGCGCGATCAGTCCGCCGATGGCCGGGTTGAACAAATCGCCGGACTGGATCGAGAGAGTTTGCGCATCACGCAGCATTGCAGCCAGATCGGGCGTGACGCTTGCGCGCTCGCCTTTCGCCAGCGTTGCGTTCAGCCGCGACAGTTCGCTCGGTTGCCAGGCGTGCAATTGGTGATGCAGCGCATCGAAGCGCGCCAGCACTGCCGCCGTTGCCTGCTTGGCCTGTGCTTCCGGCGCGCCATAGACGCTGATTTCGACCAGAGTGCCGAATACATAGGATTGTTGCTGCACCAGCGGCGGCGGGCTGCAGGCGGCAAGCGCCCACGCAAGAAGAAGCCACAGGCTGAATTTCGCTGAGCGCATGCGCTAGCGGGGTTTCAAGGATGAATCGTGGCTAAACGTCCACGTTCAATCGCGGCGATGAATTGCCCTGCCACGTCATGCCCCGTCTGCGCGGTGATTTCCTGAAACCCGGTGGGGCTGGTGACGTTGATTTCGGTCAGGCAGTCGCCAATCACGTCGAGCCCGGCGAGAAAGATGCTGTTGTCCTTTGCCCACGGCGCGATGGTTTCAGCAATGTCGCGGTCGCGTGCCGACAGCGGTTGCGCGCGGGCGGTGCCGCCGGCGGCCAGGTTGCCGCGCGTTTCGCCGGCTTTGGGGATGCGCGCGAGCGCCCACGGCACGACTTCGCCGTCGATCAGCAGGATCCGCTTGTCGCCTTCGCTGATCGCGGGCAGGTAGCGCTGCGCCATGATGGCGCGGCGGCCTTTGTGGGTGAGTGTTTCGAGGATGGCGTTGCGGTTGGGGTCGGCCAGCGTGAGGCGGAAGATGCCGGCGCCGCCCATTTCGGTGAGCGGCTTGACGATGATGTCGCCATGGTCGGCGAGAAAGTCGCCGATGGCTGTTGCGTCGGCCGACACCCGCGTGGGGGCGATGAAGCGCGGAAAGTTGAGGATGGCGAGTTTTTCATTGAAGTCGCGCAGGCACGCCGGGCGGTTCAGCACACGCGCGCCGTTGGTCTCGGCAATGCCGAGCAGATGGGTGGCCAGCAGGTAATCGGTGTCGACTGGCGGATCGGTGCGCATCACCACGGCGTCGAAATCCTTCAGCAGCCAGTCGCGGGTTTCGATCACACGATACCAATCGTCATCGGCGCGCACATCGAGGGTGCTGCAGGCGGCGTGGGTAAAGCCGTCCTGCACATTAAGTTGACGGGCTTCGGCGGCGTACACGGTATGGCCGCGCGCGACCGCCGCGCGCATCATCGCCACGCTCGAGTCCTTGTACGGCTTGAGCCCGGCCAGCGGGTCGACGATGAACAGCAGTTTCATGCAGCGGCGCTTTCGGCCGCGTTTTCAGCGGCATTGAGCGCTTCGTCGAGCTCGATGCTGGCGGCCAGCATCGCCAGCCGCGCGATGACCCCGTAGGCGTAAAAACGGTTCGGGCTGGCGTCGGGGTTGGCGCTGCGGTCGGGCATGACGCAGGTTTCATCGAACGCCAGCGGCACGAAGTGCATGCCGGGGCTGTTGAGATTTTCATCGATGCCGCGCCCGGTGTGGACGCGATAAAAGCCGCCGACGACGAAGTGATCGAGCATGTAGACCACCGGTTCGGCGATCGCATCGTTGATGCTCTCGAAGGTGTAGACGCCTTCCTGGATCAGCACTTCGCTGATGTCCATGCCTTCCTTGCCGACCGCCATCTTGTTGCGCTGCTTGCGGTTGAGTTCGCGCACGTCGTCCGGCGATTTCACCGTCATGATGCCCATGCCATAGGTGCCGGCGTCGGCCTTGACGATGACGAAAGGCGGCTGGTCGATGCCGTATTCGGTGTATTTGAGCTGGATCTTGGCGAGCAGCTTGCCGACTTTTTCGGCCAGGCAATCCTCGCCCTGACGCTGATGAAAGTCGATCTTGCCGCAGTGGTCGAAATAGGGGTCGATCAGCCACGGGTCGATTCCCACCAGCCGCGCGAACTCGCTGGCGACATGCTGGTAGGCCTTGAAGTGCAGGGACTTGCGGCGCGTGGCCCAGCCCGCATGCAGCGGCGGCATGATGGTCTGTTCGATGTTTTTCAGGATGTCCGGCACGCCGGCAGACAGATCGTTGTTGAGCAGCACGGCGCAGGGGTCGAAGCCTTCCAGTCCGATGCGATCGCCCTTACGGATCAAGGGTTCGAGCGTGAGGCGTCCGCCGCCCGGCAATTCCAGCGTGGTCGGCTGGGTGATCTCGGGAATCAGCGTGCCGATGCGCACGATCAGCCCGGTCTGGCGCAGGATGTGCGCCAGCACGGCGACGTTTTGCAGATAAAAGGTATTGCGGGTGTGGTTCTCGGGGATCAGCAACAACCGCTGCGCATCGGGGCAGATTTTTTCGACCGCGCCCATCGCCGCGTGGATGCTCAGGGACATGAACGAAGGGTTCAGATTGTTGAAGCCACCGGGGAACAGGTTGGTGTCGACGGGTGCGACCTTGAAGCCGGCGTTGCGGATATCCACCGAGGTATAGAACGGCGCGGACTGCTCTTGCCATTGCTGGCGAAACCAGTGCTCGATGGTCGGCTGCGCGTCGAGCAGGCGTTTTTCCAGCTCGAGCAACGGGCCGGTGAGTGCAGTGGTGAGGTAGGGAACCATACAATGCGCCTTTCGTAAGATGATTTATTTTAGGGCATCGCCGATGTTTGACATCGTTTTATATCAACCCGAAATTCCGCCCAACACCGGTAACCTCATCCGTCTTGCGGCCAACACCGGCTGCCGCCTGCATCTGGTCGAACCGCTGGGTTTCGATCTGTCCGACAAGCAGGTGGCGCGCGCCGGGCTCGATTATCACGACATGGCCTGCGTGCAGGTACACGCCGACTGGGCGGCGGCGCAGGCGGCCTTGCCCGGGCGGCGTTGGTTTGCGCTCACCACCAAGGGCAGCGCGCGCTATACGGACCACGCGTTTCAGGCTGGCGATGTGTTCGTGTTCGGCCCTGAGTCGCGCGGCTTGCCCGCGGACATGCTCGATGGCTTCGATTGCAGCCACCGGCTGCGCCTGCCGATGCTGCCGGGCTCGCGCAGCATGAACCTGTCGAACGCGGTCAGTGTGGTGGTGTTCGAGGCGTGGCGCCAAAACGGCTTTGCGGGCGGCGCATAAATGAAAGGACGGGCATGAGCGTACTGGAATGGCTGGAGGCAGCCAGCTACATCGTGACCGTGATTGGCCTGCCGCTCGCTATCGGCGTGTATATCCACGATCGCCGCCGCGAGCAGCAGACCGACGAGGAGGAGATCTTCCTGCGGTTGTCGGATGAATACGCCGATTTCATGCGGCTGGTGATCAACAATGCCGACCTCAATCTGCTGTCGCCGGTGGTCAAGGGCGAGCTCAACGAAGAGCAGCATGAGCGCAAGCGCGCGCTGTTCGCCCTGCTCGTCAGCCTGTTCGAACGCGCCTATGTGCTGGTCTATGAAGACAGGATGAGCCGCCAGCAGGCGCGCTTGTGGACCTCATGGGAGGACTACATGATCGAGTGGTGCGCGCGCGAAGACTTTCGTGTTGCGCTGCCTGCCTTGCTGCAGGGCGAGGATCCGGGATTCGTAGCGACCATCCGCCACATCGCCGGCGTAGCGGGGAGCAAGCCGGATTAAGCCGCGTGAGGGTGCGTCGTCCGCCTGCCATTCGTGCTCTAAGCGTCCCCCAGCGGCGGGGGTGTCGCAGGGGTTTCCACCCGGTTGCGGCCGGATGCTTTCGCGCGATACAGGCAATGGTCGGCTTTCCTGATCAGCGCATCTGCGGTGTCGCCCGGGGCGAGTTCCGCCACGCCGAAGCTGCAGGTAACTTGCCCAACATCGGAGAAGGGCTGCGTCGCCAGCGCCATGCGCAACTTTTCGGCCAGCACGCGGCCGGCGTTGAGATCGCTGCCCGGGAGCAGCACGACGAATTCCTCTCCTCCCCAGCGGGCGAACAGGTCGATGGTGCGTATCGTGTTGCTTACGCTCACGGCGAGCTGGGTCAGCACCCGGTCGCCGGCCTGGTGGCCAAAGCTGTCGTTGACGCGCTTGAAATGATCGATGTCGAACAGGATCAGCGAAAGCGGGCTGGAGAATCGTGCGGCGCGATGGATCTCGCTTGCCAGCACATCATCGAAATGCCGCCGGTTGCAAATGCCGGTCAGGGGGTCGGTGGTCGCCAGCTGCTTGAGCCGTTCTTCGGTCTGAACGCGCTCGGTCGCATCGCGCACGATGCCCACCGCGCTCCATTGCCCGCGCAGCTTGATCGCCGAAAGTGAAACCTCGACCGGGAACTCGACCCCGTTGCGATGCCTCGCCTGGAGTGTCGTCGTGCGGCCTAACGCCGCTCCTTCGCCTGTCTCGGCAAAGCGTGAAAAGCTGATACGGGCCCGTTCCATATAGCGTTCAGGCACGATCAGTTCGCCGAGGCCGACGCCGATGACTTCGGATTCGGTGAAGCCGAACATCTGTTCGGCCGCCGGGTTCCAGTAGGTCACCCGGCCGGACGCGTCGATCATGATGACCGCATCCTGCGCTGCATTGGTGATGCCGTGCAGAACCTCCTCGCGCTCGGCCAGCTCGCCCGTACGGGTCTGGACCAGCCGCTCCAACTCGTCGCGGCTGCGCTCGAGTACGCCCTGCGCTTCCTTGATCGTGGTGATGTCGGTGCGCACCGATACATAGCGGCTCGGCAGGCCTGCTTCGTCGACAAACGGCAGGATGGTGGAGGCGACCCAGTAAAGCGTGCCGTCCTTGCGCCGATTGCAGATTTCGCCGCGCCAGACCTTGCCTGCGCTGATCGTGGCCCACAGGTCGGCGTAGAAAGCCTCGGCGTGCAGGCCAGACTTCAGCAGGCGATGGTTCCGCCCCAGCAATTCCGCGCGCGAATACTGGCTGACCGCGCAAAACTTGTCGTTCACTGCCGTGATGTTGCCGTGCGTGTCGGCAATGCTGACGATGTTGTGCTCATCAAGCGCCAGCTTCTGGAACTGAAGGTCCAGATTCGAGGCCTGCAGATGCTCACCGGCCTCGGTCAGACGGGTGAGCAAGCCACGCATCTTGCGGGTAGTCAGAACGAAGCCACCCCAGGTCAGGAGCAGGCCGGCCAGTCCTCCTGCAAGCAGCAGTGCAGTGGCGCGATGCTGGATTTGACGACGCGCTGTGGCGCGCTCACGGGTTTGGCGAATAGCTTGTTCCAGCAGGGTGGTCAGGGTGGCAACCATCCGGGTTTGCGCCGGAACGACTTGCTCGATCATTCTCTTTTCGGCCTCAGCCTGTCGTCCGGCGACCGCGAGTTCGATGACGCCTTGCTGCTGCAGCGTGATGGCTTCGGTCTGGGTACGAAGTTGCTGCATCAGGACGCGCTCGGACTCATTCAGATCGAGGCGCATCAATTGAGATTGCGCCTGACGAAAAGTCGTACCGAATTTGTAAAAACGCTGGATTTCGCCATCCCGGGCAAACGCATCGTCCGCATGCACGGCGCCGAACAGCGCAAAGGTCCGGTCGCGGGCGGCAAGCTGCATCCGGTACAGCATTTCGGTCATCACCTGCTCGTGGGAAATCATGTCCCGCATGACCCGCTTGTCCACCTCGACACGCCAAAGGCTGAGCGCCGTGATGAACACGATTACGCACATGACCGCGCCGAAGCCCCAGCGCAGGATGGGTGGGGTGCAGGCGGGCGTTTCGTTTCGAGGATGGGACATGGCAGGGATCGGAGCGGGCACGCAGGGGGTCTCAGTCAGTCTGCTGCCGGACATCGGGTCGCTATCCGGCTGGAACAGGTGTGTATTTTTAATCTTGACAAGCAGAAATCATGCCGGAGCAGTCTGTCATCGAACGCTGGCCCTGTACGCCCGCCCCGGCTTTTTAAGGGGCCTACTGTGTGCAAGCCATGCGGCAATCTGCCGCCCGGAGGGGCGAGCAGGACGGGCAGTTTAAAACTCAGCCCGGATATGACGATTCAGCAAGGCATCGACGGCTTCTGACGCCGGCAGCCCCTCGAACAGCATCTGGCATACCGCATGGGTAATCGGCATCTCGACCCCCAGCTCACGGGCCAGCGCATCCACTTCGCGCGCGGTGGTGACACCTTCGGCGACATGGCCGAGTTCGCCAAGGATGGTGTTGAGGCTCTGTCCGCGCGCCAGCCGCAGGCCGACCTGGCGGTTGCGCGAGAGGTCGCCGGTCGTGGTGAGGATCAGATCGCCCAGCCCGGACAGCCCCATGAAGGTTTCGACGCGGCCCCCGAGTTGGACACCGAGGCGGGTCATTTCGGCCAGCCCGCGCGTAATCAGTGCGGCGCGCGCGTTGTGGCCGAGCTGCAGGCCATCGCAAATGCCGGCGGCAATCGCCATGACATTTTTCAGCGCGCCGCCGATTTCGACGCCAATCACGTCGTCGTGGGCGTAGATGCGCAGGCGATGGCTGGACAGGGTCTCGGACAGATGTTGCGCCAGTGCGCGGTCATGCGAGGCGAGCGTGAGTGCCGTGGGGTAGCCCTGCGCGACTTCCTGCGCGAAGCTGGGGCCGGACAGCACGCCGGATTGCGCGTGGGTCGGCAGCAGTTCGGCGACAAGCTGGTGCGGCAGTTTGCGGCTGCCCGGCTCGAAGCCTTTGCACACCCATAGCAAAGGGGGCAGGGTGGGGCGTAGCGCAAGGGCGGCGAGGGTGGCGCGCAGTGCGCCACTGGGCACGGCGATGACGATGACGTCGGCGTGGTCGACCGTCGCGTTGAAATCCGGGTTGAGCTGCAGGCTGTCCGGCAACGGGCAGCCGGGAAGATAGCGGGTGTTGACGCGCGCGGCGCGCATGGCGTCCAGTTCGGCCGTGTTGCGGCCCCACAGGGTGACGGCATGGTGGGGCGACCAGCCGGCCGCGAGCGCGGTACCCCAGGCGCCCGCACCCAATATGGACAGCTTGATGGCCACGCCTTATCGCCCCCAGGCTTCGTGCGCGGGCAACCAGCCGGCAAGGCCGTCGGCATGCTTCACCGGCAGCCAGCCGAAGGCGTTGGCAGGGCCGGTGACGCTGAGCAATACGCCGCGCGCGAGCTGCGCCACGATCTCGGCATCGGCGCGCGGCTGGCTGCGCATGGCGCTGGTTTCGGCTTTGACCATAACGGTTTTGGCCGTGCCCAGAGCCGATTTTTCGACCCAGCTCAGGCGGCCGCTGAAGTCGCGCACCTTGATCCAGGCTTCGGTGTCGACCACGACTTCCAGCGGCACGCCACTGCCCGCGATGGCGACTTTTCCTGCCGCGCTGGAGGGCGCGTCATAGAGAATCGTCGCGCGTGCCGTGCTGCGATATTCCAGAGCGCTGGCGGGTAGCGCCAGCGCCAGCAGAAATCCGGCCGCGAGCAGCGAACCTGTTTGGCTCAACACGCCCGGCTCAATGCGTTTGGGCGGGGGCAGCCTGTTGCTGCTGGGCCTGTTGCTGCTGGGCGAACAGCGCTTCGAAGTTGACTGGATTCAGCAGCAGGGGCGGGAAGCCGGCGCGGATGACCACGTCGGAGATGGTTTCACGCAGGTAGGGGAACACGATGTTGGGGCAGCCGATGCCGAGCACCATCGGGATCTGGTCCTGTGGCACGTTCTGGATGCGGAACACGCCAGCCTGGGTGCATTCGACCAGGAACATGGTTTTTTCGCCGATTTTTGCGGTGACGGTGACGGTGATGCTGGTGTGGTACATGTCCTCTCCCAGCGCGCGGCTTTCGGTCGACATGTTGACTTCCATTTGCGGCGCTTCGCGCTCCATGTAAATGGCGGGCGCGTTGGGGACTTCCACCGACAGATCCTTGACGTAGAGTTTTTCGATGTTGAATGTGGGCTGCAGTGCGTCGGTCATGATGGTTTCCTGGGTCAATAAAACCGGAGCGCATGCTCCGGAACTGGCGGCATTTTACACGCGCTTGTTACATGCCCTGTGTCACCAGCCAGCGTTTCAGGGCGTTGGCCTCCATCGCGCCCGAGGTGCGTGCGACTTCTTCGCCGTTCTTGAACAGAATCAGGCTGGGGATGCCCTTGATGTGGTGGCGCATCGACACCTGCGGGTTGGCTTCGGTATCGACCTTGGCAAAGCGTACCCGTGTGGCCATGTCGGCGGCGACCTGCTGGAACACCGGCGCCATCATCTTGCACGGGCCGCACCAGTCGGCCCAGAAGTCCACCAGTACCGGCAGCCCGGCCTTGGCGATAAAGCGGTCAAAGTTGCCGGCGTTGAGGTCGACCGGCTTGCCGGGCAGCAGCAGCGAGCCGCATTGGCCGCATTTGGGGGCATCGGCCAGACGTTCGTCCGGTACGCGATTGAGGGCGAGGCAGTGGGGGCAGACAAGTTCCATCGGGACTCCTTGAGACGAATGATCGTCGCCTCAAGATGGCGACGCGCGCCCGGATATCAAGCGCACATTGAAGAAAGGCTCAGGCGCTGGCGAGCAGGGGAACCAGTCCGCCCGCCGCGTCGAGCGCAGCGGTGTCGTCGAAACCACCGACGTGGGTGTCGCCGATGAATACTTGCGGTACGGTGCGGCGACCGCTGCGGGCGATCATTTCTTCCTGCTTGGCAGGATCGAGGTCGATGCGGATTTTCTCGATTTCGGTGACGCCGCGGCTCTTGAGCAAACGCTCGGCAGAGACGCAATACGGACAGACAGCGGTGCAATACATTACGACTTTAGTCATGGGGGCTCCTTGATTGAGGGGGTTATTTGGTGACGGGCAGGTTGGCGCGTTCCCACGCGATGATGCCGCCTGCCTGGTTGTAGACGGTCTCGAATCCGGCCTTTTTCAGCATGCCGCAGGCGCGTGCCGAACGTTGCCCGCTGCGGCAGGTGACCAGAACCGGCTTGCTTTTGAATTTATCGAGTTCATTGATGCGTTTGCTCAGTTGCCCCAGCGGAATATGTTTGGCTTTGGGGATGTGGCCGGCAGCGAATTCCTTGTCCTCGCGTACATCGAGCACCAGCGCGTCGTCGTTGTAGAGGCGGGTGGCCTTCAGCGTGTCGGCCTGCTCGACGCCGGACAATTTGCTGCCGATAAAGGACCAGGTCAGCATGGCGCCGGATGCCAGCGCCAGCGAGGCGAGCATCCAGTTGTCGTGTAGAAATTGCATATCCATAAGTAGTGTTCTCGAATTAGAGGCCGCAGCCCTGCTTGACCCCGGCCTTTTTCAGCAGAGTGTCCAACGGGCAGAAGCGGGTGAAGCCGGACTGGAACAGGTTGAAGCCAACGAAGGCAGTAAACCACAGCCAGGAAGGCTGCGCCAAGTCGGCGCTGAACGGGTAAATGGGCGGCTCTCTGTTTTCAGGCCGGGGCCGCACTGCGCTTCTGCCAGATGTAATACAGCAGCGGGATGACAATCAGGGTGAGCACGGTAGACGCGAAGGTGCCAAAAATCAGCGAGACCGCCAGACCGCCGAATACCGGGTCGGTGATCATGATCGCCGACCCGAGGACGATGGCGAGCGCGGTCAGCAGAATGGGCCGCAGCCGTACTGCGCCGGCCTCGATGACGGCCTCCTTGAGGTCGTAACCCTGGCTGCGGTAATCGACGATGAAGTCGATCAGCAGCAGCGAGTTGCGCACCACGATGCCGGCCAGCGCGATGACGCCGATCATCGAGGTGGCGGTGAACGCCTGGCTGGTGGCCCAGTGGCCGGGGAAGACGCCCACCAGGGTCAGCGGGATCGCGCCCATCACGATCATCGGCATGACGAAGGACCGGTAGTAACCCACCAGCAGCAGGTAGATGAACACCAGGGCGATGATGAAGGCCGAGCCGAGGTCGCGGAACACGTCCAGCGTCAGGCGCATTTCGCCGCCCCACAGCAGGTGGGTGTCGGCGACGTTGTCGTTGCCGGTCTTGAAGCGCACGCCGTTGGACAGCAACTTGCCGTCCAGCATCTTGTCCAGCGCCAGAACGGCATACACCGGGCTGGAGGTGATCATTTCGCCACCGACCATGACCATGGGATGCTGGTCGCGGTCGTAGATGGGCTTGCCGTAGGGCACCTGCTCGATCCGGGCGATGGCGCCCAGCGGCACCTGGCCACCCATCATGTTGGTGACGCGGATCGCCATCAGCGACTCGGGTGACTGGCGCTCGGCGCGCGGCAGGCGGACCACGATATTGACTGGGTCGCGGGCGGAATCCACATGCACCGAGCCGATCGTCAGGCCCGACACGTAGTCGCGCAGCAGCTTGCCGACCTGGCCGGTGACGACGCCCGACAGCGCGGCCTTCTCGCGATCCACCCGCACCGTGAAGGACTGCATGGTGGCGGTGACCGAATCGTCGGTGTTGATCATGCCGTAGACCGACTCGAACGCGCGGCGGACTTCGGGTGCTGCGCTGCGCAGTTTTTCGTAGTCGGGCCCGTATAGCTCGGCCAGCACCTGCGCCTGCACCGGCGGGCCGGGCGGGGTCTCGTAGAGCTTGACGCGCGCCTGCGGAAACGCCTGGCGCAGCGGCTTCAGGCTGTCGTTGAGGTCCTGCACGATCGTGTGCGACGAGGTCGAACGCTCGTGCTTGTCGACCAGGTTGACCCGGATCTGCGCCAGGTTGTCGCCGCGCTTGATGAGGTCGCCGCGCACCAGGGCGGCAAAGTCGATCGGCGCGGTCATGCCGAGGAAGGTCTGGTAATTGGTGACGAAGCGGTTGTTCGCCAGCACCTCGCCCACCGCGCGCGCGGCGCGGTCGGTCTCTTCCAGCGTGGTGCCGGCCGGGGTGGCGATTTCCACCAGGAAGGTATTGGTGTTGTCGTTGGGCAGCATCTTCAGTTCCACCCCCAGCGCCGACAGCGGCCCGTTGATGCCAGACGGCCGGATGAATTGCCAGGCCGGCATCAGCATGGCGATCACCAGCAGCCCCAGCACCACCAGGAACATCAGGTTGCGGCGGCCGCTGTACTCGATGAAGGGCGTGATGACCTTGACATAGGCGCGGTGCAGCGAATCGGTCTTGCGCGCGCCTGACTCTTCGAGACTTTCCTTGCGCGCCAGCTCGCTCAGCGCGGCTTTTTTCCGCAGCCACAGATTGGCCGCCCATGGCACCACGATATAGGCGAACAGCAGCGAAGCGATCATCGCCACCGGCACGTTGAACGGGATCGGCAGCATGAAGGGCCCCATCATGCCGGTGACGAACGCCATCGGGATGAAGGCCAGGATCACCGCGATGGTGGCGATGTTGGTGGGGTTGCCGATTTCATTGGTGGCCTGGATCACCACGTCCTTGAAATCGCGATCGCCGATGCCGTGATGCAGATGGCGGTGGATGTTCTCCACCACCACGATGGCGGCGTCCACCAGCAGGCCCAGCGACAGGATCAGTGCGAACAGGGTGATGCGGTTGATGGTCTGGCCGGCGAACAGGCCGATGGTCAGCACCACGAACAGGATCAGCGGCACCGTCAGGGTGACGATGCCGGCTTCGCGCCAGCCGAGGAAAAACACCAGGATCACCACCACCGAACCGATGGCGATGCCGAGATGCTCGACCAGGGTGTTGACCGCGTCGTCGGCGCGCGCGCCGTCGTCGCGGGTCACCGCCACCGTGATGTCGGCGGGGATGGCCTGACGCTTGAGCTGCTCCAGCTTGGTCAGCACGGCGTTGGCGACCACCACCGCGTTGGTGCCGGCTTTTTTGGCGATCGCCAGAGTGACGGCCGGTGCCTCGCCGCGCACCGCGTCCTTGCCCGCGGCGGGGCCGTAGGCAAAACGCGTGCTTTCGTCGATTTCCTGCGGGCCGTCGGTGAGGGTGGCGACGTCTTTCAGGAACACCGGCCGGCCGTTGGGCACGCCGATGATGATGTCGCCGACTTCCTGGGCGCTGCCGAGAAAGCCCTGCAACTGCAGCGGCGAGACCCGATTGTTGTCGACCAGCTTGCCGACCGGCACCGACACGTTCTGCCCCTGCAGCATCTTGTCGACCTGGTCGAGCGCAATGCCCGCCGCCGCCAGCCGGGCAGGGGAAATCAGGACGTTGACCGCGCGCGGCGCGCCGCCGATGACCTGGGTGAACGACACGCCGGGCACGTTGCGCAAATGCTCCAGCATGCGGGTGGCGACCTGGCGGATCTGATGGTCGTCGACGGTGGTAGACGACAGCGTCAGCGTCATGATCGGCACGTCGTCGACGTTGATCGGCTTGATCACCGGCTGCATGGCGCCTTGCGGCATGCGGTCGAGGTTCTGCATCAGCTGGTTGTAGAGCTTGACCAGGCTTCTTTCCTGGTCTTCGCCGACCTTGAACTGCACGGTCACCAGGCCGAAATCCGGGGCGGCATAGCCGAACGTGTGATCCACGCCGGACTGCGCGTTCATGATGGCTTCGAGCGGCTTGACCACCAGGTTCTGGATTTCCTCGGCCGAGGCGCCGGGCTTGGCGACGATGATGTTGGCCGCCGGCACCACGATCTGCGGGTTGTATTCGCGCGGGGTGACGAACAGCGCCATGATGCCGGCCAGCGTCACCGCCAGCATGATCATGGCGGTGATTTTGGATTCAATGAAAATGCCGGCCAGCTTGCCGGCGATGTTGAGCGGGGCGGCGCGCTCAGTCATGCGCCTCTCCGCTGATCTTGTCGCCATTTTCCACTTGCCCGACGTTGGACACGACCACCTTGTCGCCCGCGTTGAGGCCGGACTGGATTTCCACCCCGTTCTGGTCGGCTGTGCCGGTGCGCACCATGCGGTAGCGCGCGAGGCCCTGGCCATCGACCACGAACACGCCGGTGATGCCTGCGCGCTCGGCCAACGCCGTTGCCGGCACCCGGATGCCTTCGCGGCTGCCGACGGCAAATCCCACGCGCACGAAATTGCCGCTCGCGAGGCCGCTGTCTGCAGGCAGGTCGATTTTCACCAGATGGGTATGGCTGACCGGGTCGGCCACTGGCACTACCTGGGCGATCGTGCCTTCGATCGGCATCTGCGCAGTGTCTGCGTCCATCGCGATGGTGACCTTGTCGCCAACCTTGATGCGGGTGTAGACATCGCTGCTCACCTGGGTGCGTACCTGGCGTTTTTTCAGGCCTTCGATCATGAGCACCGGCCGGCCGGGCGTGGCGAGGTCGCCGGCGTTGGCCAGCTTTTGCGTGACGACGCCGTTGATCGGCGCCACCACCGAGGCATAGCGCATCTGGCTATTCGCCTGATTCAGGCCGGCGCGGGCGGCCGCTACCTGTTGTTCTGCCACGCGCTTTTGCAGGCGGATCTTGTCCCACTGCAATTTGGGAATGGCTTCTTCCTTATAGAGCGTGCCGAATCGCTCGTGGTCGATCCTGGCGTCGGTCAGCGCGGCTTCCGCCTGCGCCAGGCCGGCGCGGGCCTGGCTCATCTGTCCCTGAATGTCGGTGGGGTCGATCACGAACAGCAGTTGCCCAGCCTTGACCATCTGGCCTTCTTCGACCTTGATCTCGCGGAGGTAACCCATCAGCCGCGAGGCCACCTGCACCTGGTCTTCCGAGGCGACCATGCCGGGTAGTTCCGCACGCAAACCCAGCGGGACGGGCTGTATGGTCAGCACCTCGGCTGCAACTGTCCGCTTGGCGGCCTCAACCTGCGTGCCGGAGGATTCGTTGTCGCCGCAAGCTGAAGTCAAGCTGACTGCCAGACCCAGCAGGGCCATACGCCAAAATGTGGGATTCGCCATAGATTTCATCTCGGATTGCTCACAGTAAGTCCGGTTGCAAACGGCCTGTCGCCAAGCGGGCGTTGGCGCGTTGCACCTTGAGTTCATAACGGGCCGCCACCAGGTCCGCCCGGGTCTTGTCCAGCTGCGCCTGCGCGGCCAGCAGCTCGGTGATGGTCGTGACGCCGCCCGCGTAGCGCTTGCCCACGATGCGCTGCGCTTCCTCGGCCTGGTTCACCGCCAGCTCCCGCGCGGCAACCCGGCGCTGTGCTTCGTCGGCACGACGCCAGGCGTCCACCACCTGGTAGGTGACGCCGTTTTCGGCCTTGTTGAGTCGGGCGGCAAGCTCGTCGCGACTGGACTGGGCGCGCTGGACGGCCGCGTCGGCGACGCCGCCGTCGAACAGTTGCCATGACAGCTGGCCACCCACGGTATAGGAGTGGGCCTCGAAGCCTGGATTGGGGTCGTTGGTATCAAAACGCGCCATCAGGCCAGCCTGCGGATATTTGCCGGCGCGCGCCACTTTTACCGCGGCCTGCGCCGCGTCGAGTTGACCGCGCAAGGCGGCAAGACCGGGGTTGGATTTGAGGGCCTCGTCCTGATGGTCGGCCAGCTTGCCTTCCAGCGGACGTATCTCGACGCTGCTGCCTACGTCCAGGGGCGCTGCCAGCGGCATGCCCAGCAACAGGTGAAGCTGATCGAGCGCTTGCTGTACGGCATTTTCGGCCTGCGTCTGCTGGACCTTGACGTCCTCCAGGTGCACCTGGGCGGTCAGCAGATCGCTTTTTACCGCTACGCCGCCTTTGAACAGACTGTTGACGGTCTTGACGTGGTTTTCGGCTGCAAGGCGGCCCTGAATAGCGACGTCGCGGTAGGCGCGTGCGGTATGCACGCCTTCGTAAGCGCGCAGCACATCGAAAATCACTTGCTGGCGTGCCATCACATCGCCCTGGCGCGCGGCGCGCAAATAGGCTTGCGCCTGTTCGGCATGGCCTGTGATCATGCCTCCGGTGTAGAGCGGCAGTTGCGCTTCAAGGCGGGTATTGAAATTGTTCACCCAGCCGGGGTGATTGAGATCCTGCGGCGCAACGCTGAGCACATTGGGATTGGCCGGGTTGAATTCAGCAGCGCCGAAGTCGTTGAACGTGGCGTTGCGCTGGGACAGCTTGATGCCGAAGGCATTGAGTGCGTCATCGGTGCGGGTCACGTTGATCGACGCGGTGAGTTTGGGCATCCGCGCGCCCGTGCTCTGCCTCACGGCAGCTTGCGCCTGGCTGATTTGGGTGCCCGCGACAAGGATGTCCGGGTTTTGCGACAGCGCGCGTTGCACCGCTTGGGCGAAATCCAGCGTTTCGGCCTGCGTAGCGGTAGCCAGGGTCAACAGAAACAGGAAATCGAACGCGTTTGGCCGGGCAGATTTTCTTTTCTTGATCCGCATCAAACCCCCTCTGGTTGAATGGACGCGCGATACCGCATAAAATATTAGCTTTTAATTATATACAAGGAATTTATCCGGCCCAAAGATTATCTGATAGCCAGGGAAGGAAGCCGCTGGGCGGGTAGCGGATAAAACGGTTCGACATACGGATTGACGCCGATCGAGCATTTTGAATGCCTGCATGGTGACACAAGCCAGGGGCTCTGTGGAGCGCTTTAACGGTCGAAAACCGGTTGTTTTGCCATGATCAGCCGCCCCGAAAACACACAGGCCCGGCACGCTTGCGCGTGGCCGGGCCTGTCGTCGGGCAAGCGGGTTTTACTTGGTGAATCCGCAGAAAACATCCCGCATCATGCTCAGCAACTTGAGCGTCCGGGTGTCGCCCACGCGGTAAAACACGCGGTTGGCATCCTTGCGGGTACGCAGCACGCCTTTGTCGCGCAGGATTGCAAGGTGCTGCGAGATGTTGCTTTGTGATGTGCCAACGTGGTCGACGATATCCTGCACGCTGACTTCCTTGTCGCCCAGGACGCAGAGAATTTTCAGACGCAGGGGGTGCGACATGGCCTTCATTGCACGCGAAGCCTGCTCAATGTGCTCGTCCTTATCCATCAAATCCACGTCATCCCACTCAGCTGCCATATTCATTACCTTGATCCTGTTCGTGTAGTACTCTTGAAAAGCTGCGTTTTCTGGAAAAACTTGAGAAATTCTGCGGCGAGGTCCCCGATATTGACTGGCTAATTAAGTCGACGCGTCGGGTCATCTATAGATTAGAAATCACGCATATATTAAAATAATCCCATAAAAACGAATTGGGTAATAGACATTTCTTCATGAAGACCACACCGGTTCTGCTCATTATTCTCGACGGTTTTGGTTGTCGCGCAGAGCGCGCCGACAACGCAGTCGCGCAGGCTCGCAAACCCAATTTCGATCGCCTGTGGAAGGAAAACCCGCATACCCTGATTCACGCATCGGAGTCGGAGGTGGGGCTGCCCAAGGGACAGATGGGGAACTCCGAGGTGGGGCATCTCAACATCGGTGCGGGACGCGTGGTGTACCAGGAGTTCACCCGCATCGATCGCGCCATCGAGTCCGGCTATTTTTATACCAATCCCGCACTGCTGAACGCGGTACATCTGGCGCGCGACAACAACAAGACCTTGCATGTGCTGGGTTTGCTATCCGACGGCGGCGTGCACAGCCATGAGCTGCATTTTCATGCCTTGCTCGATCTGGCTGCACGTGAAGGGCTGCACAAGGTTTGTCTGCATGTGTTTCTGGATGGCAGGGACACCCCGCCCAAAAGCGCCGAAATCTATTTGCGCCGGCTGAACGAAAAAATCGAACAGGTCGGCGTCGGTCATATCGCCTCGATGATCGGCCGCTATTTTGCAATGGATCGTGACCGTCGCTGGCAGCGGGTTCAATCGGCCTATGACCTGCTGACCCAGGGGCGCGCCGAATTTCTGGCCGAGACACCGCAGGCGGGGCTTGATGCTGCCTATGCGCGCGGCGAGTCGGATGAGTTCGTCAAGGCAACGGCCATTGCGTCGCCAGATGGCAAGCCAGTAAAAATGGAAGACGGCGACTCGGTGATTTTTTTGAATTTCCGGTCCGATCGCGCACGCCAGTTGTCGCGCCCGTTCATCGAGCCGGATTTCAGCGAATTCGAGCGTGAAGTGACGCCGCGCCTCGCAACCTATTGCACTCTGACCGGATATAGCGACGACTTCGTGGTGTCGGTCGCGTTTCCGCCCGAACGCATTAAAAATGGCTTGGGCGAGTATGTGGCCAACCTGGGTTTGCGCCAGCTGCGCATTGCCGAAACGGAAAAGTATCCGCACGTCACGTTCTTTTTCAACGGCGGGGAGGAAGCGTCTTTCCCCGGCGAGGACCGTGTGCTGGTGCCTTCCCCGGACGTGGCCACCTATGACCTGAAGCCTGAAATGAGTGCGTTCGAGGTGACCGACAAGCTGGTTGCCGCGATCGAGAGCAAGCAGTACGACCTCATCGTCTGCAATTATGCCAATCCGGATATGGTCGGGCATTCGGGCAATCTGCAAGCGGCCATTGCTGCGATCGAGACGGTTGACACCTGCCTTGGCAGGGTGGTCGCGGCGCAGCGCGCGCGCGGCGGTGAAGTGCTGGTCACGGCAGACCACGGCAATGCCGAGTTGATGCTCGATCCTGTCACAGGGCAGGCACACACGGCACATACGCTGAACCTGGTGCCGCTGATTTACGTTGGCAGGCGTCACGCCAGCCTGGCTGAAACCGGTGCGCTTGAAGATGTCAGTCCGACTTTGCTGAAAATGATGGGCTTGCCGCAACCTGCTGAAATGACCGGTGAAGCTCTGGTTCATTTTGAGTAAGCTCTTCGCGGCAACAGGCAAAGTCCTTTTCTTGTGGGCACTCTGTTGGCCTTTGGCCGTTGGTGCCAACCAGGTCGATCGCTCGCAATCCGAACTCAAGGCACTCAAGCAGCGCCTCACCTCGCTGCAGCAGGCTTTCCGGGAAACGCAGACGCACCGCAAGGAAGCGGCCGATGAATTGCGCCAATCAGAGCGGGCGATCAGCAGCAGCGTTCGCCAACTGCGAGAACTGGATGGCGAACGCCAGCGCACCCAGGGAGAACTTCAAACCTTGACCCAGCAAGCCGAGGCCACCGCTGCGCGCATTCGCCAGCAGCAGGCCCACCTCGCGCAGGCGCTCAGGTCAGCTTACAAGCGGGGTCAGGGCGACGCCCTGAAGCTGATGCTGAACGGCGCCGATCCCAACCAGATCGCGCGTGACTTGCGTTATTTGACCTATGTTTCGCGCGCGCAGCACGAGCAGATCGAGAACTTGCGGGTCGAGCAGGAAAAACTGGCCGCGTTGCAGGCCGCAGCCGCCCAGAAAACCAGTCAGTTGTCCCAACTGCAAGCGACACGTGCGATCGAAAACCGGCAGTTGCTGGCCGATAAACGTGCGCGAGAGCAGGTTCTGAGCAAGCTCTCGGCACAAATAAAGCAGCAGCAGCGTGAAATCTCTGTCCTCAAGCGCGATGAGCGCAGCTTGACTCGCCTGGTGCAGCGATTGAATCGTGTGATGGCGCAGCAGGCGGCACGGGAGGCCGCGCGTGCCCGTGCCGCCAGGCAGGCACAAAAGTCGTCAAAATCGCCTGCGATTCAGAGAAATTCAGCCAATCAACCCCGTAAAGGCGTTGCGATCAATACTGAAACGCCGGTTGCGTTTTACTCGGGGCGCGCTTTTTCAAGTCTCAAAGGCCGATTGCGTTTGCCTGTCGCCGGGGAACTCATGAACCGTTTTGGTGCTCCGAGAGAGGGTGGCGGGGTCAGCTGGAAGGGACTTTTCATTCGTGCTGGACAAGGCGTGGCAGTGAAGGCAATTGCCGCGGGTCAGGTCGTGTTTTCCGAGTGGTTGCGGGGCTTTGGAAACCTCATCATTGTCGATCACGGTGAGGGGTATATGAGCCTGTACAGCAATAATGAAAGTCTGTATAAGCAGGTGGGCGAGCGCGTCCAGCCAGGCGATGCCATTGCGTCGGTCGGCAATAGCGGCGGCCAGCCGGACACTGGATTGTATTTTGAAATGCGGCATCAAAGCCGTCCTGTTAATCCCCTCTTATGGGTGAAGTGAAATGACACAAAAGGCGAAATTCATACTCGTCGGTCTGGCCGGCGTGATGGCTGGCGCGGCGACCGGTCGAAGACAAGAAGCTGATTGACGGCGCGATTAACGGCATGTTGACCGGCCTAGATCCACACTCGACCTATCTTGACGCCGAGGGCTTCAAGGACTTGCAGGTCGGCACTCAGGGCGAATTTGGTGGCCTCGGCATCGAAGTCGGCATGGAGGATGGCTTTGTGAAAGTGGTGTCGCCGATCGAGGACACTCCCGCTTTCAAGGCCGGAGTCAAGCCTGGTGACCTGATCATCAAGCTCGACGAGACGCCGGTGAAAGGTCTGTCGTTGAACGATGCGGTCAAACGGATGCGCGGCAAGCCGGGTTCGACGATCAAATTGACGATTGCACGCAAGGGGGTGGACAAGCCCATCGTGCTGACCTTGACCCGCGCCGTCATCAAAATTCGCAGCGTCAAATTCCAGTTGCTGGAAAACGGTTATGGCTACGTCCGAGTCACGCAGTTTCAGGAGCACACCGGCGAGTTGCTGGCCGAAGCCTTGAATACGCTTTACAAGAACAACAAGGCGCCCTTGAAAGGCATGATCCTGGATTTGCGCAATGATCCGGGCGGACTCTTGAATGGCGCGGTAGCGGTAACCGCCGCGTTCGTCAAACCCGATAGCCTGGTGGTGTACACCGAAGGCCGGACTCAGGATGCCAAAATGCGTTTGACTGCCAGCCGCGAGTATTATCTGCGGCCGATGCAGTCTGATTACCTGGCCAAGCTACCAGCAGGCGTCAAGCAGGTGCCGATGGTGGTGCTGGTCAACAGCGGTTCAGCCTCAGCATCCGAAATCGTCGCAGGCGCGCTGCAGGATCACAAGCGCGCAGTCGTGATGGGTACCCGCACTTTCGGTAAAGGGTCTGTGCAGACGATTCTGCCGATCGGCAACGGTACCGCGATCAAGCTCACCACCGCGCGTTACTTCACCCCGAATGGACGGTCGATCCAGGCCAAGGGTATTGAGCCGGATATCATGGTGCAGGATCCCAACATGCCGAGTGAAGAGGACAGCCTGGGGATACGCGAAGCCGATCTCGACAAGCATCTGAGCAATCCCAATGGTGATAACGAGCCTGAGATCAAGCCGGATAGCGAAAACAGCCCCCCGCCAGCCGAGAAACCGGCTAAGGATGACAAGGAAAGCAAGCTCACCAAGCCGACGCCGCTTGAACCGGGCGAGGTGGTGTCTAAAAATGATTATCAAGTCAATCAGGCGCTGAATCTGTTGAAAGGTTTGCAGATTCTGCAAGGACGTTAAAAGGTTTGCGGCTTCCGTGGCCGCAAGCTGCGCCCTAATCGGCTAAACCTAACCATTAGGCCCAAATCTGCCGGGGGTGCCATGCGTCCGTGTGATCTCGAAAAAGACCGTGAAATCGTGTTTCATGATTTGCCCTCTGGGCAGGTTGAGCGTGCTTTAAGCCTGCTGGAAGGAATGGATGGGCTGACAGCCATGGCGGGTCCAGCGCCCAATCAATTGCGCGTTCGTTACAACGTGTGCGAATACACACTGGAAGGACTGGAGTCTGCACTGAGCAGCCAGGGGTTCCACCTCGACAACAGTCTGTTAAGCAAAATCAAACGTGCGCTGGCTTATTTTTGCGAAAGCGTACAGCGTCGCAACATTGCAGCCAATGAACCCGACATCAAGTCTCAGCAGGCATTTGTTAAGGTCTACGAAAAGCACCTGCATGGCGACCGCGATGAAACGCCCGAGGAATGGCGCGAGTACAAGTAGGCGCTGCCGTTCTCGATATCCCCCTTCCTCATGATGCTGAATGACGATCTGCTGCTGCGCTACAGCCGGCATATTTTGCTGCCAGAAGTAGGTGTGGAAGGGCAGATGCGTATTGTTGATGCCAGCGTGCTGGTTGTCGGTGCCGGCGGGCTTGGGTGTCCGGTCGCTTTGTATCTGGGAGCAGCTGGAGTGGGCCGGTTGCTGCTGGCCGACGGGGATGCCGTGGACCTCAGCAATTTGCAGCGCCAGATTGGCCACACTGCCGCTGCAATTGGAGAGAACAAGGCCGATTCGCTGGCGCGTAGCGTTCGTGCCATCAATCCTGAAATCGATATTCAACCGATTTGTGAGCCCCTGTCTGGGGCTGCTTTGCATCAGGCTGTTGCGGCGGTTGACCTGGTGGTGGATGCTTCGGACAACTTCGCGACACGCCATGCCGTTAACCGCGCTTGTGTGCAGCTTGGCAAGCCTTTGGTGTCGGGCGCTGCGATCGGATTTTCAGGGCAGCTTGCCGTTTTCGACTCATGCTGTACCGACACGCCTTGTTACCATTGTCTGTTCCCGGATCATGCAGACGAGCCCGAATTGCGATGTGCCGAGGCCGGCGTATTCGCGCCACTGGTGGGCATCATCGGGGCGATGCAGGCGATGGAGGCGTTGAAATATCTGGCGCAAGTTGGTGAACCCTTGATCGGGAAACTATTGCTTTGGGACGGCCTGCGCAGCGAGTCCCGCGTGATGAAAGTGCCACGAGACCCGGCGTGTCCGGTATGCGGACAGGCTGTGCGTCAGGCCGGCTGAACGTCAAGCAGGCGAGTCAGCAACAGGTCGATATCGCCATCCGGCGCGCGGGTGAATCCGCTCTTGGCAAACTGGTGCCAGCGCCCCACCACCATGCATTGCAGCAGATTGGCCAGCGGTGCGCTGAGTTCGGACTGCTTGCCGCCGCCAAGCCGCAGACATTGGCGTAATTGCGCTTCGATGCGATCGTGCAACTGATTGATGCGCTTTTGCAGGCGCTCGTTTTCATGGACCAGGGCTTCGCCGATCAGTACTCGGGTCATGCCCGGATTTTTCGCCGAAAAGTTCAGCAGCATGGTGACAATGGCTTCGACCTGAGCGATCGGGGTGAGCGTGTCTGCGGTAATGCGCGCGATCAGTCCGAACAGGGTTTGTTCGATGAACTCGATCAGGCCTTCATACATTTGCGCTTTGCTGGCGAAATGGCGGTACAACGCAGCTTCCGACACTCCAACGCGCGCAGCAAGTGCAGCCGTAGTGATTTTTTCTGCATGAGGATCCTGCAGCATCGCGGCCAGTGTTTGCAAAATTTGCAAGCGGCGCTCTCCGGGCTTTTTGGCTTCTCCTGCCATCAGACATTCCTTTGTTTTTATCGATTGGGATTCAGTGCGGTGCTTGGTTTCGGGATATTAGCAGTTTCGTTCGGTGGCCCACTCACGGTGGTCGGGATTGTCGGGTTATGCTGATAGCCGTTAAGCCCTGATCCAGCAATCTGTACGAGGTCCCCACAATAAAAAAAGCCCGCATGAAGCGGGCTTTTTTAAGAATGGCAAGTGTCGTGCTTATTCGGCAGTGCTTGCAACAGCCTTGACCTTGCGGGCGGGCAGTTTTTCCTTGATGCGTGCCGATTTGCCGGAACGCTCGCGCAGGTAGTACAACTTGGCGCGACGAACGTCGCCACGGCGCTTGACTTCGACACTGGCGACCAGCGGCGAGTGGGTTTGGAAGGTGCGCTCGACGCCTTCGCCGGCAGAGATCTTGCGCACGGTGAACGCAGAGTTCAGTCCGCGGTTACGCTTGGCAATGACCACGCCCTCGTAAGCCTGCAGACGCTCGCGCGTCCCTTCCTTTACCTTGACCTGAACGACGATGGTGTCGCCCGGAGCAAAGCTGGGGAGGGTTTTATTCAGGCGGGCAATTTCTTCCTGCTCGAGTTGTTCAATGATATTCATGATGTTTCCTTACATCTGGTGAGAGAGGTATACCCGGGCGTTTTCAGGCTCCTGGGCAGACATCACGCCGTTTCAAATAGACCCCGATTGGGGTCGCTTATTCCCGATTCGCATCTTTCGAAAACGAATCGAGGTAATTCTGTTCCTGGCGAGATACCCCGCGCCTTGCTAGCAGATCAGGCCGATGGGCCGCTGTGATCTTCAAGCTTTGCTGCAATCGCCATTGAGCAATTGCAGCATGGTTGCCGCTCGTTAGCACCTCCGGCACGCCCATGCCCTGCCACACTTCGGGCCGGGTGTAGTGCGGACAATCGAGCAGGCCGTTGGCGAAGGAATCTTCCACCGCCGAATCAGCGTCGTTCAATGCGCCCGGCAATTGCCGGATGAGGGCGTCCATCAATGCCAGCGCGGGGAGTTCGCCGCCCGACAAAACAAAGTCGCCGAGCGAGATTTCTTCGTCCACGCGGCGCTGCAACAGCCGCTCGTCTATTCCTTCGTACCGTCCGCACAATAAAACAAGTGCGCGATTTTCGCTTGTCGCGGCAGCTTTCAGTTCCATCACCCGCTGATGATCAAGCGGGCGACCCCGGGGAGAAAAGTGCACAACCCACGGCACCAGGTTATCCGCTGCCACATCCCGCTGTACCGCATTGAGAGCCCGGTCGAGCGGTTCGGCCTGCATCAGCATGCCGGGGCCACCCCCGTAAGGACGGTCGTCGACCGTGCGATGCGGGTCATCGGTAAAGTCGCGCGGATTCCACGCCTTGAACCGATAAAGCCCGCGATCCAGTGCCCGGCGGGTGATCCCGGAATCCAGCACGGCATCGAACATCTCTGGAAAAAGCGTGATGGCATCAAACCGCATCCGCTTCTCCTTTAATAATCCTCGCCCCAGTCCACCTCGATCACACCGCCTGCCACGTCAACCTTGCCGACAAAGGCCGCAACGAAGGGAATCAGGTGTTCCCGCACCCCTTTGATGACCAGCAAGTCGTGCGCGCCTGTTTCCATCAAGCTGCTAACGGTGCCTAACACGGCCCCTTCACGATTCACGACCTTCAGCCCGATCAACTCGGACCAGTAAAACTCGTCATCAGCAGGAGGAGGCAAGCGACTGCGCTCAATCGATATTTCCTGGGCGCGCAAGGCAAAAGCCGCATCGCGGTCGTCGATTCCGTCCAGTTTTGCAACCAGTGTGTTGCTATGGTCCTGAACGGTATCGACATGGAAGACCGTGT
>NCCT01000135.1 GCA_002279795.1 Hydrogenophilales bacterium 12-61-10
AACGGCTCGTCCGGCATCGCGGTGGGCATGGCGACCAACATCCCGCCGCACAACCTCACCGACATCTGCGCCGCGCTGTTCGCGCTGCTGGACGATCCCGAGATCGACATCGAATCGCTGATCTCGATCGTCAAGGCGCCGGATTTCCCGACCGCCGGCATCATCTACGGCCTGTCGGGCGTGCGCGACGGCTACCGTACCGGCCGCGGCCGCGTGGTGATGCGCGCCACCTGCCACATCGAGGATCTCGACAAGAGCGGCGGCAAGCAGGCCATCATCATCGACGAGCTGCCCTACCAGGTGAACAAGGCCAACCTGCTGATCAAGATCGGCGAACTGGTGCGCGAAAAGCAGATCGACGGCATCGCCGACCTGCGCGACGAGTCCGACAAGTCGGGCATGCGCGTCTACATCGAGCTGAAGCGCGGCGAGAACGCCGACGTGATCCTGAACAATCTGTACAAGCAGACGCAGATGCAGGACACCTTCGGCATGAACATGGTGGCGCTGATCGAAGGCCAGCCGCGCCTGCTCAACCTGAAGGAAATGCTCGACGCCTTCCTGCGCCACCGCCGCGAAGTCGTCACCCGCCGTACGGTGTTCGATCTGCGCAAGGCGCGCGAGCGCGGCCACATCCTCGAAGGCCTCGCCGTGGCGCTGGCCAACGTCGACGAGATCGTCGAGCTGATCAAGTCGTCGGAAACCCCGGTGATCGCCAAGGAGCGCCTGCTCGGCCGTGCCTGGAAGTCGGCCATGGTCGAGGAAATGCTGGCGCGCATCGATCCCGAGTTCTCGCGCCCGGTGAACATAGGCCCCGAGTTCGGCCTGCATGCCGACGGCTATCACCTGTCCGAGATCCAGGCGCAGCGCATCCTCGAAATGCAGTTGCAGCGCCTGACCAACCTGGAATCGGACAAGATCATCGGCGAGTACAAGGAGATCATGGCGAAGATTGCCGACCTGCTCGACATCCTGGCCAATCCTTCGCGCATCACCGAGATCATCCGCGAGGAACTGACGCAGATCCGCGACCAGTTCGGCGACGCGCGCCGCTCGGCCATCGTCGAGAACGCGCAGGACATGTCGATGGAAGACCTGATCAAGCCGGAAGAGATGGTCGTCACGCTGTCGCACGGCGGCTACATGAAGTCGCAGCCGATCGACGACTACCGTGCGCAGAAACGCGGCGGGCGCGGCAAGCAGGCAGCGGGCACCAAGGATGAAGACTTCATCGAGAAGATGTTCATCGCCAATACCCACGACTACATCCTCTGCTTCTCCAACCGTGGCCGGCTGTACTGGCTCAAGGTCTACAACGTGCCGCAGGGCGGACGGGCGGCGCGCGGCAAGCCCATCGTCAACCTGCTGCCGCTGGAAGACGGCGAGAAGATCAATGCGCTGTTGCCGGTCAAGACCTTCGACGACGATCAATACGTCTTCATGGCGACCAGCAACGGCATCGTCAAGAAGACGCCCTTGAGCGACTTCTCGCGTCCGCGTACCGCCGGCATCATCGCGGTGGGGCTGGACGACGGCGATTTCCTCATCGGCGCGTCGATCACCGACGGCCGCCACGACGTGATGCTGTTCTCCGACGGCGGCAAGGCGGTGCGCTTCGACGAAAACGACGTGCGCCCGATGGGCCGCACTGCACGCGGCGTCATCGGCATGAAGCTCGCCAAGGGCAAGAAGCTGATTTCGCTGCTGGTGGCCGAAGACGAGAACGACTTCGTGCTGACCGCGACCGAGAACGGCTTCGGCAAGCGTACGTCGATCACCGAATACACCCGCCACGCGCGTGCGACGCAAGGCATGATTGCGATCCAGACCAGCGAACGGAATGGCAAGGTGGTGGCTGCAACACTGGTGAAGCCGGACGACGAGATCATGCTGATCACCACCGGCGGCGTGCTGATCCGCACCCGCGTCAAGGAAATCCGCGCCATGAGCCGTGCCACGCAAGGCGTCACGCTGATCAACCTGGACAAGGGCGAGACACTGATCAGCCTGGAAAAACTGGCTGAAACCGACAACGAAGAGGAATGAAGGGGATACACGCATGACGATCTATAACTTCAGCGCCGGCCCGGCCGTGCTGCCCAAGGATGTGCTGCAGCAGGTGCAGACCGAGCTGGTCGACTGGCACGGTTCCGGCATGTCGGTGATGGAAATGAGCCACCGCGGCAAGGAGTTCATGGGTATCGCCGCCGAGGCTGAAGCCGACCTGCGCGAACTGATGGGCATTCCCGCCAACTACAAGGTGCTGTTCCTGCAGGGCGGCGCGTCGAGCCAGTTCGCGATGGTGCCGATGAACCTGCTGCGCGGCAAAACCAGCGCCGATTACCTCAACACCGGCGAATGGTCGAAGAAGGCGATCAAGGAAGCGAAACGCTACGGCGCCGTGAACGTGGTGGCGACCAGCGAAGACAAGAACTTCAGCTACGCGCCGACGCAGGACCAGTGGAAGCTCGATCCCGACGCGGCCTACGTGCACTACACCCCCAACGAGACCATTGGCGGCGTGGAAATATTCTGGACGCCCCAGACCGGCAGCATACCGCTGGTGGCCGACATGTCGTCGACCATCCTGTCGCGCCCGATCGACGTGTCGAAGTTCGGCGTGATCTACGCCGGCGCGCAGAAGAACATCGGCCCGGCCGGCCTGACCATCGTCATCGTGCGCGACGACCTGATCGGGGAGACGCTGAAAGGCACCCCGACCATGTTCGACTACAAGATCCACGCCGACAACGACTCGATGTACAACACCCCGGCCACCTTCGCCATGTACACGGCGGGGCTGGTGTTCAAATGGCTGAAGGTGCGCGGCGGCCTCGCCGCGATGGAGAAGACCAACCGCGAGAAGGCGGGCCTGTTGTATGACTATCTCGACGCGACCGACTTCTACAACTCGCCGGTGGCGAAAGACAACCGCTCGCTGATGAACGTACCGTTCACGCTGAAGGACGCCGCGCTCGACGAGGCTTTCCTCAAGGCCGCCAAGGAACGTGGCCTGATCCAGCTGAAGGGCCACCGCTCGGTCGGCGGCATGCGCGCCTCGATCTACAACGCCATGCCGATCGAGGGCGTGCGTGCGCTGGTCGACTGCCTGCGCGAATTCGAGAAAAGCCATGGCTGAGCCGCGCAAGATCCTCACGCTCAACGCCATTTCTGCGCGCGGACTGGCGCGACTGCCGGAGGCGTATACGGTCGGCGGCGACGTGGCCGACCCCGATGGCATCCTGGTGCGCTCGGCCAACATGCACGAGATGGATATCCCCGCATCGGTGCGCGCGATCGCGCGTGCCGGCGCGGGGACCAACAACATCCCGGTGAAGAAGCT
>NCCT01000136.1 GCA_002279795.1 Hydrogenophilales bacterium 12-61-10
TGCGGGTAGGTGGCTGGAGCCGGTCAGCAATGACCGGCCTAGAGGAATGGTTGTCCACGACAGAACCCGGCTTATCGACCGACTTTTCCACTTTTTATTCAATTCAATAACTTAGCGTTTCTTCCTAAAAAAATGGACAAAACTACCTGCTAAGCACCGGTTTTTCCAGAAACTTATCCACAACCACGAACCACCCCTAAGTCCTTGAGGCATAGGGGTTTTTTTACGTCCGTCGTCTTGACCTCCCCAAAACTATCCCCTATAGTGGGCCTTAGTGGTGAATAGTGGGTGGATGTGGGTGAAAAACCCTGCCAGTCACCGCCCAATCAAATACGGAGAGCGCATGTTTCGGGGGGTTGCAACAGTCAGTCTGGATAGCAAGAGTCGGCTCGTCGTGCCGGCGCGCTATCGCGACGCCCTCTTGGTGAACGGGGCGGGGCGCGTGGTGATTACCGCCGACCCCAGCCAGTGCCTGCAGCTCTACCCCCTGCCCGAATGGGAGCCGATCGAGAAAAAGCTCAACGGCCTGTCCGACTTCAATCCGCGCACGCGCAGCCTCAAGCAGCTACTGGTGGGCTATGCGCACGACATGGACATGGACAGCGCTGGGCGGGTACTGCTGCCACCGATGCTGCGCAAATTTGCCGATCTGGACAAAAACGTGGTGCTGGTGGGACAAGGCAGCAAGGTCGAACTGTGGAACGAGGCACGCTGGGAAGCGCAGGTAGCGCAGGCGCTGACCTTCAGCGATGACGCCCTGCCGCCAGAACTCGAAGGCTTTACGTTGTGATGGCGCCCGCCCATGTGCCGGTGCTGGCACAGGAGGCGGTGGCGGCGCTGGCGATTCAACCCGATGGCGTCTACGTCGACGCCACCTTCGGGCGCGGCGGCCATAGCCGCCTGATCCTCGCGCAGTTGGGCGCGAATGGCCGCCTGATCGCGCTGGACCGCGATCCGGACGCCATCCGTTCCGGAGCCGATTTGCAGGACAGCCGGCTGACGCTGGTACAGCGCACGTTCTCCGGTCTGGACGCGGTGCTTGGCGAGCTGGGCATGCCACGGGTGAACGGTATTTTGTTGGATATAGGCGTGTCGTCGCCGCAGCTGGACGACGCCACGCGCGGTTTCAGCTTTCGTTTCGATGCGCCGCTCGACATGCGCATGGATCCGGGAAGCGGGTTGTCGGCAGCAGACTGGCTGGCGACGGCGGCAGAGGGAGAAATCAGTGAAGTCATCCGCAGTTACGGGGAAGAGCGGTTTGCTAAATCGATTGCGCGCGCGATTGTTGCGGCGCGGCAAGTCGAAGCCATCCGCACTACCGGGCAGCTGGCGCGTCTCATCGCCGCAACGATTAAGTGGCATGAAACGGGGCAGCACCCGGCCACGCGCAGCTTTCAGGCTATACGGATTTATATCAACCGCGAGCTGGAAGAGCTGAGCGCCGTGTTGCCGCAATGCGTGGATGCCCTTCTACCCGCTGGCCGGCTTGCGGTGATCAGCTTTCATTCGCTCGAAGACCGTATCGTCAAACGCTTCATGCGCGACGAGGCGCTGGGTGAACAGGCGCCGCGCCGCTTGCCGATTCCCGCCGCAATGCTGAAGCCCGGCCGCCTCAAGCTGGTAGGGCGTGCCCAGCACGCGAGCGATGCCGAGCTGGCGGCGAATCCGCGTGCGCGCAGTGCCGTGCTGCGGGTAGCGGAACGCATGGGCGAGCCGACATGAGCCGTCTCAATGTCGTCATGGCCCTGATGCTGATCCTGTGCGCGCTGGCGGTGATTCAGGCGCAGCACCGTTCGCGTACGTATTTTGTGGGTCTGGAACGTTTGAAAAAAGAAGCGCGCCTGCTCGACGAGCAATGGGGGCAATTGCAGCTGGAGCAAAGCACCTGGGCCAACCCGGCACGGGTGGATACGCTCGCGCGCAGCCGCATCGGGCTGATTTCGCCGCCGCAGGAGCGCATCCACGTCGAAACCCTGCAGGCAGACGCGCGGGGGGTCGCGCCGTGAGCTACAAGCCGCGCCACGCGCGCTCGAATCAATTACTTGCGCTCAAGCTGGCGCCCTGGCGCATGGCGACGGTGGGCGGGCTACTGATCGGTGGCCTGCTGCTGGTTGCCGGCCGCGCGTTCTACCTCCAAGGGCTCAATACCGATTATCTGCAAGGCAAGGGCGATGCGATTTCCAACCGCAATCTGACCTTGCCGACCCATCGCGGCCAGGTATCCGACCGGCATGGCCAGCTGCTGGCGATCAGCACGCCGGTCGAGTCGCTGTGGGCGCGCCCGTCCGAGCTCAAGATCACGGTCGACCAACAGGCGCATCTGGCCAAAGTCCTGGATATGCCGGAGTCCGACCTGTCGAAAAAGCTGGCGCGCAAAAAGCGCGGCGAATACAGCGTTCGACGCCCGGTCACGCCGGAGCAGGCGCTTGATATCGCAGCCATGGGCATCCCCGGGCTGCATCTGCGGCGCGAGTTTCGTCGCTACTATCCCGCGGGCGAAGTGGCCGCGCACGTGGTCGGCTTCACCAACGTGGACGACGTCGGGCAGGAAGGCGTCGAGCGCGCCTACCAGTCCTGGCTGGTCGGCCGCGAAGGCGAACGCCAGATCGTGCGCGACCGCCGCGGCAACATCATCCGCGACCTGGCGCCGATCAAGACGGCGCAAATGGGTGGCAACCTCGCCCTGTCGCTCGACCTCAAGATCCAGTATCTGGCGCACCGCGAACTCGCCGCCGCAATCAAGCTGAACAAGGCCAAGGGCGGCAGCGTGGTGGTGCTCGACGCCAAGACCGGCGAGATTCTCGCGCTGGCCAACCAGCCAAATTTCAACCCCAACAACCGCCACAACTACAAGCCCGAGCCGATGCGCAACCGCGCGGTGATCGACACCTTCGAGCCGGGTTCCACGGTGAAGCCGTTTGTCGCGGCAGCGGTGCTGGAGCGCGGCCTGTTTCACCCTGACAGCGTGCTCGACACGCCGCAAACCTGGCGTGTGGGCAACAAGCTGGTGCGCGACGAACACCCGCATCCGCGCATGACCGTGAGCGAGATCATCCAGAAATCGAGCAACGTCGGCGCCGTGAAAATGGCCATGTCACTGACCCCGCAGCAGTTCTGGGAAGTCCTGCACCGTTCCGGCTTCGGCGAAAAGCCCGGCTCGGGTTTCCCCGGCGAGTCGTCGGGACGCCTGCGCGACCCCGCCACCTGGCG
>NCCT01000051.1 GCA_002279795.1 Hydrogenophilales bacterium 12-61-10
AGTCCGCCAGGTCGATCAAGGTGACGTGACCGCCTGCTGCACGGGTTGCATCGACCGCGACATGAATGAGCTTGCGGTTCAGGGCGTCACGGCGGGTGCTGGCGGAGAAAGCGAGTATTTTGGTCATGTCGGAGTCCGGATATCAAACTGGAAAGTATATCGGAGGCTTGATCCTGAAGCGGGTCTCCCAGGAGCAGAAAGGATCTGGATGCATGCTGTAAATGTCGCGATCGAAACCATGCGGATCGACAAATGGTTGTGGGCCGCGCGCTTTTTCAAGACGCGCAGCCTCGCCAGTCAGGCGATCGAGCACGGGCGCGTCAAGCTCAATGGCGATCGCGTCAAACCCGCACGCGAAATCAAACCGGGCGACCGGCTGGAACTGGAGAGTGGCGATTTCGCCTGGACCGGGGTCGTGCTCGGGCTCTCGATGCAGCGCGGACCGGCGCCGGTAGCGCAGGCGCTGTATCAGGAAGACCCAGCCAGCCAGACGCGCCGGCAACAGCAGATGGCCGACCGGAAACTGGCGGTCAATCCGGCTGCTGCGCTGAAGGGACGCCCCACCAAGCGTGATCGCAGGCTGATCCACCGCTTTACCGATGAGTAAGCGGTTTGAATTTAGTGGCTCGCGCGGTCGCAACGCGGTGGTAAACGCATAAAATCAAGCGACTTTCAGTCCCCCTCCCAATGACGGTTCATCCTGTGCTTTCCTCATTTCTGCGTCGTGCTGCGCGTTGGCTGGCTGCCCTGGCTGCGCTCGCCGCGCTCGGCTTTGCGGGGGTTGCCGCATGGATGTTTTTCTGGGTGCTGCCCAATATTGCCGAGCACCGCGATACGGTGGCGCAATTGATGTCGCGCGCGCTGGGCCAGCGGGTGACGCTGGAAGCGGTGTCGGGCACGTGGCAGCAGATGCGCCCCGAGTTTTATCTGCGGGGGGTGCGTTTGTACGATCAACAGAATCGTCCCGCGCTGTACCTGCCAAAATTGGAGGCGCGATTTGCCTGGCGCTCGCTGCTGGTGCTGGAACCGCGCTTTTCTTCCATCGAATTGCAGGGGCTGACACTCGGCGTGCGCCGCGCGCGTGACCGGCATTTTTATGTGGGCGGCATTCCCGTCAACCCGGCCTCGTCCGATAGCGGCTTTAGCGACTGGCTGCTGCGGCAAGGGCAAGTGCATGCCAGCCAGGTCACCCTGACCTGGCTGGACGAGGTGCGTGCCGCGCCGCCGCTGGTGCTGACCGCGGTCGATTTAACGCTGACCAATCGCCTGTTCAGCCATCGCTTGAGCCTGCGCGCTACGCCGCCTGCGAGTCTGGCGCTGCCGCTGACGATCGAGGCACAGATGCGTGCCCGCAAGGTCGACGATCTCAAAACCTGGAATGGCCATGTCGATGCCAACGTGGCAGGCGTGGTGCTGCCGCAACTGGCGAACTGGCTGGACTTGCCGGTGCAGGTGCAGCAGGGACGCGGCGCATTGCGCGTGAACCTGGAGCTGGAAAAGGGCGTGTGGGTCCGCGCGACTACCGGTCTCAATGTGCGTGGGGTCGAAACGACCCTGGCCGCAGGCCTGCCGGCGCTGCGGCTGCAACAGGTCAGCGGCGAGGCCGTGTGGCAGCGGCTTGCGGACCAGCAGCGCGTGCGCTTTGACAGCGTGCGGATTGCGCTGCCGGGTGCGGCGCTGGGTGCGCCGTTCAGCGTGGGATGGATGTGGAGCGATACGGCACGCGAATTCTCGGCGCAGGCGCTGCGGCTGGGCGGCTGGCAGTCGATGTTGCCGAGCCTGCCGATGGATGACGCGCTGCGCCAGCGGCTACAAGCGCTGCAGCCGCGTGGCATGGCCAACGAGTTGCGCGTGCGCTGGCAGGGCGCGCAACCGGGGCTGGACAACTTTGAGGTGAATGCCCGTTTTACCGACCTGGGCCTGGCTGCATCCGGCGCGCAGCCGGGCTTGACCCATTTCACCGGCCGTATCGAGGGCGATGCCCGTGCGGGCGTCTTCGAGATGGATTCGCCCGGGCTGCTGGTCGATCTGCCCAGGCTGTTTCGCGAGCCTCGGCTCACGTTCGATCAGGTGCGCGCCCGCGGCGGCTGGGAAAAGACAGCGCGCGGCCGTTTGCTGATGCTCGACGACCTGGCCTTCGCCAATGCCGACGCGGCGGGCACGGCAAAAGGCCGCTACGAGTTGATCGCCGGCAAGCCGGGCGTGATCGACCTGTCGGCGCACCTGACCCGCGCCGATGGCCGCGCGGTATACCGTTATTTGCCCGTCAGCATCGGCGACGACACCGTTAACTGGGTGAAAGCCGCCACGCTGGCGGGACGCTCGGACGATGTCCGGCTGATTCTGAAAGGCGACCTGGCCCGGTTTCCGTTCGAGCAGGGCGACGGGGCCTTCAGCGTGGATTCGAAAATCCGCGATGCCGTGATCGACTATGCGCCCGGCTGGCCGCGCGTCGAGGGCATCCAGGCGCGCATGCTGTTTCAGGGCAAGACGATGGAAGTCACCAGTACCCAGGCCCGGATTTATAACGTGGCGCTGGCGCCGGTGCGCGTCGTCATTCCCAATCTGCTGTTGCACGACAACCTGCTGCTGGTCGATGGCCAGGCGCAGGGGCCGGCGCAGGACTTTGTGCGCTATGCCAATTCCAGTCCGGTGGGAGGTCATCTGCGCGGCTTCGTGACGGAACTGGATGCGCGCGGCACGATGCAATTGGGTTTGAAAATGCAGATTCCGATGCGGCATAGCAAGGACACCACGATGTCGGGCACCTTGTCGTTGCAGGACAACCGGCTGGCGTGGGCGGGGCTGCCCCCGGTCGAGCAGGCGCGAGGGGAAATCGTTTTCACCGAGGAATCGCTCGCGATCAACAACCTCGCCGCCCAGTTTCTGGGCGGCCCGTTGCGCGTCGATGTCTCACCCCGCCCCGGGCAGGGCCCGGTTCAGATTCGGGCTCAGGGCCAGGCCAGCGTCGCGGGGGTTGCAAACTGGCTCAGTGCAGACCTGGCTCAATATCTGTCTGGCAAAACAGCCTGGCGGGGACAGATCGATTTGCTGGCCGAGGGCGAGCGCGTTCGGATCGAATCCGATCTGCTCGGGCTGGCTTCCCGCCTGCCGGCGCCGCTGGCGAAGCCCGCCGTCCGTCCGCTGCCGCTGTCGGTGACGATTCGGCCGCAGGGTGCAGACAGGGAAGTCGAGGTCAAACTGGGCCAAACCGTGGGCGCTGTGTGGCGCAGTGCGCCAGACGGAAGCTTTGCGCGTGGAGAACTGCGTTTTGGCGGGGCGCCGGTGTTGCCAGCGGAGCCGGGCTTGCGTCTGGCCGGCAGCGCGCGTGGTCTGGACATTACCGGCTGGCTGGCCTTGCTGCCCGATTCCGACGGGGGCGAGGGGTTGCCGCTGTCAGCCATGGATTTGAGGTTCGACTCGCTGGACCTGCTCGGCCGGCGGTTCCAGGACGTCCATTTGCTGGGAAGCAACCGCAACGGCATCTTTCGCACCCAGGTAAGCGGTCGCGAGCTCGACGGCGTGCTGAACTATCGGCCAGCGGGCGCGCTTGCTGCGCGCATATCTGCGCAGTTCAAGCGTTTGGTCGTTCCGGCGGCAAGCCCGGCTGCGTCGTCCAGCGAGGCAGGCGCGATGACGATGGCGGCGGCCAAATTCCCCCTGCTGGAAGCGACGGTTGATGATTTCCGCCTGCAGACGCGCGCGATGGGACGGCTGGACGTCATGGCGCATGGCACGCCGCAAGGCCTGTTGATCGACAACCTGCAACTGACTCACCCCGACAGCGTGTTTCGCATGAATGGCTTGTGGCATGAACAGGGCATCAGTGAAACGCGTGCAGATCTGAACCTGCGTGTGCTGGATGCAGGCAAATTCCTGACCCGCTTTGGCTATCCGGACACCCTCAAACGCGGCAGTGCCGGGATCAGCGGCACGGTCAGCTGGTCCGGGTCGCCCGCCGACTTCAGTCTGGGCACGCTGGCTGGGCAGCTTGAGTTCACGGCAAAAGACGGACAGTTCCTGAACATCAACCCCGGTGTCGGCAAGCTGCTGGGCGTGTTGAGCCTGCAATCCCTGTCGCGCCGGTTGAGCCTCGATTTCCGTGATATCTTCAACAAAGGGTTTGCCTTCGACGACATGCAGGCGGCACTCAGGATTGCGCGAGGCGTGGTGTACAGCGATGACTTCAGAATGCGCGGCCCGGCCGCCACGGTCAGGATGTCTGGACTGGCCGACCTGAATCAGGAATCGGTGCAGCTGCGACTCAAGGTGATCCCGAAACTGTCCGAAGGCGTGGCGATCGCCAGTGCGTTGATCGGTGGCCCGCTGGCAGGCGTCGGCGTACTGGCCGCGCAGAAACTGTTGCGCGATCCGATAGAAGAAGCCAGCAGCCAGAGTTTCATGGTAACGGGATCCTGGCTGGACCCCGACGTCGCCCGGATAGCCAAAACCCAGAGCAAAACAGACGCCCAGCCGACAGAACCTTGATTGAGGAGATGGATCATGACGACAAAAAAAATCATTCAACCCGTCCCGGCTAAATCCGGCACGACGAAATCGGGCCCGGCCAAGTCGAGCGTGGCGCGCTCCAAGGGCGCCCAGGTCAAACAGGCGTCCCTGCAGATCGACATGATTCGGGTGGCGGCCATCCAGATGGCCTCCGGCTCCAACGTGCTGGCCAATCTGGCCGAAGCCGAGCAGCTCATCGAGCTGGCGGTCGACGCGGGTGCGCGGCTGGTCGCGCTGCCCGAGTTTTTCTGCATCATGGGGCTGAAAGACAGCGAAGTATTGAAGACGCGCGAGGCCGAAGGCAGTGGCCCGATCCAGGCATTCCTGTCGCGCATGGCAAAAAAACATCGCATCTGGCTGATCGGCGGCTCGGTCCCGCTCGAGGCCAGCGTGGCGAACAAGGTGCGCAACAGCTGCCTGGTGTACGACGAGCGCGGGAAGCAGGTGGCGCGCTACGACAAGATCCATTTGTTCGGACTCGATCTCGGCAACGAGCATTATCAGGAAGCCAAGCTGATCGAGCCGGGCGATTCGGTCGTGGTCATCAACAGCCCGTTCGGCCGCATCGGCCTGTCGATTTGCTACGACCTGCGCTTTCCCGAGTTGTATCGCGCCATGCCCGAGGTCGACATCATCGTGGTGCCGTCAGCGTTTACCGCCACCACCGGCCGCGCCCATTTCGAAACCCTGATCCGCGCGCGGGCGATCGAGAATCTGGCTTATGTGATCGCTCCGGCGCAGGGTGGCTATCATTTGTCAGGCCGCGAAACCCACGGCGACAGCATGATCGTCGACCCCTGGGGCGTGGTGCTCGACCGTCTGCCGCGCGGTTCCGGCGTCGTCATCGCCAACATCAACCCGGCCTATCAGGCCAGTCTGCGCAACAGTCTGCCTGCGCTTAAACACCGCTTTATCAAGTGCGAGCAGATCGAACTCAACGTCGCCGAACGGCGCGTGTCGGTCAAGCGCGAAAAGCCCGTGAAATAATCCAGAACCGAATAGTCAGGAAACCGTGATGAACCCAGTCGACGCCTTCGTACCGATACAAACCGCCGAGCAGCTGTTCCAGTCTGCCGAAGCCACGCTGCTGACCCCTAACGGACTCGACGCCGACAAGCTCGCGCCGGTGTTTTCGCGACTGATGTCGCATGACGTCGATTACGCCGACCTCTACTTCCAGTACTCGCGCTCCGAAGGCTGGAGCCTGGAAGAAGGCCAGGTCAAGTCCGGCAGCTTCAACATCGACCAGGGCGTCGGCGTGCGCGCGATCTCGGGCGAGAAAACTGCCTTCGCCTATTCAGACGACATCAGCCTCGACGCGCTGGGTGCAGCGGCGGACGCCACCCGCGCCATCGCCCGCGCCGGGCAGCAGCGTCAGTCCGCCGTGGCGTGCCGCGGCGACAGTCGACTGCTGTACAACGCGGTCGATCCGCTGGTCTCGCTGGCCGACGCCGACAAGGTTGCGCTGCTGGAGCGGCTGGAGAAAAAGGCGCGCGCCATGGATCCGCGCGTGATCCAGGTGATGGCGAGCCTCGCCTCTGAATATGAAGTGATTTTCGTCGCGCGTTCCGACGGCCATCTCGCCGCCGACGTGCGCCCGCTGGTACGCCTGTCGCTGCAGGTGATTTCGGAACAGGACGGCCGCCGCGAGCAGGGCAGTGGTGGTGGGGGCGGCCGTTTCGACTACAGCTATTTCACCGACGACATCCTCGACAAATACGCGCGTCAGGCGGTGCATCAGGCCAGCGTCAATCTCGACGCGCGCCCCGCGCCTGCGGGCAGCATGACCGTCGTGCTCGGCTCCGGCTGGCCCGGTATCCTGCTGCATGAGGCCATTGGCCACGGTCTCGAAGGCGACTTCAACCGCAAGGGCAGTTCGGCGTTTGCCGGCCGCATCGGCGAGCGCGTCGCGGCACCCGGCGTGACGGTGATCGACGATGGCACCATCCCGCTGCGCCGCGGCTCGCTCAACGTCGACGACGAAGGCAACCCGACCCAGCGCACCACCCTGATCGAAGACGGCATCCTCACCGGCTACATGCAGGACATGATGAATGCCCGCCTGATGGGCATGGGCATCACCGGCAACGCGCGGCGCGAGTCGTACGCTCACCTCACCATGCCGCGCATGACCAATACCCTGATGCTGGGTGGCGACAAGGACCCGGCAGAAATCATCGCCTCGGTGAAGAACGGCCTCTACGCCGTCAACTTCGGCGGCGGCCAGGTCGACATCACCAGCGGCAAGTTCGTCTTTTCCGCCGCCGAGGCCTACATGATCGAAGACGGCAAGATCACCTATCCGGTCAAAGGCGCCACCCTGATCGGCAACGGCCCTGAAGTGCTGACGCGCGTGTCGATGATCGGCAACGACATGGAAATGGATTCGGGTGTGGGCACCTGCGGCAAGGAAGGCCAGAGCGTGCCGGTTGGCGTGGGGCAGCCGACGCTGCGGATTGATGGCTTGACGGTGGGCGGGACGGCGTGAGGTGCTACGGGAGTCGGCTGAGGCTTACGACAACATTTTTGGCGGTTATCAGTGTTCTTGGTTTGTCTGGCTGTATTGACACAGGCCGATATGAAATTGCTGATGCGACTAATGGCTACGAGATATTCAGGCTTGACAAGCAAACTGGTGAGATTTGCCAATTCGTTGCAATCCATGAGAACAATGAAAACGTTCTTCAAAAAAGGGCCTGCAACAAATAACTAAAGGTATGGATGCTTGGCTAGATTTTTATCGCGCCTACTTTCCGGATGAGGAAGTATTGAGATGCTTTGTTGAAGGGTGCGAGCGGCTCGAGCCTGACGACCCAAAACATCGGGCGAAAATCATGATGCATTAGGGGCAACGTTTACTAACTATTGCGGATGCAATGGAACAAATAGTGTCAGGCAGAGAGCCCCTCAAACTACTTTTTCTTCTAATCGCTAGCGAAACCATTTCAAAGCTCAGAGCGGATTTTAAGGGGGAAGGGCAATCAAAGATTCACGTCAAAAAATTCTTCAATGAGTTTTGCTTGTCGCAAGATCAATTGACCATTACATGCGGCATAGAAATATGCGGCCAAGAGTCGAGCCTCGATGACCTAATTGCTTTTCTTTACGATGTCAGATGTGACGTCGTACATGAGGGCACTTATTGGGGTTTTGATTTCGCAACTTCTGAATGCCCATCAGTTCTTACAGGCATTCATCCTGATCAAGTGTTGCGGGTCAAGATGCAATATGAGGAGTTCAGGGATATTGTTGCAAGGGGAATCATCGTTGCAACTCAGCAAGTTATTGGACAGCATGCGGCGCAGTAAGCTTTGACAGTGAGTCGCAACACAAGCACTCAGAACTGACAGTTATCACTGCACTGGTTTTGAATTTCTCCCCTTACAGCCCCGCCGAAAATCGGGCCTGCCGGGCGGATTAGCGGCGAAGGTGTTTGAGCCCAGCCCACAAAAAACCAATACAAAACAGCAAGGCGGGGCGAGTTCTTCGCCGCCCGTCCGGCAGGTTCGATTGTCGGGAATTCGGGGGTGTTGGGGTCGCCTTTTCTTGGGTTACTTTCTTTTGGCGAGACAAAAGAAAGTGACTTGCCGCCGGGCAACCCCCGGCCAACGAACCGCCGTCCTGGTGAGGTTTCCGACTATTTCAGTAGCAAGTTTTGTGCACACTTACTTCGGCAGCAAGGTCAGCCGCACGTCTTCACCAATCTGCCGTACATCAGCCAAGCGAAACCGTGCTGCGTCAGCCAGCGAAGTAAGTGGCGCCTGCGCGAGCAGCCCGCGCGCATCGTCGCCCACCGCCATCGGCGCCACATAGGCCACCCATTCATCGACCAGCCCGGCGGCGAGCAACGCGCCATTCAATGCCGCGCCGGCTTCAATGTGCAGTTCGTTGACGCCACGTTGTGCCAGCAACGTGAGCAAAGCCAACAAGTCGACGCGGCCGTCCGCCCCTGGCAACTCGACCACCTCCGCACCCGACCGTTCAAGCGCAGCGCGTGCTGTTGGATCAGCATGATGGCAGGCGATGAGCGCGGGCAGGATCGCCGCATCCACCGGCGTGCGCAATGCGGAATCGACCACCACCCGTAATGGCTGCCGGCCAATGTCGAAGTCGCGCACGTTCATGCGCGGATCGTCGGCCAGTACGGTGCCGCTGCCGGTGAGGATGGCGCAGGCGCGTGCGCGCAGGTGCTGCACGTCGGCACGTGCGGCTTCGCCGGTGATCCATTGTGAAGATCCGTTGGCAAGTGCGGTCTTGCCATCCAGTGTGCTGGCCGTCTTGAGGCGCACCCACGGACGCTGCCGCGTCATGCGTGAGACGAAGCCGGGGTTGAGCGCGCGTGCCTCGGCCTGCATCAACCCCACCTCGGCCTCGACACCCGCCAGCGTCAGCATGGAAATTCCACCGCCTGCGACCAGCGGGTTGGGATCGGTCATTGCCGCCACCACGCGACCCACGCCAGCATTGATGAGCGCTTCGGCGCACGGCGGGGTACGGCCATGATGTGAGCAGGGTTCGAGCGTGACGTACACCGTCGCACCGCGTGCGGCATCGCCCGCCGCTTTGAGCGCATGGACTTCGGCGTGCGGGGTGCCGGCGCGTGCATGCCAGCCTTCGCCGACAACATGCCCATCCTTGACGATGACGCAGCCGACGCGCGGATTGGGGCTGGTGGTGTGGCGCCCGCGCGCCGCGAGTTGCAGCGCACGCGCCATGTGGGCATGGTCGGCGATGCTGAAACGGTCGATACGGGGCATTTACTGATCGATGTCGCGGATGACGTCGCGGAAGTCTTCGACGTCCTGGAAGCTTCGGTACACCGAGGCAAAGCGGATGTAGGCGACCTTGTCGAGTTTCTTCAGCTCGTTCATCACCAGTTCGCCAACCTCGCGCGCGGGAATCTCGCGTTCGCCCAGCGTCAGCAGGCGCTGGCGGATGCGGTCGACCGCTGCATCAACCAGTTCGGTCGAAACCGGGCGCTTGTGCAGGGCGCGGCGAAAGCCTTCGCGCAGCTTGGTTTCGGAAAAGTCCTCGCGGGTGCCGTTGGTCTTGACGATTTGCGGTGGCCGCAACTCGGCGGTTTCCCAGGTGGTGAAACGTTTGTCGCACGCTGCGCAGCGGCGCCGGCGCCGAATCGCGTCGCCCACTTCATTGACGCGAGAGTCAATGACCTGGGTGTCGAGGGAACCGCAGAAGGGACATTTCATGTGAGGGGGAGCGGTAAGCAGTGAGCTGTGATTGGTAAGTGGCGTGCGGTGAGGGGTCTTCCACTCACCGCTTCCTGTTCACCGTTCAGCCATACACCGGAAACTTCGCTACCAGCTTCGCCACTTCGCCCTTCACCCGCTCGATCACTGCCTCGTTGTTGGGGGCTTCGAGCACGTCTGCGATCAGGTGCGCCAACTGCTCGGCTTCCAGTTCAGTGAAGCCGCGCGTGGTCATCGCCGGGGTGCCGATGCGGATGCCGCTGGTGACGAAGGGCTTCTGCGGGTCGTTGGGGATGGAGTTCTTGTTGACCGTGATGTGGGCACGGCCGAGCAGGGCTTCGGCTTCCTTGCCGGTGAGGTTCTTGGCCTGCAGGTCGACCAGGAACACATGGCTCTCGGTGCGGCCGGAGATGATGCGCAGGCCGCGCTCGACCAGCACCTTGCACATCACCAGCGCGTTGGCGATGACTTGTTCCTGGTAGTGCTTGAATTCCTTGGTCGAGGCTTCCTTGAACGCCGTCGCCTTGCCGGCGATGACGTGCATCAGCGGGCCGCCCTGCAGGCCGGGGAAGATCGCCGAGTTGATCGCCTTCTCGTGCTCGGCCTTCATCAGGATGATGCCGCCGCGCGGGCCGCGCAGGGTCTTGTGGGTGGTCGACGTCACCACGTCGGCGTGCGGCACCGGGTTGGGGTAGACGCCGGCAGCGATCAGCCCTGCGTAGTGCGCCATGTCGACCATGAAGATCGCGCCGACTTCCTTGGCAACCCGGGCGAAGCGCTCGAAATCGATGCGCAATGAATACGCCGAAGCGCCCGCGATGATCAGCTTGGGCTTGTGCTCGCGCGCCAGGGCTTCCATCCTGTCGTAGTCGATTTCTTCTTGTTCGTTAAGGCCGTAAGCCACCGCGTTGAACCACTTGCCGCTCATGTTGAGCGCCATGCCGTGGGTAAGGTGGCCGCCTTCGGCGAGGCTCATGCCAAGGATGGTGTCGCCGGGCTTGAGGAAGGCCAGAAACACCGCCTGGTTGGCCTGCGAGCCGGAGTTGGGCTGCACGTTGGCGGCTTCGGCGCCGAACAGTGCCTTGACGCGGTCGATCGCCAGCTGCTCGACGATGTCTACGTATTCGCAGCCGCCGTAGTAGCGCTTGCCGGGGTAGCCTTCGGCGTATTTATTGGTGAGCTGCGAGCCCTGCGCTTCCATCACCGCCGGGCTGGTGTAGTTTTCCGACGCGATCAGTTCGATGTGGTCCTGCTGGCGCGTGTCTTCTTTTTGAATCGCCGCCCACAGGTCGGGGTCGGTCTGGGAAAGGGGCAGGGGAGCAAACATGGCGGAGTCCGGAACGCGAAAACGCGCATTTTAGCAAAGCGCGCCGGAGAAGGTGCGAGGCGCCCTCAGTCTTGCTTTTTCTGGTTGACTGGCAGTTTCGACTGCTGTGCATTGATCAAATCGCGCAAGTCGGCGATTTCGTTACGCAGCGCTTTCAGGTCGTGATGCATCTCCAGGCGCATGTGCCGTTCTTCCTGACCGATGAAAAACGCCGCAATGGAAGCGGTCACCAGGGACATTACGCCGTAGGTCAGCACAATGACCACGCCGGCGAACAGCCGCGCAGGATAGGTCGTCGGAACGAGGTCGCCGTAGCCAACCGTCAGGCCGCTGGTGAACGCCAGCCAGACGCCATCCCAGTAGTCGTTCACGGAAGGCTCAAGCCAGTAGAAGCCCCCGCCGGACAGAAGCATCAGGCCAATTCCCAGCAGCAGGATATAGGGTGTCGATCCCGGGGTCAGCGAACGCAGCTGGTGTGCCAGTCGTGCGCCCAGAAAGCCGGCCAGCACAAGCCGCAGCAGGCGCAGCAGCGCATACAGCTCACCGGGCAAATGCGGCAGCAGCAGCGAGACGGCCGTGGCGGCAATGATGGCAAGCGACAGCCAGTTGTGCGCCAGATACCGCTTGCGCTGCGTCGACACGCCCAGCATCAGGATCAGCTCGGTCGAGAAAGCCAGCAACACCACCCAGTCCAGCATGTGGCCCGCCGCTACAAGTTGCGGTTCGGCCGCCAGTTCGCCCAGATAAAAAGCCGGGAGGGCCAGCAGGGACACCATCAGCATCGGCCAGTGCAGGCGCTTTTCCCAGAGATAGGCGCGATGATTGTCGTGAGGGGGTACGCCACCCAGTCCCATGGCGAGTCGAATAGAGAACGGCATAAACGTGGCTCGGGCAAGAATCCTTATAATTCTAGGCGCTTGTATCCTCTTTCCTGCGAACCGGAGTTCCCATGCGTTTCAATCGCCGTGATTTTCTGGCGGCAACAGGTGCCGCCCTGCTGCCGCTGAGTGCGGCACCCGTTGCCGCAGCCGAACCGAGCACGTTGCCTGTTGTCCGCTGGCGGTTGGCGTCGAGCTTCCCTAAAAGCCTCGATACCATTTATGGCGCCGCCGAAACCCTATCCAAACGCGTGGCGGCCCTGACCGGCGGCAAGTTTCTGATCCGCGTGTTCGCGGCGGGCGATCTGGTGCCCGGTTTGCAGGTGCTCGACGCGGTCGGCAACGGCACCGCCGAATGCGGTCACTCGGCCGGCTATTACTATGTCGGCAAGAACCTGGCGCTGGCCTTCGATACCGCCGTTCCGTTCGGCCTCACGGCACGCCAGCAGAATGCCTGGATGTACGCGGGCGGCGGCCTTGAACTGCTGCGCAAGCTGTATGCGAAATACGGTGTGCTGCAGTTTCCCGGCGGCAATACCGGCACCCAGATGGGCGGCTGGTTCCGCAATGAAATCAAATCGCTGGCCGACCTCAAGGGCCTGAAAATGCGCATTCCCGGTCTCGGCGGCAAGGTCATGGCGCGGCTCGGCGCCGTGCCGCAAACCCTGCCTGGCGGCGACATCTACCCTGCGCTGGAACGCGGCGCGCTCGATGCGGCGGAATGGGTGGGGCCGTATGACGACGAAAAACTCGGCTTCCAGAAAATTGCCAAGCATTACTACTATCCCGGCTGGTGGGAAGGCGGGCCGCAACTGAGTTTTTATGTCAATCAAGCCAGCTGGCGCGCGCTGCCCGAGTCCTACCGCCAAGCGTTCGAGGTTGCCACTGCCGAAGCCAATCAGCTGATGCTGGCGCAATACGACGCCAAGAATCCGCCCGCGTTGCTGCGCCTGGTAGGGCAGGGCGTCAAGCTGCATCCCTATCCCAAGGACGTGATGCTGGCCGCGCGCCGCGCCACCTTTGAACTCTACGAAGAAGAGGCGAAAATCAATCCCGACTTCGCCGCCATCTATCGCCCGTGGAAAAAATTCCGCGACACCGAGTTCCAGTGGTTCAAGGTGAATGAAGCGGCCTACTCGAATTTCAACTATTACGTGAAATAGCCATGAACCGACTTGACCAGATGATCACCACGTTCGACCTCGGCCTGCGCACTGTGTTTGCCCACCCGCACGCCGGTCGTCCCTATCCCGGCACCGGCCCTGAAACGGAAATGAGCGAAGCCGAACGCGCCCGCGCAGCTGCGCTGATGCGCGTCAACCACGTCGGCGAAGTCTGCGCGCAGGCGCTGTACGCCGGGCAGGCGCTGACCACGAAAAATGAGCGCGTGCGTGACGAACTCGAACAGGCCGCGCGCGAAGAAACCGATCACCTGGCCTGGTGCGAAACGCGCATAAACGAACTCGGCGGCCGCAAGAGCCTGTTGAATCCGCTGTGGTTTGGCAGCGCATTCGGCATCGGCGTGCTGGCCGGGATGCTTGGCGACAAATGGAATCTGGGGTTTCTTGTCGAAACTGAACGCCAGGTCGAAGCCCATCTGGACGGCCATTTGCAGCAACTGCCGGATGCCGATGCCAAAAGCCGCGCAGTCGTCGAGCAGATGAAAGCCGATGAGGCCCGGCATGCGCAAACGGCGGTCGACCACGGCGGCGCACCGTTGCCGCCACCGGTGAAATGGGCGATGCAGGTTGCGGCAAATGTGATGCGGCAGACGGCCAGCCGGATTTAAGTGGCTAATGCGGGTTCGCGCCGGCCTGGAAGCCGGAATTTAAAGCCACCCATCTTCGCGCATCGGCCTATGATCCATCCGGTCTGTGCATGCGCTTGTCGCGCAATCATGAGCCGGACGTTCTGTCGTCACAGCAAGGAGAATCATCATGGCAAAAGGCCAGGTACGTGGTAACAAGGAAGTCAAGAAACCCAAAAAACCGAAACAGGTCGTGGTCCCGGTGGGTTCGTTCATCACCCCGCCCAAACAGGACAAGCCGTCAAAATCGCACTGATTTTTGATGCGATCCGGCATACGCCACCTCGATGGTGGCGTTGTTTTTTTCGAGCTGTATTTATGCGGGCGCACACTTTGCCCACTTCATCACTTTGACCAGGGAGTCTTGCCATGAGCGACTACGGATTCAACACCCAGATCAGCGGCCCATTTGATGCTGCTGTGGAGAAAGTCACCGCCGCATTGAAAACCGAAGGCTTCGGCGTGCTGACCGACATCGATGTGCAGGCCACGATGAAGGCCAAACTCAACGTCGACGGCCGCCCTTACCGCATTCTCGGCGCCTGCAATCCACCACTGGCGCACCAGGCCATCTCTGCCGACCCCGATGTAGGCTTGCTGCTGCCCTGCAATGTGGTCGTGCGGGAAGATGCCGATGGCGGCGTGACCGTGGCGTTTCTCGACCCCGGCATCATGGTCAAACTGGTCGGCAATCCCGCCGTCAACGAGGTTGCGGCCGAAGCGCATGCGCGCCTGCTGCGGGTCAAGGACAGTTTGGCGGCCTGAGCCTTTGAAGCCGACAAAAAAGCCCGCGTTTGCGGGCTTTTTTGTCGGTCAAGCGTCGAGCTTGGCTTGCACTTCCTGCACCAGCACCCACGGTGCAACCACC
>NCCT01000137.1 GCA_002279795.1 Hydrogenophilales bacterium 12-61-10
AAACCTTCGGCCTCCTGGCGCGACAGGTGCTTCATCTTCGACGCCACCACCTTGAGGCCATTGCTCTCAAAGCGGCTGACGATCTTGCCGATCACGTTCTTGGCGACGGCATCGGGTTTGATAATGGAAAAAGTGCGTTGGACAGCCATGTGTTGCTCCAGAATGATAGATAAAACGTTCAAAAAACCATGCAAATCAGCCTGCTAGCATAGCACGAGGCCTCCTTGCCCACCCCATCTATTGTCGACAAAAGGGCTCTGCGAAGCATTCACCGTCCGCAACCAGCCCCGGCTGCACCCCGGCTTCGCCGGGCGCGGCACGCGCATCGGCATCCAGCCCGATATGCGCTGCCCACAGCAATTTTCCGTTGCACCATAACAGCGGCAAATGATCGCGCTGCCAGGGCGGGATGGCGTGTTCCTGCAACAGGTTTTTCAGGCTGCGGTGCGGGCCGCCCGGATGCAGGCGCAGGCGCTCGCCGCCTTGACGCACGCCCAGCGTCACCTCGCCCGCCTCCAGCAAGGACCGCTTCAAGCCGGCGCCATCGGCCGCCTCCAGCCTGATGGCCACGCCTGCCGCAGGAACCCGCAGCACCGCCTCGCCCTGCCAGCGCACCGGCGCGGCATAGGCAGGCGCCACGGGCACCAGGTAGGCACCGCCGCGATAGCGCCACAGCGCGTCGCGCCCCAGACTGACGCACACGCGGGCATCCTGACGGGCATCGCGCAACTGCTGCAGGGCCTCGTTGAGCTGCCGTTGATTGGGCTGCGGATGGCCGTGTTGCTCGATGAAGTAGCGCAGCAGGTTGCGCGCGCGCGGCCTCGACAGCACGTCGAGACACGCACAATCCAGCCGCGCGTCCGCAATCGCCGTCGCGGCATCCTGTCGCGCCAGGTCATCGAGCAGTTCGGCCGCCTCGGCCTGCAGACCGGCAGCACGAGCCAGCGTCGCGTCCGCGCCGGGAAAATAAGTGTTCAACAAGGGCAGCACGGACTGGCGCAAGGCATTACGCCGGTAGCGCGCATCCCGGTTGCTTTCGTCTTCCACCCACGCCAGTTGATGCCAGCGCGCATAGTCGAGCAAGTCAGCGCGCGTCACACCCAGCAAGGGCCGCCAGTGCCGCGCCCGCCAGCCGCGCCGCGCCTGCATCGCCGCCATCGCCGCCAGGCCCTTCGGCCCGGCACCGCGCAGCAATTGAAGCAGCAGGGTTTCCGCCTGATCGTTGAGGTGGTGCGCGGTCAGCAAAAAATCGGTGTCAATCGCAGCAAAAATCGCCTGGCGTTCACGGCGCGCCGCCGCTTCGATACCCGCCGCATCGTCACGCGCAATCCGCACGCGATGAACCGTCAGATCAAGCGCATGCGCCGAACACAATTCGGTACAGAAATCCGCCCAGGCGTCGGCGTGCTCCGACAGGCCATGGTGAACGTGAACCGCATTGAGATGAAACGGATGCGTTGCACGCAACGCCAGCAGTGCGTGCAGCAGAACGACCGAGTCCACTCCGCCCGACAGGGCCAGCGTCAGTCGCGCGTGCGGAGGAACGTGGCGGCCAAGCACGTCCGCCACCTCTGCAACGATCGCCTTATTTGACGGGGATTTCCTTGAAGCTTCCATACGCCCGCAGACGCTGGTAACGCGTATCCAACAGGGCGTCGAGCGGCTGTTTGCGCAATTCGGCGAGGGTATCGGTCAGGGCGCGGCGCATCGCCTGGAACATGGCATCCCAGTCGCGCTGCGCACCGCCCAGCGGTTCTTCGACAACACGGTCGACCAGCCCATTGGCTTTCAGACGGTCGGCGGTAATGCCCAGCGTTTCGGCGGCAACCGAGGCCTTGTCGGCGCTCTTCCACAGGATCGAGGCACAGCCTTCCGGCGAGATCACCGAATAAGTGGAGTACTGCAGGATCAGCATGCGGTCGCCGACGCCGATCGCCAGCGCGCCACCCGAGCCGCCTTCGCCGACGATGGTGCACACGATCGGCGTCTTCAGTTCGGCCATCACATAGAGATTGCGCGCGATCGCCTCGGATTGCCCGCGTTCCTCCGCACCAATTCCGGGATAGGCGCCCGGCGTATCGATGAAGGTGAAAATCGGCAGGCTGAATTTCTCGGCGAGACGCATCAGCCGCAGCGCCTTGCGATAGCCTTCGGGACGCGGCATGCCGAAATTGCGGTAGATCTTTTCCTTGGTGTCGCGGCCCTTCTGGTGGCCGATCACCATCACCGGCTCGCCGTTGAAGCGGGCCATGCCGCCGACTATCGCGGCATCGTCGGCATAGGCGCGATCGCCGTGCAGTTCGACGAAATCGGTGAACAGCCCCTGCACGTAGTCGAGCGTATACGGCCGCTGGGGATGGCGCGCCACCTGCGACACCTGCCAGGCATTGAGCTTGGCGTAGATGTCCTTGGTCAGCGTCTGACTCTTCTTCTGCAGGCGCCGGATTTCTTCCGAGATATCCAGCGCGGAGTCATCCTGCACAAAGCGTAGTTCTTCGATCTTGGCTTCGAGCTCCGCAATCGGCTGCTCGAAATCGAGGAAAGTGGTTTTCATCGGTGGTCTTTATCAAACTGTCACAAAAACAGGTCAGCCGGGCATTTTAGCAGTCCGGCGCCTTTTACCATCCGATTCGGCGCCATGCGGCTTAATGATGGTGATGGCCGTGCGCACCGTGCGCGTGACGATGGGCGACTTCGTCTGCCGTCGCCGCACGCACGTCGGCCACGACGCACTGAAAATGCACGGCCTGGCCGGCATAAGGGTGATTGCCGTCTACCACCACCTTGTCTTCGGCGACGTCGGTCACGCTGTAGAGCACTTACTCGCTGCCGTCGACCGGCGAGCCGACGAATTGCATGCCGATTTCGATGTCGGCGGGAAAGGACTCGCGCGGTTCCAGCCGCACCAGATCTTCCTCGAATTCGCCGAATGCATCGGCCGGCTGCAGCTTGAGCTCGACGGTGTCGCCGACGGCCTTGCCTTCCAGCGCCTGTTCCACCAGCGGGAAAATGTTGTCGTAACCGCCGTGCAGATAGCTGACCGGTTCGTCGCTTTCCTCCAGCAGCTTGCCGTCCATATCCTTGACGATATAGGTGATGGTGACCACGGTATCCTTGCCAATATTCACTTGAGTTCCTTTACCAGTTGGAGCACTTCCGCCGCATGGCC
>NCCT01000138.1 GCA_002279795.1 Hydrogenophilales bacterium 12-61-10
CCAGGCGCGCAAGCGCGCACGTCAAGCCAGCGCCCAGCGCGACAGCAACATGAGCCAGCGCTCGGAATTGCGCACCGCAATCAAAAAAGTGCGCAAGGCAATAAATTTAATTCAGGCAACCCATTTGCACAGGAGCCAATTCACCGAAGCCCGCGATTATACGGAAGAAGCCGGTGAAAAATCAAGTTGGCAATATCGGGCCGACTGGCGACAAAGTTGCAGCGCCCCCGCGCGACCCGCACAATGCGCGCAAAACCACACGACCCACTATGAACTTACTTAAAGCTCTCGCCGCGGTCAGCAGCATGACGCTGCTCTCGCGCATTCTGGGATTCGTCCGCGATGCCGTGATTGCGCGCATCTTTGGTGCCGGCATGATGACCGATGCCTTCTTCGTTGCCTTCAAGATTCCCAACCTGCTGCGGCGGATGTTTGCCGAGGGCGCGTTCTCCCAGGCATTCGTGCCGATTCTGGCAGAGTACAAAAACCGCCTCGGCCACGACGCCACCAAAACCCTGGTCGACCAGGTGGCGACCGCGCTCACGCTGGTCCTGGTGGTCGTCGCGCTGCTGGGCATTTTTGGCGCGCCGTGGGTGGCGTATATCAGCGCGCCGGGCTTTCGGGCCGATGGCGAGAAATTCGACCTCACCGTCACGCTGTTGCAAATCACATTCCCCTACATCATCTTTATCTCGCTGGTTGCGCTGGCGGCAGGCATCCTCAACACCCACAGCAAGTTTTCCGTCCCCGCGTTTGCGCCGGTACTGCTGAACGTAGCGATGATCGCGGCTGCGCTGTGGATCGCGCCCTATGTACACCCGCCCGTGCTGGCGCTGGGCTGGGGCGTGGCACTGGGCGGTGTGCTGCAACTGGCCTGGATGCTGCCGCACCTGAAAAAACTGGACCTGCTGCCGCGCCCCACCACCCGCTTCAACGATCCCGGCGTCCGCCGTGTCGCCCGACTGATGGCGCCGGCCTTGCTCGGCGTGTCCGTCGCGCAGATCAGCTTGCTGATCAACACGGTTTTTGCGTCCTTTCTCGCCACCGGCAGCGTGTCGTGGCTGTACTATGCCGACCGGCTGATGGAGTTTCCGGCCGGCATGCTGGGGGTGGCGCTCGGCACCATCCTGTTGCCCAGCCTGGCCAAGCACTACGCCGATGATTCGCCCGCCGAATACTCCAAGCTGCTCGACTGGGGCCTCCGTTTAACCTTGATGCTGGCGTTTCCTGCCGCCGCCGCGCTGGCGGTGCTGGCGGTGCCGCTCATCACCACCCTGTTCCACTACGGCGCGTTCACCGCGCTGGATGTCCGCATGACCCAACAGGCGCTGCTGGCCTATAGCCTGGGACTGCTGGGGCTGATTCTGGTCAAGGTGCTGGCGCCCGGGTTTTACGCGCGGCAAAACATCAAAACGCCGGTCAAGGTGGCGGTATTTACCCTGATCGTCACCCAACTGATGAACCTGGCTTTTTACAAACCCCTGGGGCACGCGGGACTGGCGCTGTCGATCGGGCTGGCGGCCTGCCTCAATGCCGGATTACTGCTGCACCTGTTAAAAAAGCACCGGGTCTACCAACCGCAACCGGGTTGGGGCAGCTACATCTGGCGTGTGCTGCTGGCGGTTTTGCTAATGGCGACGGCGCTGTTTTATGCCATGGGCAGCACGCAATGGTGGCTGGCGGCCGGGTTTGCGGACCGTGCCATCCGCCTGTCGCTGCTGGTCGGCGGCGGGGTCGCCCTGTATTTCGCCGCGCTGGGCGCGATGGGCTTCCGCCCGCGCCAGTTCACCCGTCGCGCAGCCTAATAAGTCACTGAATCGGCTAGAATAAGCGCCTTTTTCCGCATCGCCGCACGCTGCACCTCCATGCGCATCACCCACGGTTTTCGCTCCCTCGGCACCCCCCACGCAGTCACCATCGGCAACTTCGACGGCCTGCATCTCGGGCATCAGGCCATGCTTGCCCGCCTGCAGGACGTGGCGCAGACGCGTGGCCTGCCGAGCTGCGTGGTGAGTTTCGAGCCGCACCCGCGCGAGTTTTTCACCCCCGAACAAGCACCCGCCCGCTTGTCGAGCCTTCGCGAGAAGGCCGAACGTCTGCGCCAGCTTGACGTCGACCGCCTCCACGTCTTCCACTTCGACCGGGCGTTCTCGACGCTGACCGCCGATGCTTTTATCGAGCAGGTGCTGGGGTGCACCCTGCAGGCGCGCTACGTGCTGGTAGGCGACGATTTCCGCTACGGTGCCAGGCGTACCGGCGACTTCGCGCTGCTGGCGCAGGCCGGGGCGTCGCTCGGTTTCGACGCCGAGTTTCTGCCGACCGTGGAAATCGCCGGCGAACGCGCTTCGTCCACCGCCGTGCGGCAGGCGCTCGCCGCAGGCGAACTGGCGCATGCCGCGCAACTGCTCGGCCGGCCCTACAGCATTTCCGGACGGGTGGAGCACGGCGACAAGCTGGGGCGCGACATCGGCTTTCCCACCGCCAACATCCAGCTCAAGCACAACCGGCCGCCGCTGATGGGGATTTTCGCGGTGCAGGTGTCGGGCCTTAACGGCGCGCCCTTGCCCGGCGTGGCCAGCCTCGGCAAGCGCCCCACGGTGAAAAACCCCGATGCGGCGCCGGTGCTCGAAGTGCATTTATTCGATTTCAACGCCGACATTTACGGCCGCCGTCTGCGCGTGGACTTTCTGCATAAGCTGCGCGACGAAGCCAAATACCCCGACCTCAACACGCTGGTTGCCCAAATCGGCCGCGACGTCGACAACGCAAAACACTACCTGAATACCCACCATGCCTGACTATAAAAGCACGCTCAACCTTCCCGACACGCCCTTCCCGATGCGCGGCGACCTCGCCAAGCGCGAACCCGGCTGGGTCAAAAGCTGGCAGGAGCAAAAGCGCTACGAAGCGATCCGCCAGGCGGCGGCTGGGCGCCCCAAGTTCATCCTGCACGACGGCCCGCCCTACGCCAACGGCGACATCCACATCGGCCACGCGGTCAACAAGATCCTGAAGGACATCATCGTCAAGGCCAAGACGCTGTCCGGCTTCGACGCGCCGTACGTGCCGGGCTGGGATTGCCACGGATTGCCGATCGAGCTGCAGGTGGAAAAAACCCACGGCAAGGCGATTCCGCCCGCCCAGTTCCGCGAACTGTGCCGCGGCTAAGGCCGGCTATTTATATCAGGGCGCGAAACCGGTGCACTGGTGCGTCGATTGCGGTTCTGCGCTGGCCGAAGCCGAGGTCGAATACGAAGACAAGACCTCGCCGGCGATCGATGTCGGCTTTGCCGTGGCCGACCGCGCCGACCTCGCGCAACGGTTTGATCTCGCCGCCATCGACGAACCCGTCCAGATCGTCATCTGGACCACCACGCCGTGGACCCTGCCCGCCAACCAGGCGGTGGCGTTGCATCCCGATTTTCAATATGCGCTGGTGCGCACCGCCAAAGGCCTGCTGATTCTGGCCGACAGCCTGCGCGAAGCCGCGCTGGCACGCTATGAATTGAGCGACGGTGCCGAGGTCATTGCGCACACCACCGGCCAGGCGCTCGAAGGCACGCTGCTGTGGCATCCCTTCCAGGAACGCCAGGTGCCGGTCATCGTCGGCGACCACGTCACCGCCGACGCCGGCACCGGCGCCGTCCACACCGCGCCCGGCCACGGCCTCGACGACTACGTGGTCGGCAGCCGCTACGGCCTCAAGGTCGACAACCCGGTAGGCGATGATGGCCGCTTCTACGCCACCGTGCCGCTGGTCGGCGGCATGAGCATCTGGCAAGCCAACCCGTTGATAGTCGAGACGCTGCAAACCAGCGGCAACCTGCTGGCGCACGCCAAACTGCTGCACAGCTACCCGCATTGCTGGCGGCACAAGACGCCAATCATTTTCCGCGCCACCCGGCAGTGGTTTATCGGGATGGAGACGGCAGGTGCGGACGGTCGGGGCAGCTTGCGTGCGCAGGCGCTGACTGCGGTCGAGCACACGCAGTTCTTCCCCGCCTGGGGCCGCGCGCGGCTGGAGGCGATGATCAAGAACCGGCCCGACTGGTGCGTGTCACGCCAGCGCAACTGGGGCGTGCCGATGCCGTTTTTCACCCACAAGGAAACCGGCGCGCTGCACCCGCGCAGCCTGGAGTTGCTCGAAGTGGTCGCCCAGCGCGTCGAACAGGCGGGCATCGAGGCCTGGTTCGCGCTCGACCCGGCCGAATTGCTGGGCGATGACGCGGCGCACTACAACAAGACCGGCCACACGCTTGATGTATGGTTCGACTCCGGCGTCACCCACGCCTGCGTGTTGAAGCGCCGTCCCGAACTCGCGCGCGCCGAGCCTAATCAACCCGCTGCCGATCTCTATCTGGAAGGCTCGGACCAGCATCGCGGCTGGTTCCAGTCGAGCCTGCTCACCGGCTGCGCAACCGACGGCCACGCGCCCTACAAGGCGCTGCTCACCCACGGCTTCGTCGTCGATGGCAAGGGCCACAAGATGAGCAAGTCGAAAGGCAATGTCATCGCCCCGCAAAAGGTGATGGATCAATACGGCGCCGACATCCTGCGGCTGTGGGTGGCGACCACCGACTACTCCGGCGAGTTGACCATCTCCGACGAGATTCTCAAGCGTGTGGTGGAAAGTTATCGCCGCATCCGCAACACACTGAAATTCCTGCTCGCCAACCTGTCGGACTTCGATCGGCAGGCGCATGCGCTGCCGGTGGCAGACTGGCTGGAAATCGACCGCTACGCGCTGGCGCTGACCCGCCAGCTGCAAGGCGAGCTGCAGGCGCATTACAACGCCTACGAATTCCATTTCGTTGCGCAAAAGCTGCAGGCCTTTTGCTCGGAAGACCTCGGCGGCTTCTACCTCGACATTCTGAAAGATCGCCTTTACACCAGCGGCGCCGACAGTCGTGCACGCCGCGCCGCGCAGAATGCGCTGTTCCACATCACCCATGCGCTGGCGCGCTGGATGGCACCGATTCTGTCGTTCACCGGCGAAGAAGTGTGGACGCAGTTGGCGGGCGACGATTCGGTCTTTCTGCACACCTGGCACACGCTCCCGGAACAGGCCGACACGGCCGACCTGCTCGACCGCTGGACACGCATCCGCACCGTCCGCGCCGAGGTGCAAAAGGACCTGGAAACCGTGCGCGCGGCCGGCGGCATCGGCTCGTCGTTGCAGGCCGAAATCACCCTGCACGCCAGCCCTGCCACCCACGCACTGCTGGCACCACTGGGCGATGACCTGCGCTTTGTCCTGATCACCTCGCAGGCACGCCTGCTGGCAAGCGATTCCGACCGCATCGACGTCACGCCGAGCGCCGCAAAAAAGTGCGAACGCTGCTGGCACTACCGCGACGACGTCGATACGCACGCCGACCACCCCGGCCTGTGCGGGCGCTGCGTCAGCAACCTGACGACCGCAGGCGAGGTGCGCAACCATGCTTGATTTCATCAGTCCCGCCATGCGCAAATGGCTCGGCATCGCACTGCTGGTCTATCAGGAAGTCGTGCCGGTGCTGCCGTTTTTCTCGCTGGTACTGGTTTACAACACCGGCGCGGCGTTCAGCTTTCTGGCGGATGCAGGCGGCTGGCAACGCTGGTTTTTCATCGCCATCGGCGTCATCGCCACCGTCATCATCGTGCGCCTGCTCAGGCACCACGCAGGGCAACCCCGCATGGCCTTCGCCCTCGCCTTGTTATTGGGCGGCGCGCTCGGCAACGTGATCGACCGCGTGGCGCTTGGGCATGTGGTGGATTTCCTGTATTTCCATTACCGCAGCTTTGCCTGGCCCGCTTTCAATGTCGCCGACTCCGCCATCACCATCGGCGCTGGCCTGTTGATCTGGGACAGCCTCACCGGCAAACCGGCCGCGCTGGACAAGCCCGCATGAACGCCCGCACGCTCAACCCGGGCGACACCTTCACGCTGCGCTACGCCCTGCGCCCGCGTGGCGGCGACGACGTCATCTCGAACTTCTACGATGCCGCGCCCGAAACCCTCACCCTCGGCGACGGCACGCTTGCGCCGACCCTGGAGCAATGGCTGCTGGACCTGGTGCCCGGCGAACGCCACGTGTTTCTGCTCGAACCCTGGCAAGCTTTTGGCGACAGCCGGCCCGACCTGATCCAGACCCTGCCCAAAACCGATGTGCCCGCCGACATCACGCTCGAAGTTGATCAACTGGTCGAATTCGCCATGCCCAACGGCGAAACCCTGGCCGGACACATCCTGGAAGTGGCTGACGATGCGGTTAAGGTCGACTTCAACCATCCGCTCGCCGATTTATCCATCGAATTCGAAGTCGAAATTGTCGACATCCTCTAGCAAAAAAACGCCCATGCATCCCACCATCCTGCTCGCCAACCCACGCGGTTTCTGCGCCGGCGTCGACCGTGCCATTGCCATCGTCGAACGTGCCCTGGAAAAATTCGGCGCACCGATTTACGTGCGCCACGAAGTCGTCCACAACACCTTCGTTGTCAACGACCTTAAAACCAAAGGCGCGATTTTTGTCGACGAGCTGGCCGATGTCCCGGCGGGCGCAACCGTCATCTTCAGCGCCCACGGCGTCTCGCAAGCCGTGCGCGCCGAAGCCGACGCGCGCGGACTCAACGTGTTCGACGCCACCTGCCCGCTCGTCACCAAGGTCCACGTCGAAGTCAGCAAGATGCGCGACAAGGGATTCGAGATCGTGATGATCGGCCACAAAGGCCATCCCGAGGTCGAGGGCACGCTGGGGCAGTCGGACGATGGCATGTACCTGGTCGAAACGCCGGAGGATGTCGCCAGCCTTCAGGTCTGTGATCCCGACAAGCTCGCCTATGTCACCCAGACCACGCTATCGGTTGATGATGCCGCGCGTGTGGTTGATGCCTTGCGTGCACGTTTTCCACACATTACCGGCCCGAAGAAGGACGACATCTGCTATGCCACGCAGAATCGGCAGGACGCGGTCAAGGCACTGGCGCCGCAATGCGATGTGGTGATTGTGGTGGGGTCGCCGACTAGTTCGAATTCGAATCGGCTGAGGGAAGTTGCGCAGAACCTGGGCGTGACGGCCTATATGGTCGACAATGCCAGTGAAATCGATCCGCAATGGATCGCCGGCAAACAACGCGTCGGCGTGACGGCGGGCGCGTCGGCGCCGGAAGTGCTAGTTCAGGACGTCATTGCGCGCTTGGGGCAATGCGGCGTGGGTGCCGTGGAAAACCTGTCAGGCGTGCAGGAGAACGTGGGCTTTCCTCTGCCCAAGGGCCTCTAGAAACCGCTCCCACCTCCTGCAGGGCGGGTTCGTTCCAGAACGTCATGCAGGGATCGCTTACTTGCCCCAGCAGTCGGCGACTGACGCATTGGGTGACCACTGCCCTGCCGCTCCCTGCCGGCCGGTATTCGTCAGCTTCAGCGTGCCGCAGGAGTCGCCTGCCATCGAGCCAGTCGGCGTGGCCGATAGTTCAAAATCCTGCGCCGGGGCTGCGCACATGGAGACCGTGATGTTGTATTTGGCAGCGCCACTGGCCGGACTTTGAGTTCTGGGAAGCGCTGCATTATTGATCGCCGTCAATCCATCACTCTGCATATCGTAGCGGTTGGCCGTCGTGAAATTGCGCTCCAGAAACTGGGCGTTCTCCAGCAGCATGGTGCGCGCCTCGGCCCGGTTGGCCCGCTGCACATACTGCGTG
>NCCT01000139.1 GCA_002279795.1 Hydrogenophilales bacterium 12-61-10
ACAGGCCGTGCTGTGCGGCGGCTGCGTCGACCTGGTGAAGGCCGGCTTCGAAACCCTGACCGAAGCGGGCTACGCGCCGGAAATGGCCTACTTCGAGTGTCTGCACGAACTGAAGCTGATTGTCGACCTGATGTACGAAGGCGGCATCGCCAACATGAACTACTCGATCTCCAACAACGCCGAATACGGCGAATACGTGACCGGCCCCAAGATCATCAACGCGCAGTCCAAGGCCGCGATGAAAGAATGTCTGGACAACATCCAGAACGGCAATTACGCCAAGCAGTTCATCCTCGAAGGCCGCACTAACTACCCCGAGATGACCGCCCGCCGCCGCCTGAATGCCGAGCATCCGATCGAAGTGGTCGGTGCCAAGCTGCGTGCGATGATGCCGTGGATCAGCAAGAACAAGCTGGTCGATCAATCGAAAAACTGATTCGCGTCAGGTTTCAGGGGTGAGGCGCAAGGGCAGTTTGCCCGCGTGCTTCACCCCTTTATTTTTTACATGGCATCGCTCACCGAACCGAACTTATGACACATCCCCTGATTGCCCGCGAGGGCTGGCTGGTCTTGCTGGCCGCGTTTTCTGCTGCAATTCTGGCCACGATTTTTCTTGGCGCCTGGTCGGTTCCATTCTGGATCTGGGCGGTTTTTGCGCTTCAATTTTTTCGCGATCCGGCGCGCGTGCCGCCAAGCGACGCCGATGCGGTGATTTCGCCTGCTGACGGCCGTATCGTCGCAGTGGAAAAGGTGCGTGATGCCTATCTTGATCGCGATGCGCTCAAAATCAGCGTATTCATGAATGTGTTCAACGTTCACTCCAACAAGAGTCCGGTGGATGGCGAGATCAAAGGGGTCTGGTACATGCCGGGCAGTTTTGTGAATGCCGATCTCGACAAGGCTTCGACCGAAAACGAGCGCAATGCCTTGTGGATCCAGACGCCACACGGCGATGTCACCTCGGTGCAGATTGCGGGCCTGATCGCGCGGCGCATCCTGTGCTACGTACGCATCGGGGACAAACTGGCCCGAGGCCAGCGTTACGGCTTTATCCGCTTTGGTTCGCGGGTGGATGTCTACTTGCCCACGTCGGCGCGCGCAGAGGTTTCAATTGGCCAGAAAGTGACTGGCGGGCGTACCATATTGGCACGCTGGTAATAGTTTCTTCTTATGCCCGAACTCCAACACCGTAAAGCCGATTTGTCGCGTACCCGCATGCGCGACCGTGGCATCTATTTGCTTCCGAACCTGTTTACAACGGGCGCCCTGTTCGCAGGCTTTTATGCGGTGGTGCAGGCGATGAACGGACGCTTCGAGCACGCCGCCGTAGCTATTTTCATCGCCATGGTGCTCGACGGTCTGGATGGACGGGTTGCCCGCATGACCCATACGCAAAGCGCATTTGGCGCTGAATACGACAGTTTGTCCGACATGGTTTCGTTCGGCGTTGCGCCTGCGCTGGTTATTTATGTGTTCGCTCTGCAAAGTCTGGGCAAATTCGGCTGGATTGCGGCTTTTGTTTACTGTGCAGGCGCAGCGTTGCGGCTGGCCCGCTTCAATACCCAGCTCGAAACCGTAACCGACAAGCGCTTTTTTCAGGGAATGCCCAGTCCTTCTGCGGCCGCACTGATTGCCGGTTTTGTCTGGGTCATGGTCGAGTATGGCGTCGAAGGTCAGGACGTGCGGTGGCTTGCGGCCGCGATCGCCCGCCATGCGCCGACCCGCATCATCGCGCTCGGCGACAGTTTTCATGACCGCGAGGCGGAGATCCGCCTCGGCGAAGACAGCCGCGCGACGCTGCTGCGGCTGCAGGCGGGCCGCGACTGGCTCTGGGTGACCGGCAATCACGACCCGCAGATCAGCGCGGCGATGGGCGGAGACAGCGCCGCGACGGTCGATCTTCGCGGCGTCACCCTGCGCCATGAGCCCGATGCGCGGGAGACGGGCCTCGAGATCGCCGGCCATCTTCATCCGGCCGCCAAAATCAGGATGCGCGGGCGGGCGCTGCGGCGGCGCTGCTTCGCGCTCTCGGCGCGGCGCTGCGTCATGCCGGCGATGGGCGCCTATGCCGGCGGACTGAACCTGCGCGACGAAGCCTTTCGCCCGCTGCTCGGCGCCGGTTACAGCGCCCATCTCCTCGGCGACGCCCGCCTCTTCCGCATCGACCCGCGGCTGCTGCTGCCCGATTGAACGCGGGCGGGCCGGCATGCGCCGACGGCCGACCGCAGGGACGGGACCATCTCGGCCATGGCGCGACGATGTGGGTTGCGTCCACCCGGCGCTTGTGGCATCAGGACGCCGCTTCGGAACGACGCCCGCCCTGCCCCTCGCCCCGGCGACCGCAGGACACTCTGGCCGACGATCCTGCTGCGGTAGCTCAGTGGTAGAGCACACCATTGGTAATGGTGAGGTCGAGAGTTCAATCCTCTCTCGCAGCACCAGCATTTTTGCTGGTTTCCCAATTAGTTGAGATCATGCAAGGGTTTGAGACTGCTCCACTTCACCCTGGAGCCTCACACCGGTGCTTAGAATGTCTCAACCCTGGAAGGACCCGAAGTCGGGCTCCTACTCCCTCCGCATCAAGGTCCCGGCCGACATCCGAGCCCGGGCTAAAGGCCGTCGAGTCGCCCTTCCGATTGGTGAGACGACCACCACGGTAACGATGGGCGACGTGGTCCAAGTCTCACTGCGGACGAAAGATAAGCGCGAGGCCAAGGCCCGATACGTTCCCGCCCATGCCGAATTGATAGCGAGTTGGGAGGCCATCCGCCGTGGCCCCGCAAGGCTCACCTACAGGCAAGTCGTCGCCCTTGCCGGTGATGCCTACAGGGCCTTTGCGGAGAGTCTGGAGGACGACCCTGGGGCGCCCGCGATCTGGGCGAAGGTTCTTGAAGACAACGCAAGGGCCGCCGGTGGTGGACTCTCATTGAAGATCGGGACTGAGGCTCAGATTGCCGACAGCCTCGACCAGCGGTTCGGCCCGATCGCGGACGCCATGATCCGTAATCGAAACCTCGACCTTGACGCTGAGACCCGCCACGCGGTGATCGTCGAGACAAGCAAGGCTATGACGGAGGTCGCTCAGAAGCTCCAGCGCAACGCGCAAGGCGACTTCCGCCCTGACCCCAGCGCCGACC
>NCCT01000140.1 GCA_002279795.1 Hydrogenophilales bacterium 12-61-10
AAATGGCTAAGGAAAAATTCGAGCGGACGAAACCGCACGTAAACGTTGGCACCATTGGACACGTTGACCACGGCAAGACCACCTTGACCGCGGCGATCACCACCATTCTGTCGAAGAAATTTGGCGGAGCGGCCAAGAAGTATGATGAGATTGATTCCTCGCCCGAAGAGAAAGCGCGCGGCATCACCATCAACACCGCCCACGTCGAGTACGAGACCGCCAAGCGTCACTACGCCCACGTCGACTGCCCGGGTCACGCCGACTACGTCAAGAACATGATCACCGGTGCGGCCCAGATGGACGGCGCCATTCTCGTCGTGTCCTCCGCCGACGGTCCCATGCCCCAGACCCGCGAGCACATCCTGCTGGCCCGTCAGGTTGGCGTGCCCTACATCATCGTCTACATGAACAAGGCCGACATGGTCGACGACGCCGAACTGCTCGAGCTCGTCGAAATGGAAATCCGTGAGCTTCTGTCCAAGTACGACTTCCCCGGCGACGACACCCCCATCATCATCGGTTCCGCCCTGAAGGCCCTTGAAGGCGACCAGAGCGACATCGGCGAGCCCAGCATCATGAAACTGGCCGACGCCCTCGACAACTACATCCCCGAGCCCGAGCGCGCCATCGACAAGCCCTTCCTGATGCCGGTTGAAGACGTCTTCTCCATCTCCGGTCGCGGCACCGTCGTCACCGGTCGTGTCGAGCGCGGCGTCATCAAAGTTGGCGAAGAAATCGAAATCGTCGGTATCGTCCCCACCGTCAAGACCACCTGCACCGGCGTCGAAATGTTCCGCAAACTGCTCGACCAAGGTCAGGCAGGCGACAACGTCGGCGTCCTGCTGCGCGGCACCAAGCGTGAAGAAGTCCAGCGTGGCCAGGTTCTGGCCAAGCCCGGCTCCATCAAGCCGCACACCAAGTTCTCTGCCGAGATCTACGTGCTGTCGGACGAAGGGGGTCGTCACACCCCGTTCTTCAACGGCTACCGTCCGCAGTTTTATTTCCGCACCACCGACGTCACGGGCAGCATCGAACTGCCGGCGGGCACCGAGATGGTGATGCCTGGCGACAACGTCAGCATCAAAGTCTCGCTGATTCAGCCGATCGCCATGGACGAAGGTCTGCGTTTCGCCATCCGCGAAGGCGGTCGTACCGTCGGTGCGGGTGTCGTGGCCAAGATCGAAGAGTAAGGCTTAATAATGCAAAACCAGAAAATCCGCATCCGTCTGAAGGCGTTTGACTACAAACTGATCGACCAGTCCGCGCTCGAAATCGTGGAGACGGCCAAGCGTACCGGCGCCGTGGTCAAGGGCCCGGTCCCGTTACCGACCTCGATCGAGCGTTTTGATGTGTTGCGTTCCCCGCACGTCAACAAGACGTCGCGCGACCAGTTCGAGATCCGCACCCATCGCCGTCTGATGGACATCATGGACCCGACCGACAAGACGGTCGATGCCCTGATGAAGCTGGACCTGCCGGCTGGCGTCGACGTCGAAATCAAGTTGTAAAAAGCGGGCGGCTTGGGTATACTGCCGCCCCTTCAGTTGTACCAATAGTCGCCGGTCAATTGCAATCGGCACCTAAAACCCTTGTCCGTGGCTTCGGCTGCCGGCTTGAGATAGGAAATACAAAGATGAGTATCGGGCTCGTTGGCCGCAAGGTCGGCATGACCCGCATTTTTACCGAGAACGGTGCGTCCGTTCCGGTGACGGTGCTGGAAATGTCAAACAATCGTGTGACGCAAGTGCGCACGCCAGAAAACGACGGTTATTCCGCTGTGCAGGTTGCCTATGGCAGCCGCCGTAATAGCCGTGTCAATAAATCGGAAGCCGGACATTACGCCAAGGCGGGCGTGGACGCGGGCGAGTTGCTGCGCGAGTTTCGCGTGCCTGCAGACGTTGCTGCCCAGTACCAGGCCGGTGCCGCGGTTTCTGTAGCGGTGCTGCAGGCAGGGCAGAAGGTGGATGTTACCGGTGTGACGCAGGGCAAGGGCTTTGCGGGCACCATCAAGCGTCACAACTTCAAGTCGCAGCGAGCCACCCATGGCAACTCGCGCTCGCACAACGTGCCGGGCTCCATCGGTATGGCGCAGGATCCGGGTCGCGTGTTCCCGGGCAAGCGCATGTCCGGCCATATGGGTGCGGTGACCTGCACCAAGCAGAATCTCGAGGTTGTGCGTGTGGATGCGGAGCGTGGGCTGGTGCTGTTGAAGGGTGCCGTTCCGGGTTCCAAGGGTGGTCATGTCGTGGTGCGCCCGGCAGTGAAAGGGGGTGCCTAATGGATTTGACCGTCATTAATGACCAGGGTCAGCAAGTGACCAGTGTGGCCGCTTCCGACGAAACCTTTGGTCGCGACTACAACGAGGCGCTGGTGCATCAGGTGGTGACCGCATTCCAGGCCAATGCGCGCAGCGGAAACCGCGCGCAGCAGACGCGTGCCGAAGTGACGGCCTCCACCCACAAGCCGTGGCGTCAAAAGGGTACCGGTCGTGCGCGTTCCGGCCGTACCTCAAGCCCGATCTGGCGTGGCGGTGGTGTGACTTTCCCGAACAAGCCGAACGAGAATTTCACCCACAAGGTGAACCGCAAGATGTACCGCGCGGGCCTTGCGACGATCCTGTCGCAGCTGGCGCGCGATGGCAAGCTCAAGGTCGTAGAGAGTCTGGGAATCGATTCGCCCAAGACCAAGCTGCTTGCCAACAAGCTCAAGTCGATGGGCTATGGCAAGGTCATGATCATTGCGGACAGCGTGGATGACAATCTGTGGTTGTCTTCGCGCAATCTGCCGAACGTCTACGTGGTCGAGCCGCATCAGGCTGATCCGTGGAGTCTGGTCAAATTTGGCAACGTGCTGATCACCAAGGCGGCGGTCAAGCAGTTTGAGGAGATGGTGTGATGAGTGCGATCAGTCAGGAGCGTCTGCTCAAAGTCATTCTCGCGCCGGTGATCTCCGAAAAGAGCACGCGTGTGGCCGACAAGCTGAATCAGGTTGTTTTTCGTGTGTTGCCCGACGCAACCAAGCAGGAAATTGGCGCAGCCGTTGCCAACCTGTTCAAGGTTGAAGTGACGGGTGTGCAGGTGCTGAACGTCAAGGGCAAGGTCAAGCGCTCCGGTCGTGTCATGGGTCGCCGTGACAACTGGAAGAAAGCGTATGTCACCCTGAAGCCGGGTCAGGACATCGACTTCGCGTCCGGTCAGTAAGGGAGAAAATCATGGCATTGATTAAAGTCAAACCCACCTCTGCCGGCCGTCGTGCGGTCGTCAAAGTCGTTACGCCCGGCCTGCACAAAGGCAAGCCGGTCGCAGCCCTGCTCGAGCCGAAAAAGCGCGGATCGGGCCGCAACAATAACGGTCATATCACGGTTCGCCACAAGGGTGGCGGCCACAAGCAGCATTACCGCGTGGTCGATTTCCGTCGCAACAAGGACGGCATTCCCGCAAAGGTCGAGCGCCTGGAATATGACCCGAACCGTTCCGCCCATCTGGCCCTGTTGTGCTATGCCGATGGCGAGCGTCGTTACATCATTGCGCCGCGCGGTATCGCGGTGGGCGCGCAGCTGTTGAACGGTGCTGAGGCGCCGATCAAGGCCGGCAACTGCCTGCCGCTGCGCAGCATCCCGGTCGGTAGCACGGTGCACTGCGTCGAGATGATGCCGGGCAAGGGCGCGCAGATCGCGCGCTCGGCCGGTACCTCGGTCCAGTTGCTGGCGCGCGAAGGCAGCTACGCCCAGTTGCGTCTGCGTTCGGGTGAAATCCGCAAGGTGCACGTTGATTGCCGCGCCACCCTGGGCGAGTGCGGCAACGAAGAGCACAGC
>NCCT01000052.1:0-14371 GCA_002279795.1 Hydrogenophilales bacterium 12-61-10
TCGCTGCACGCGACACCGACGCCGCGTATCGGCGGGCTGGGCATCATGGCGGGCGTGGCCGCTGCCTCGGTGTGGCTGGCAAGTGCGAGCTTGGCGCCGGTGATGCTGGCGGCGTTTGCGCTGGCTGCACTGTCGGTGCTGGACGATGTGCGGGGGCTGCCGGTGGCGTTGCGCTTTCTGGCACATTTTGTTGCGGCAGGGGCCGTCCTGCTGGCGTTGGGACTTGGCGGATGGGGCCTGCTGCTGGCAACGCTGGCAGTGGTGTGGATGACCAATTTGTATAACTTCATGGATGGCGCGGACGGCTTGGCGGGCGGCATGGCGGCCATCGGCTTCGGCGCGCTGGCGTTGGCGGCATGGAGCGGCGGTGCGCCAGAACTGGCGGCGCTGTGTGCGGCAATTGCAGCGGCGGCGCTGGCTTTTCTGCGCTTCAACTTCCCCCCCGCGCGGATATTCATGGGCGACGCCGGTTCGATTCCCCTAGGGTTTCTGGCTGCCACGCTTGGAATATTCGGCGCGCGGCAAGGCGTATGGCCATGGCTGTTTCCCTTGCTGGTGTTTTCGCCATTTATCGTCGATGCCAGTGTGACCCTGGTGCGCCGCGGGCTGCGTGGCGAAAAAATCTGGCGGGCGCATCGATCGCATTATTATCAGCGCGTGGTGTTGCTGGGGGCGTCGCATCGCCAGCTGGCCTGGGCAGCGTATGCGCTGATGCTGGCAAGCGCCGGTTTGGCGTTTGCGCTGCTGCATATGCCGCAGCGCACGGCTTCTCTACTTATACTGGCGGCCGCACTTTATCTGCTTGTTTTTCTGGCTATCGACCGACGCTGGAACCGATCCCGTAATGAATCTTAATCCTCGTAGTCTTGCGATCATCCTGCACGATATTCTGGTCGCTGCGCTGGCCTGGCTGGGCGCCTACTGGCTTCGCTTTAATCTCGCCGTGCCGCCAGAGTATCAGGCTGATGCGCTGTCCACGCTGGTTTGGGTCGTGCCGTTGCAGGCTGTCGTGTTCTGGCGCTTTGGCCTGTATCGCGGCATCTGGCGCTTTGCCAGCCTGCCCGATCTCAAGCGTATCGTGATGGCGGTGGGGCTGGCGGCGGTGATGGTGCCGGTGGTGTTGATCCTGTTCCGCATCAGCGCCGTGGTACCGCGTTCGGTGCTGATACTCGATCCGCTGCTGTTGTTGATCGTGATGGGCGGCAGCCGGCTGGCCTACCGCGCGTGGAAAGAGCATCGCCTCGCCAGTGTGTTGCATCCTTCCAGCCGCCCGGTGCTGGTGGTAGGGGCGGGTTCGGCGGCGGATTTCTTGCTGCGCGAACTGGCACGTAACCCCGCTGGCTTTCATGTGGTGGGACTGCTCGACGACAGCCGCGACAAGCAGCGCCGGCTGGTGCAGGGCATCCCGGTATTGGGGGCACTGGATGAGGTGGCGATCCACGCCCGCAAGATGGATGTGCAGGACATTGTGCTGGCGCTGCCATCGGCCGCCCACGAAGTGCGCAAGCGCATCACCCAGTTGAGTACCGAGGCCGGATTGAATGTGCTGACGATTCCGTCGCTCGAAGACTTGGTGGCGGGGCGGGTGTCCGTGGCCAGTTTGCGCAGCATCGAACTGGATGACCTGCTGGGGCGCGATGCAGTGGCGCTCGACGACAGCGGCCTGCATCAATTGCTGACGGGTAAAGTTGTTATGGTGACGGGCGCGGGCGGATCAATCGGGTCTGAACTGTGCCGTCAGATTGCGCGATTTGCACCCGGCAAACTGGTGTTGTTCGAGCAGTCCGAACTGGCCCTGTATTCGATGGAACAGGAACTGCCCCAGCGCTTTCCCAACATGCAGATCGTGCCGGTGATCGGCGACGTCAAGAACGCTGTCTGGGTGAACCGGGTGATGGCTGAGCATCGGCCCGCCGTGGTGTTCCATGCCGCTGCCTACAAGCATGTGCCGTTGATGGAGAACGCCAATGCCTGGGAAGCGGTGCGCAACAACGTGCTGGGCACGCAGGTGGTCGCCGCTGCCGCGCAGGCGAACGGGGTGGGCAAGTTCGTGATGATTTCCACCGACAAGGCGGTCAACCCGACCAATGTCATGGGGGCGACCAAGCGGCTGGCCGAGATGGCCTGTCAGGCGATGCAGCAAGCGAGCGGCACGCGTTTTGTGTCGGTGCGTTTCGGTAATGTGCTCGGCTCGTCGGGCAGCGTGATCCCCAAGTTCCAGCAGCAGATCGAGGCGGGCGGGCCGGTGACGGTGACGCACCCCGACATCACGCGCTATTTCATGTCGATCCCCGAAGCCGCGCAACTGGTGTTGCAGGCCGGACTGATGGGCGAGGGCGGCGAGATCTTCGTGCTCGACATGGGCGAGCCGGTAAAAATTGCCGAGCTGGCCAGCCTCATGATTCGCCTGTCGGGCGCGGACGAAACGCGTATTCGCATCGAATACACCGGCCTGCGCCCCGGCGAAAAGCTTTATGAAGAATTGCTGGCCGACGACGAATCGACCTTGTCCACGCCGCATCCCAAATTGCGCGTGGCCAAGGCGCGCGCGGCTAATGCGGACTGGCATGCCGAATGTCTGGCCTGGCTGGCGCAGGCTGATCCGTACGACGAAGCAACAGTCAAAAAGCAGTTAAAAGCCTGGATGCCGGAATACCAGCCAGGGTCGTCGTGAGCCTTTAGCGGCGCAGTGTGCGCGCCAGCTGTTCGTAAAGATCCAGCGTTTGGTCCAGCATCTCCTGCAGCGGAAAAAAGTCGCCAGCCGGAACCGCTGGGGGGGATTGCAGCAGCTGCGCGACCCGCTGGAAGGCGTCGTTGATGTTGCCAAGAGGCAATAACCCCGCCGGATAAACCGTCCGCAAAATTTCCCCCACGCCGCCGTGGTCGTAACCGGCTGTCGGCACGCCCAGCTGCAGCGCCTCCAGCGTGGTGCGACCAAACGATTCGGGCTGGGTGGACAGCGATAGCACCAGGTTCGATATCGCCAAGATGTTTTTCAGATCGTCGCGCTGGCCGGTAAAACTGATGTCATTTTCCAGTTCTGTGCTGCGTACCCGGTAGCGTAGTTTGTGCAGATAGCGCTGCTTGGACGCAGACGCGCCACCGGCGATCAGGCCATGCACGGGCAGTCCGCGTCGCTTCAGCCGCGCAATCAATTCGATCAGGTCTTCGTGCCCTTTCAGTCGCGTGATGCGACCGGGCAGGGTGAGCAGCAGCTTGCCGGCCGCTTGCGGAAACTGGGCAAAAAACGCCTGCTGCCAGGCCGGGTCGGGTTTCCAGCCATGCGGATAGGCCGTACTCTCGACACCGCGATGAATCACCTGAATGCGCTCCGCTGGCGTGTCAGGGTATTCGCGCAGGATGTATTCACGCACGGTATTCGACACCGCAATTACCCGTTCGCCTCGCGTCATGATGCGGCTGTAGCGATTGACGCCATACAGGCCATGCACTGTGGTGACGAAACGCGGGCGCGTGGCCGGGTTCATGCCGCGCCACGCGAGATAAGCGATCCACGCAGGCACGCGCGAACGGGCGTGGATGATGTCGACCTTTTGCTCGAGCAGGAATTTGCGCAGCTTGCCGACCAGCAGCAGCATTTTGAAGCGCTTGCGGCCAATCGGCCAGGCGAAGTGCTCACCCCCCGCGGCAACCAGGGACGACACCTGACGCCCGCCGGCCGATATCACCAGTGCGCGGTGGCCGCGCGCCACCAACGCTTGCGCGATCTCGAGCGTGCCGCGTTCCACCCCACCTGATTCGAGCGCGGGCAGCAACTGCAATACCGTCAGTATTTTTTCTTCAGCCATTCCAGAATCCATGCGGCGCAGCGGTCGGCCTCCGTCAGCGGTTGTGTGTTGGGGTTTAATTGTTCATGTGCACACCAGCTTGCAAAGCGGGTAATGTGCTGCGCATCGGCAAGGCGCGATATTGCCCAGCCGACGCGGCTCTTAGGGTTGACTGGCAAATCGAACACGCCGACATCGGCACCAGCCGACAGTGCTTCGTAAACCATCGAGGCGCTGTCGGGCGTGACCCACACCGTGCCGCTGTGGGCGAATTGATCGGGCAGCCAGTCGGGTGGGGTGGCCGTATGGGGAACGACAGTCAGCCTGGGGTGCGCCGGCAGCATTGACAGAAAATCCGTTGGCGTGCGGCGCGACGTGGTGAGCGTCCAGTGGATTCCGGGCGTGCGCGCGAGGATGCTTTTGATCTGAACCTGTATTGCATCGCTATCCCATTCAAAATGCGACGAGACCCCGCCAATCAGGATCAGCCCATGTTCCGGGTTGCGCGCGCTGGATGGGCGAATGCGGTTGAGCGCCCCCTCGGTGACCAGCGTATGCGCATCCGCCGCGACGCCATCGTGCTGCGGCAAAATGCACAGATCGAACCAGCGGCGCGGCAGGCTCGGCTTCATCAACACCACCGCACGGCCCCCGCACGCGCGCCGCGCCGCCAGCAGCGTCAGATGTGTGGCGTGTCCGGCACCGATGATCAGGTTGGGGGTGGGCAGGACATCGACCCCGCGCATACTGCGTGTCAGCCAAGCCAGCAGCGCGCGTCCCCGCGATTGCGCGGGCAGGGTAAACACCTGCGCGGGATGCAATCTCCCCAGGGCTTCCGCCAAGCCGCGCGACTGGTTTTCGTGCCCCGGCTTGCCATCGGTGATGAGCCAGACGATCAACAGGGTGTGATTCCGGGCGTGCAATGGTTCGACAGTGCGATGGGTATCGGGCCGGATTTCAAACAACACGGTTCCGCCAATAACCCGGCTCACGATGGCTGTGCATGATTGCAATAATCAGCACATGGTCTGGCTCGACGGTGTACAGAATGGCATAGGGAAAAATGCGGGTTAGACAGCGCCGGATATCTTCTTCAAACACGCTCCATCTATCGGGCGCATCAAGAATAAGTTGTATGGCGTGTTCGATTGCGGTGATAAAGCGAAACTCCAACCCTGCCTGGCAGGCGGCGTCATGCCGGGCAGCCTCCTCATATTCGGCAAGGGCGTCTGGGTGGAACTCAAATCTCACCGCGAAAACATCTGTCGAATACGTGACAGCGCTTCATCCCCCGGGATGGTCTGGACATGTCCGTTGCGGACATCGTCGCGCCGGCGCAGTGACTCATTGACCCAGAGGGTGCGGGTATAACCCTCTTCTAGCGGATCCAGGCTATCGGCCAGGCGATCGGCAAGCAATGCGCGCGCCTCGCTAGGCAGGGAAAGCGCTTCTTCGGCAATCTGTTCAACGGTCAGGCTCATGAGATGTACTCCTGCTTATGCGAGCAAATTGTAGCCATGAACCTTATTTTTCCCAACTTCGTGCGAGTGCGGATGCCCACGAATAAGGCTCGGCGTCGAGCGCCGGCGTGTTGCCTTCGATCAGATCAATCAGCAATTCCGCCGAAGCTGGCGCAAGCGTCACCCCGTAGCGGTAATGCCCGGCATTGATGAATACATTTTCGAAATCAGGATGCCGGTCGATGATCGGAATGTTGTCCGGCGAACCCGGCCGCAATCCCGCCCAATGCTGCACCGGTTGCACATCCGCCAGCGCAGGCAACAGTTCGGCGGCTTCAGCGTGCAGCCGCAGCCGCGTGGGGTCATCAGTCGATTTGTCAAAACCCACATCTTCCAGCGTGCTGCCCACCAGCACATGACCGTCCTGGCGCGGAATCAGATACAGCCCGCTGCGATACACAATCGTGTCGAGCACACCGGTTTCCAGCTTGAACAGCAGCATCTGCCCGCGAATCGGGCGGATATTGGGCATGGCAGGTAGGTTCGGCAACGCAGAGCCTGCCCATGCCCCCGTGGCCAGCACAAACTGGTCTGCCGTATACGTACCCTTTAACGTGTGAACAGCCACCATGCGTCTGCCTTGGCTGGAAACCGACTCGACCGCGCAATGCGTGTGGATGACCCCGCCCAGCCGGGTAACCGCTTCGCGCAACGCCGCCACCAGGCGCGGATTGCGAACCTGGGCGATATCGGGTAACCAGAGGGTGTCGTCGGACTGCGCAGGTTCACGCTGTGCGACCAGACCGTGCGCCTGGCACCAGGCAAGTGCGACATCCGGCTCAGCCACCTCCCGCACCTGCATCCCGCAGCGCCAGTATTCAGCACTCATCCCGGTTTGCGCTTCAATCGCCGCGATCCAGTCTGAATAGGCAGTCATCGAACGCAGCGCCAGCCTCGATAAAGGCTCGGCGTAGTCCCACGGCAACAACGGCGACACAATGCCGCCGCCCGCCCAGGACGACTCGGCTCCGGCTTCGCCGCGTTCCAGCAACGTCACGCGAACGCCGCGCTGCAAAAGCGTCAGCGCAACACTCAAGCCCGAGACGCCAGCGCCTAAAACGATGACGGACGCATCCGATTTCAGCGTGGTTAGCTCATGCACAGGCAGGCCCTACAACTAAAGTTGTATAGATGGCGCGTTCATAGCATGGCAAGTTGTGTCCCCAAAATGAAAAAACAAAGGGGATGGAAATGGACGGACGTGGATTCACTCTTGTCGAATTGCTGCTTACTTTGGCGGTGGCAGGGATTTTATTGGCGATTGCCATTCCCAGCTATGGTTTTTTAGTGGACGCCGGCAGGCTGTCAGCCGTGACCAATGATCTGGTTTCGGCTTTGCATCTGGCGCGATCAGAATCAATTAAACGCAAGCAGCGTGTCACAGTCTGTAAAACAGGAAACGCAATGGCGTTAACCCCAGCCTGTGATCCTGGAGCCAGCTGGCATCAAGGGTGGCTAATCTTTGTCGATGACGGGACACGCGGTGTGATTGACGCTGGCGACAGGCTTTTGCGGATTCAAGGGGAGGCTGCTGCAATCATTACAGCCAACAACTTCAGCAGCTTTATCAGTTATCTACCCAATGGTGTCAGCCAGGGTGCCAATAACTTGGCCACTGGCACGTTGCACCTATGCGTGGCAGGTAAGCAGCGCGACATCATCATCAATAACACCGGGCGTCCCCGACTCGCTAACAACACCTGTTGACTGCAGCCAAGACTCAAGTTCGTTCAACGCATGACGCTATGGGTTATGGACTCATGAACGCCATGCCGAGGGATTTTGGCCGTTCAGGGGCACAACTCCGCCATTCGTCTTGCCGGGATAGACATCACGGCATCCCATACTTAATGTGGCAGTGTGAAATTGAGAACTCTAAATCATGGTTGATGCACCAGCCTTACAGCGCGGTTTTACCCTGATCGAATTGATGGTCACCCTTTCTGTGGCTGCGATCCTGGTCTCCATTGCTGTCCCGAATTTTCAGACGTTTGTGATGAACAACCGTATGGCTTCGCAGGCAAACGATCTGATTACTGCGCTCAATATGGCTCGCAGCGAGGCAGTCAAGCGTGCTGCCAGCGTGACCGTGTGTGCCAGCAGCAATGGCACCAGCTGCACTGGCACTTGGGAGCAAGGCTGGCTCGTCCGGGACGCAGCCGGCACGGCGATTCGGGTGCAGCAGGCTTTAGGAGGGGGAAGCACCTTGACGGGCGGAACGGATGTGGCCAGCACAATCACCTTCGCCTCAAATGGCCGTACGACCATACCTTCTACTGCGACCGATGTGACGACAACCATGACGCTTTGCCCGCCCAGCCCCGCGAGTGTCCAGGGGCGCGCTATCCAAATTGAACGCACCGGACGGTCGCGGGTTATGGCCGTTGCATGTCCATGAGAGGGCCTATGAAACAATCTGGATTCACTCTGCTTGAGGTTTTGGTTGCCATGCTGGTGCTCGCCATTGGCTTGTTGGGATTGGCTGGATTGATGACCTCCAGCATGCGCAACAATCTAAGCGCCAGCCATCGAACCCAGGCAACCTGGATGGCCTCCGACATCATCGACCGGATGCGTACCAATCGCGCAGGAGCAGTTACAGGTGGCTATGTTACGGCGATGGGCACAGCTGCTACCTGCTCAACGGCCGTGCCTACCGGCACCATTCCGGTGCAAGACATAGCAGCATGGAAAAACCAGCTTGCTTGTTCGCTCCCCGCAGGCAACGGTTCGATATCGGTGGATACAAGCACTCGAGTGGCGACCGTCCTGATCCAATGGAACGACAGCCGAGGCAGTCAGGGTCTCGCAAATCAGAAATTTAAGGTGGACACACAATTATGAACCCCAAGTTGATGTCGCATCGTGAGCAATCGGGATTCGGTCTGGTCGAGTTGATGATCGCCATGACGATTGGCCTTGTTCTGCTGGGTGGAATTGGCTACATCTTCATTGGCAGTCGGGGCGCGTTTCGCACGACCGAAAATCTGTCACGCATTCAGGAAAACGCACGTTACGCCCTGGATATCATGAGCCGAGACATTCGAATGGCCGGGTACGCCGGTTGTGGAAACATGGCTTCCACAAGGGTGACTACCATAGCCAACCCACCGGTTCCGCCATTAACCCTGGGCAATTCCCTGATTGGTTACGACGGAGGCTCGGGCTGGGCCAATCCGACCAGTATCACGCGGGCATCTGGCGATGTGTTGTCGGTCATGGGCGCATTTAATGGTGGCGTCAATCTGGTCGGCAATCTGGCCCCCAATAATGCCAATGTGAAAGTGGCCAGCAATCCGGATGGTTTTGAGGCAGGCGACGTGTTGATTGTCACCAACTGCGTGAATGCCGATGTGTTCAAGGCAACCACGGTATCGGCAGCCTCAGGGGTAATCAATATTGCTCATGCGAGCAGCAGCAATACGGGTAACCGGGTTGGCATCTATGGGCCCGACGCTTTTATTATGAGGATGAATCAGTACTCGTATTTCATCGGGACACCGACGGTTACAGCGACACGCCCCAACCCGCAGCCATCCCTGTATCGAGTAGGGCTGGACGGCAACGCCGAAGAGCTGGTCGAGAACGTATGGGATATGCAGTTTCGCTATGGCCTGGACACCAACGCTGACGGCGCTGCCGACAGCTACAGCGCGACACCCGGAAACTGGGCTCAGGTCGTGAGCGTCACGGTGAATCTTCTGCTGCGCAGCCCCGACAACAATCTTTCGACCTCTCAGCAGCCCGTCACGTTTAACAACGGGACTTTTACCCCGACCGGGACTGACCGCCGACTTTATCAGGTGTATTCAACCACCGTGGGCGTGCGTAATCGCCTGTCGGCCATGTGAGTGATGAAAACATGTCTACTCCGACTACTACTTCCCAAAACGGCGCGGCGCTGATTACCGGCCTGATTTTTCTCGTTGTGTTGACCCTCATTTCCCTGTCGGCAATCAAGTCCACCTCGCTAGAGGAGCGCATGGCGGGAAATGCGCGCGACCAGGACGTCGCGTTCCAGGCGGCTGAGGCCGGTGTGCGCGAAGCCATGAAAAGTCTTGCCGGCCTGTCACCGGCATCCGCTTTTGCTGCGGGCTGTTCGGCGGGCTTGTGTCTGAACGATCCTGTCACGCCGGTCTGGACAGCGCTGACCAACAACAATCAGTGGACATCGAGCAAAACCAAAGCCTATACCGCTACCGCTGCGGCCCTCACCTTCGACGGGGCGACGACGCTTCCCGCTCAGCCCCGCTACATCATTGAACTGGTTCCCAATAATGTACCGGCGTTCGGATCCAGTGCGTCAACCGGAAAAGGCATCACCTCGGGTTCGCAATTGATTCCATACCGTATTACTGCACGCGGTTGGGGGATCACAGGCCAGACACAGGCCACCATTCAATCCACCGTTATCTATTGATACGCAGGGAGCATCCCATGACGACCTTTATCCACAAACCCTTGTCTCTGGCGCTGGCAGCAGCATTGGGTGCAGGTTATTACGGCATGGCGAGTGGCGCATTGCTGAGCCTGAGCCAGGTGCCGCTGTTTATCACGTCAGGAAGCAAGGCCAACGTATTGCTGATCTTCAGCAATTCCAACGCCATGGATGAAGACCCCACCGGTTTGGCAGTAGGGAGCGCCGACCCAACCAGCAAATCGGAGATTGCCCGCATCGCTGCCCGCAGCCTGGTGACGAACTACACCGGCCAGATCAATATGGGTCTGATGGCGTATCAGCAAAGCGGCGTGGCGCATGATTGGCTGAATCCGAGTACTTACGATGCCAGTTATGACCCCGCCCACTATGACCCATCTTGGACGGGCGCAAGAGACAGTGCAACGCATAAAAAATTCAAACTTCCCAATCCAACCAGCCCTAATGCTACGGGTGCCTGTACAACAAGTGCTGGCGCTCAGGTTGACTGCATCTATTACAACATCAACCTTCCTTATTATTCTGGTGGCCCGGCTGGCAACCTTTTCTGTTATTCCACCGTCAATGGCACAAGTGCCTTCGCCAGCTTTCCTGGCGACCATACTAATTACGCTTGCTATAGCACTAAGACGGGCACCTCAGATGCGGCACCACCAGCACCTAGTGACGGTAATGGATATGCATCGCATCAATTTACTACCACTTTTGGGCCGACAGAGAGCGACTATGCACAGGCTATCGATGACTTTGGCCGCAGGATAACCTCATACGATGTTGGCCCGGCCTGGTTTGCCAAGACCAGTCCCGGCTTGGGTTATCTGCATGTGCCGATAGCCAATCTGGATACCACTCAAGCAAACAAGCTGAACCTCAAGCTGGCGACTAGTGTTGTTCCCACGTACAACGCCGGCGTTTGGGACGACAACCCGACGGCCATCGCGGGCGGGAACACCGCTACCAATCCCAACGCCCCGTTGCAAAATGCTGGGTTGTCGCCCATTACCGGGACATTCAGAACCGCCAAGGACTACTTCAATGGTGCCACAGCAAATTTTGGTGCGGCACAGGGCGGTGCGCAGGCAGCGCCAGCTACGTCATGCGGTAAAGATTTCGTTGTGTTTTTAACGAATGGATTGCCTAGTGCGACGGCTGCGGGGGTGTCGATGACGGCGGCTGATTATGTGCCTGGTCAACCATTTGCGGCAGGCGAAGTGAATAACGCGATAACAGCAGTGACCGACTTGAATGGCGGCACGCGCCCTGTCAAAACCTATGTCATTGGTTTCGCCTTGCCGGAATTTACCAACAATTATTTTGTTACCAATCCGCCTAACCCACTCGATCAAATGGCAGCAGCCGGTGGGACGACCTCGGCTTCTTATGCGGGTAACCTGGCCACGCTGAACTCAACGTTTAATACCATTTTCAGCAGCATTATTACGCAATCAGGTGCCGCCGCTGCTGTGGCCATGACGTCAGGATCGGTCGTCGCAGGGGGAAGGATCTACCAGGGGCAGTTCAATTCATCCGACTGGTCTGGTGATTTGATTGCCTACAAAACGGACCCCACCACAGGTGCGATTTCGACTGTGGCGTGGCAGGCAGGCACTGTGCTCAATAGTCAGAACTATGACACCGGGCGATCGATCATCACTTACAAAGCCGGCACCGGGGGCATCCCGTTTCGCCTGGCCTCACTGGACGCCGGCCAGGTCACTGCGCTGGCGTCCAACCCCAATCTTAACGCAAGCAACCCGAGTGACACCACTGCGAACCGGTTGAACTACCTGCGCGGGCAGACCGGCATCAGTGGCTTTCGTCCGCGATTGATCAGTGTGCTTGGTGACATCGTCAATTCGGCACCATCCTATGTGGGCGCGCCAGCGTTCAATTATGCGGACAATCTTGAAGCAGCAAGTTACTACAGTTTTCGCGTTACCCATTCCAACCGCACGCCTATGCTCTATGTGGGTGCCAACGATGGAATGCTCCATGGATTTGACGCCTCATCAACCTGGTCGGATACCAATCCTTTGGTAGACAGCGACTTTGATGGCAATCTGACAAACGATCATGATGTGTCCGTGAATACAGCGAACTCTGGCAAGGAGGTCTTGGCCTATGTGCCGAGCAAGATCTATGGGAATCTAGCCCAACTGACATCGCCAAACTATAGCCATCGTTACTATGTAGACGGCTCGCCGACTGTTGTGGATACGTTTTACTCAAGCGCCTGGCACACCACGCTGGTTGGCAGCCTGGGGGCAGGTGGGCAGGGTCTGTATTCATTGGATGTGACCAATCCGAGTGCTTTCAGCGAAGCCAATGCAAGCTCTATCGTGAAATGGGAGTACAGCGACGCCGATCTCGGTTATGTCTACGGCCAGCCGAGTATCGTCAAACTCAACACGGGGCAATGGGCTGCAGTGTTCAGTAACGGCTACAACAACAGCGAGGCGGATGGCAGTGCCAGCACCACGGGCTACGCTTACCTGTATATCGTGGACATCGGAACCGGGGCGCTCATCAAGAAAATCTCTACCGTCACCGGCTCGACCACGACGCCTAACGCACTTGCTACACCAACGCTTGTCGACAGGGATGCTGATGGTGATGTCGACTACGCGTATGCAGGCGACTTGCAGGGCAATATGTGGAAATTCGACTTGTGCGATGAAAACAACCAGCACGTATGCGCCTCCAATGCAAACGGCTGGGATCTGGCCTACGGTACGACACCTCTGTTCGTTGCTCAGGATGCCAGTAATAATCGGCAGCCAATTACCAGTGCGGTCGAAGTGAGCCGCCATTTCAGTGGGGATGGCTACCAACTATATTTTGGAACAGGAAAGTATCTCGAAAGCGGCGATATCGCCACGACCCATACCCAGAGTTTTTATTCGGTATGGGATATGGACCTGTCGCCATCCACCATTACGGGCCGGAGCGAATTGCAAGTGCAAACGATAGATACGACCGTGACCGTATCGGGCAAGATTTATCGCACATCAAGCGCAAACTCGGTCGACTGGGTTGACACAACCACCAATACCGGCACGAAACGCGGCTGGTATATGGATCTTCCCGCAACGGGCGAACGAGTGGTGAGTGACTCCGCGTTGTTTTCGAATCGTATTCTGTTCACTACCTTGATTCCGGACTCCGCCACGTGTTCGGGTGGGGGAATAGGCTGGCTGATGGAACTTGATTCGGTGACAGGTATGGCTTTGGGTGGGCCAACCTTCGATATCAATGGAGATGGTGTGGTCACGGTTTCGGATGACCTAGGCACGCCAGGAAGCTACGCATCGGGTGTTCAAAAAAGTTCCATCCCCAGTGCCGTGCGTATGCAAAAAAATCCCGGTGGCCCGGGGGGCGGCTCAATGAACAAGTGGACCAGCATGAGTAAGAAAAACACGACGACGAATTCTTCGCTTGAAAACGAACAGAACAGCCTGCCACCGATACAGAGTCGCTCAAGTTGGCGTCAGATTTTTGAATAAGGAGCAATGATGAAATGGAACACGGTAATCATTCTTTCGGCTTTGTTTTGCCATGCTCAGGCTTATGCCATGACCCGGGTCGAGTCTCCAGGATCAGGAAATGGCGCCGTGACTGCAAAGCCCATTCAAGGGCTGCAAAGCGGCAAGGTTGTGGCTGTGTATGCGAGCGCCGCCAAACTTGTGATCGGCGGAGTGGCTTACGCCTATAGCCCAACGACAACAGTGGTGGTGGTGGAAGGGAAGCGCAGCACGATCAGCGATGTGCGCGTAGGGGATGCCGTCCAGTTTGAGAGTTCATCGCAAGGTGCGCATCAGCCCGCTTTGTTGACGAGCATTCAAGTACAGAGACGATGATCAGGAGCATGACGCGATGAAACCGAGCCGAAGTCTCAAACCCCATAAGGGGATTACCTTGATTGAGTTGATGGTGGTCGTGGCCATCATTGGCATCCTGGCCTCAATCGCCTATCCCAGCTATGTGACCTACGTGCAGCGTGCCAACCGTGTTGATGCACAGTCAATCATGATGGAGAACGCGCAGTTTATGGAACGCTGGTTTACCACCAATGGGACTTATGCCGGTGCAACTTTGCCCGTTTCCCTGTCTCCAAAAAACAGTACCGCCACAACAGCTAAATACGCCATTTCATTCAATCCAGCCATCACGGCAACCACTTATACAATCCAGGCAGCACTGGTTAATAGCAATACTGATCCGCTATGCGGCACTATGACACTGAATCAGGTTGGATTTAAAACGGAAGCGGGTACGGGGGCTGTTGGGGATTGCTGGAAGGATTGAGACCACTCCCCATTGCAGGGAGCGGTTGTACAGATATTATTTTTTCCGGTTTTTTGCCCAGACCAGCAAACCTGCAACAGCGCCAATGCCCAGTAGGGCAAGTGCATCTGGCTCCGGTATGGAGTTTGGCGCGGAGGTAATTGCAAAAACCGGAAAAGCGAGTGTGGCAAGCACAACGCCGATTATTTTATACATATCAATCTCCTTGGGTTTATTGAGCAGAGGGTAACTTCACTAATCATTAAGCATGATCCGTTCCTGCTTTCAAAATCAGAAATGTAAACCATTTAAATCAACGTGTTGCTTGTTCTTTTGAGTTG
>NCCT01000052.1:14400-15167 GCA_002279795.1 Hydrogenophilales bacterium 12-61-10
AAGACCGTTACTTTAAAAGGTGTAAGAAATCCCGACAATATCGCAGCTCGGCTCAAGCAAGGCCTTTGGGCAAGGGAAAGTTAACCTTTTCTTGAACGCCATCCAGGTCGGTTATCGAACTGATCCCTAATTGATTCAGCTTTTTCATGACAGCGCGCACCAGCACTTCCGGTGCTGACGCCCCCGCAGTAAGGCCGACCCGTTTTTTGCTTGCCACCCACTCGGGTTGTATTTCCGTTGCGTTGTCCACCATGTAAGCCGGAACGCACAGGTTCTCGGCAACTTCCCGCAACCGGTTCGAGTTCGAACTGGTCGGCGACCCCACCACAATCACGACATCGCACTGCTGCGCCAGCGCCTTGACCGCATCCTGCCGGTTTTGCGTGGCGTAGCAGATGTCGTCTTTTTTCGGGCCGGTGATGCTGGGGAAGCGTGCACGCAGGGCGTCGACCACGCGTGCGGCGTCGTCCACAGACAGCGTGGTCTGGGTAACGTAGGCGAGCTTGTCGGGGTTGTTTACCTGCAGGGTGTCGACGTCGCCAGGCGTTTCGACCAGGTACATGCCTCCCTCCGACTGCCCCAGCGTGCCCTCGACTTCGGGGTGGCCTTTGTGGCCGATCATCACGATTTCGAATCCCTTGTCGCGCATTTTGCTGACTTCGACGTGGACCTTGGTGACCAGCGGGCAGGTGGCGTCGAACACGTTGAGGCCACGTGCCTCCGCTTCGAGACGTACTGCCTGCGACACGCCGTGCGCGCTGAAGATG
>NCCT01000053.1 GCA_002279795.1 Hydrogenophilales bacterium 12-61-10
CTCGAAACCGGGCATGCCGGCCATCACGAGATTCGGGATTTTCCAGTTGATATCCTTGAACCATTGCGGACCGAATGGCATTTTCATGGGCATGCTCGGATTGCCGAGCGGGCTGACTTCAAGGTGCAAATCTTTCTTCAGCAGCTCGAGTCCATAAAAGGTAAAGAACACCGAGACGTCCCAGCCCAGGGCCGATGCGGTGGACGCCAGAATGAACGGAGGATAGGCCCAGTCGAGCGTGCCCTTGGTGGCGATAATGGCCAGCGAAGGGACATGCGCGGCTGCGCGCTCTGCCATTCTGGTTTCAAAACGTTCGTCAAACCATTGATCGAAAATGGATTTATCCAGATTTTCTGGAAGGATTAAATCGAGCTTGCCCATGATCGTCTCCTCAGGATTTGCGCACAACAAACAAAAATTCGCCTTGTTCCTGATTGGAAGAAAGCAGTTCATTCCCGGTTTGCTTGCAGAACGCCTGCATATCCTTGAACGACCCAGGGTCGGTGGAGGTAATGGCGAGCGTTTCGCCCGTGCTCATGGCAGACAGGGCTTTTTTCGTGCGCAGGATGGGCAGCGGGCAGTTCATGCCGCGTGCGTCGAGCGTTTGGGTGGCTTGGGTGTTCATCATGGTGCTCCTTCAGATGGTAGATGACCGTACGGTCAAGAGAATCGGCAAAAAAATGCCGGGCGGTACACCGTAAACAGCGGAAAGCGGTACAGCTGCGTCGAATGGAAAATCCAGCATCGTCATGTCGCTAGACCGGTCGGTTAAAATTTATGGCGAAAAAAAACGTCTGGATTGCATCGCAATCAGGCGCGCTTCGGTTCAATACGCAGGGTCTTGATCGCGGGTCCCAGGCGATAAAGCAGTTCGGGGTCGTTTTGCGATTTGGCCAGCAAAATCACACCTTCGAGATAGGCCAGCATGGCTTCAGCGGTCAGTTCGCTATCCAGTGGTGCAATGGTGCCATCAGCAACCGCCTGGTCGAGCGCATCCTTGAAACGGAATTTGGCCTGCGTAAAGATGGCCAGTAATTTGGCGCGCAGGATGTCGTCCTGCGTGCTGACTTCGAGAGTCAGATTGCCGAAAATGCACCCCAGCATCCGCCCATGCACTTGCTTGATCGATTTTTGCCAGAAATAGGCGGCATCGATCAGGTAGTCGATGCGTTCCATTGGGGGCAAGGCCGGATCAAAGGCTTCGGCCACGAATCCATTCGCCCAGTCATCTGCGAACTCGTCGATCACCGCCAGCGCCAGATCGCGCTTGGATGGGAAGAAATGGTAAAAGCTACCTTTTTGAACGCCGGCGTTGTCGCAGATTTCCTGGATGCCGACATTGGCATAACTGCGCGAATGAAATCGCGTTTTGGCGGCGGCTATGATGCGGGAGCGGGTGTCGGTTGCAATGTTCATGTTGCAAACCTTAGTTGACCGACCGGTAAAATGCAAGGGCTTCGTTCCATCCGGTTGAATGCGAAACCGGATCCTCGTTCTTTTGAATGCCAGCTCTCGGGTAAAATCGTCCCATGCAAGCCGTCGAACCTGTTCACTCCCTGATTCCCGATGCGCCGCATGCGCCTGTGATCCGGGTGCGCGGCGAGACGCTGACCGAACTGCCGCAGGATCTTTATATTCCGCCCGATGCGCTCGAGATTTTTCTCGATGCTTTCGAGGGGCCGCTTGATTTGCTGCTCTATCTGATCCGGCGCCAGAATCTGGACGTGCTGGACATCCCGATGGCGGCGCTGACCAAACAATACATGGCCTACGTCGAGGCGGCGCGCGCCACCCGGCTGGAGCTGGCGGCGGAATACCTGCTGATGGCAGCGATGCTGATCGATATCAAATCGCGCATGCTGTTGCCGCGCCGGGAACAGGCTGAAGACGCGAACGAGGTCGACGATCCGCGCGCCGAGCTGGTGCGTCGCCTGCTGGAGTACGAGCAGATGAAGCTTGCCGGCCAGCATCTCTACGCTATGCCGCAGGCCGGACGCGATTTCGACACCGTCAGCGTGTTCGTGCCCGCAGCGTCCAGGCAATGGCCGAGCATTCATGCGGAAGAACTCGCAGCAGCGTGGCTGGCGATTTTGTCGCGCGCCAAGAACCGTACCCACCACCGCATCGGCCGGCAGGAACTCTCCATCCGCGAACACATGACCCGGATACTGAAGCGACTGACGCCCGGAGAATTCATGGAATTCAAGGACTTGTTTCCTGAATCTTCGACCGTACATGAGCTTGTGGTCACGTTTCTCGCGGTGCTGGAACTGACCAAGGAAACTCTGCTCGACGTCTCTCAAGCCGAGCCTTTTGCCCCCATTTACGTCAAGCTGCATACCAACCTGCATGAACCTGCACCCGATTGACCGCCCCGAGGATTTGAAGCGCATTCTGGAGGCTGCCTTGCTGGTGGCGGTCGAACCACTGTCACTGGCCGAACTCAAACGCATGTTCGAGCACGAGGAATCGGATTCGAGCATGCCCAACGATGTGCTGCGTCGTGCGCTCGATGAATTGCGTGTGGACTGGCAGGATCGCGGGGTGGAACTGGCGCAGGTGGCCGACGGCTGGCGCTTTCAGACTCGCCCCGAAATGCAGCCCTGGATCGCGCGGCTCAAAAACGAGAAACCGCCGCGCTATTCGCGCGCCGTGCTCGAAACCCTGGCCATCATCGCTTACCGGCAGCCGGTGACGCGCGGCGACATCGAAGATATCCGCGGCGTCGCCGTCAATCCGCATATCATCAAAACGCTGGAAGAACGCGGTTGGATCGAGGCCATCGGCCATCGCGACGTGCCGGGACGTCCGGCCCTGTTCGGCACCACTCAGCACTTTTTGAGCGACCTGAACCTGCGCACGGTGGCCGAATTGCCGCCGCTGGACGAGCTGGGCGCACTCGTGACGCCGGATGAAACTGCATTGATTCCGGAATTACGCGCTGAATTGCTGGACAATAGCTCCCCCCGCACGGTTGGCGCGGTCATCGAAGTCGCCAGCGCCGCAGTTATCAGTACAGTCACCGAGACTCATTAATATGGCACGCCCTTTATCCCCCATCCGCCGTTCGCCCACCGCCCCCATGGGTCGGGCCGCGAGCCGCCTGCAGCAGGCGATCGCCCCTGAAGCCGCCAGCGAGCGCCTGCAAAAGGCGCTGGCCTCGGCTGGCGTCGGCTCGCGCCGCGAAATGGAAGAGTGGATTGCCGAAGGCCGGGTGCAGGTCAATGGCGAAACCGCCACCGTCGGCTGCAAGGTCGGGCCGCGCGACGTGGTCAAGGTCAGCGGCCGCCGCGTTTATCTGCGCTTCGACGAAAAACGCACGCGCATCCTGATCTATCACAAGTCGGACGGCGAAATCGTCACCCGCGACGACCCCAAAGGCCGCGCCACCGTATTCGATTCGCTGCCCAAGCTGCGCGGCGCCAAGTGGATCGCGATCGGCCGCCTGGACTACAACACCGATGGCCTGATGATTTTCACCACCTCGGGCGAACTGGCCAACAACCTGATGCACCCGCGTTTTGAAGTCGAGCGCGAGTATGCCGTGCGGGTGCTGGGCGAACTCTCCGAAGACATGATTGCGCAGCTGATCGCCGGGGTGGAACTCGACGACGGCCCGGCCCACGTTGAAAGCTGTTTTGCCGGCGGCGGCGAAGGCGTCAACCGCTGGTATCGGGTCATCATCAAGGAAGGTCGCAAGCGTGAAGTGCGGCGCCTGTTCGAGCATTTCGGGCTGACGGTGTCGCGGCTGACCCGCGTCCGCTTTGGTCCGATCGCGCTGCCGCCGCAACTGCGCCGAGGCCAGAAAATGGAACTCGAAGATGATCTGGTCGCGCGCGTGCTGGAGTGGGCCGAAATGGCGCCCAGCCCACGCCGCCAGATTCGCGGCGTCCCGGACAAGCACGCGCGCAAGCCGCGGATGCGTTAAGTCAGTGGGGTGTGCCTCGGTTGGCGAGGATCGAAGCCCAAAATGAAACGGCCTGCGCAACAATGCGCAGGCCGTTTTTTTGTACCTGAAGGACGCTTATTTCTCGGTCAGCCTTTTGATCACGCCTGCAGCCCATTCGCGCCCGCCCAGGCCAAACGCCAGCGCGAACGCCAGGCCGAGCGCGCCGAAGCCGATCTGGAACGCGGCGGTCAGCAGTGTGGTGCCGATCGCCAGTTGCTCCAGCGCGACGAACACCACAAAGATGATGACGCCATATTCCGACAGCGTGCTGATGGTGAGCGCACCCTGAACGCCGATATTGTTGAGGTAGGCGAACACCAGGCGGTTGATGAAACGCGCCACCAGCGTGCCGAACACCAGCACCAGAATCGCGACGATGATGTTGGGGATATAGAGCACGATCTTGTTGAACAGATCCGCCACCATATGCAGGCCCAGACTGTTGGCAACGGTGACCATGACCACGAAAATGATGACCCAGTAAGTCAGCTTGCCCAGCAGGCGCGACAGCGATACGTCTAGATTGCCCTGTTTAAGAAACGCTTCGATGCCGGTTTTTTCAGCCAGGCTGTCGAACCTCAACACATCGAGCAGCTTCATCACGCCGGTTTTTGCCAGGTTGGCAAGCAGCCAGCCGACGAACAGCAGCACCAGCGCAGCGAGCAATTGGGGCACGAATCCAGCCAGTTGGGTCCAGAAAGCGGTAAACGAAGCGACAAACACATCCAGTTGTTGCTGCATGACACATTCCTCCATCACGGCTAAAAACGCATTATATCCAAGCAATTGATATGGTTTTTCCGGGCAGCCAGATGGTGCGGGCGCAAGCGATGGAGGTGTCTTGCTCGTCTTGTTCTGCCTAAACTGTCTAAAACCCCATGAGGTGCAAGTCGATGTCCCATACCGAATATGCCGGCTTCCTGCCGCTCGCACATTTGCCTGTCCTGCTGGCCACGCTGATGGAGCAGGGCTATTCCTGCCTGGGGCCGGTCGTCGAGAACGGCGCCATCGTCATGCGCGAACTCGCTGCTTGCGACGCGGTGCCGCGCGGCATGCAGGCGAGCCAGGCGCCGGGCCGGTATCAGCTGGGCCGGGATCCGCACAACCGCTATTTCGCCTGGGCCAACGGGCCGCAGGCGATCAAGCCGCTGGCGTTTGCGCCGCAGGAAACTCTGTGGAACGTGCAGCGGGATGAGCACGGCAAGCTGGCATTCGAGGCCGTGATGCCGGATCCACCCAGGCAGGCCATCATCGGCGTGCGCGCCTGCGATCTGGCGGCGCTGGCCTTGCAGGATGCCCACTTTCTGCGCGACGGCCGGCGCGACGCACATTACGCCCAGCGGCGTGACCGCCAGTTTCTGGTGGCGGTGCAGTGCGCCGAGCCGGCGGCGACCTGTTTTTGCGCCTCCACCGGCGATGGTCCGACCCCGACCGCAGGCTACGATCTGGCGCTGGCGGAACTGCCCGAAGGCTTCGTCGTGCAGGCGGGCACCGCCAAGGGGGCGGCCGTGTTGAGCGCGCTGCAGCTTGTGCCTGCCACGCCGTACCAGATTGAGGCTGCCAACCAGCAGGGGCAGGCTGCAGCTGCTAGCCAGACGCGCGCGTTGCCGGGACGCAATCTGCGCGAGGTCTTGATGCGCCAGCTGGAGCATCCACGCTGGGACGAGGTGGCGGCGCGCTGCCTCGCCTGTGGCAACTGCACCGCGGTATGCCCCACCTGTTTCTGCCATGCCGAAGCCGATGTGCCCGCGCTTGATGGCCAGAGCAGCCAGCATGAGCGGGTGTGGGATTCCTGCTTCGGCGAGGCGCACGGCCACCTGCACGGCTTTAATGTGCGGCCCGATATCCGCAGCCGCTACCGTCAGTGGCTGACCCACAAGCTGGCCACCTGGCACGACCAGTTCGGCCGCAGCGGCTGTGTCGGCTGCGGCCGCTGCATCGCCTGGTGCCCGGTGGGCATCGACCTGACCGAAGAAGTTGCCGCCCTGACCGCCGGGAGCACGCCATGAGTGCGCCGACCGCCCTCGACGCCGGAGCGCCGCACGCCGCTATCGTGGTGGCGCGCACGCAGGAGTCGCCCACCATCTTCACCCTGCAGCTGCGCCTCGACGATGCAGCGGCGCAGGCGGCTTACCGGTTCGCACCCGGCCAGTTCAACATGCTGAATCTCTACGGCGTGGGCGAGGTGCCTATTTCCATCATGTCCGATCCAGTCGAGCGCGATGGCATCGGCCATACCATCCGCGCGCAGGGTCGCGTCACGCAGGGGCTCGCGGCGCTCAAGCCGGGTGACACGGTGGGGCTGCGCGGGCCGTTCGGACGCGGCTGGCCGCTGCAGGAAATGGGTGGGCGCGACGTCGTGCTGGTGACCGGCGGACTCGGCTGCGCGCCGGCGGTATCGGTCATTCATTACGTGCTGCGCCGGCGCGACCGCTTCGGCAAGCTGGTCATCATCCAGGGCGTAAAACATGCCGAGGACCTGATCTGGCGCGAGCAATACGATCGCTGGGCGAAGCTGCCCAATACCCAGGTGCTGGTGGCGGCGAGCGAAGGCGCGGCGTTCTGGCCCTGGCACGTCGGCCGGGTCACCGAGCTGTTTGGTCTCGCCAACTTCGACCCGGACTGCGCCGTGGCGATGATGTGCGGACCGGAAGGCATGATGCACGCAGCGGCCGACAGCCTGCTGGCGCGCGGCCTGCCCGAGTCGGGCCTGTACCTCAGCATGGAGCGCAACATGCAGTGCGCGGTGGGTCGCTGCGGCCATTGCCAGCTTGGCGGCAGCTTCGTGTGCCGCGAAGGTCCGGTGTTCAACTGGGGCGAGGTCAAGACCTTGCTGGCGCACAAGGGGTTCTGATGAATACGCCCACAGCCCATCCCATCAAGCCGCGCGTGGCGGTGCACAAGTTCAGCTCCTGCGACGGCTGCCAGCTGGCCTTTCTCAACCTCGGCGAAGACCTGCTGACGCTGGCCGAACGCGTCGAGCTGGTCCATTTTGCCGAGGCCGGGCCGCTCGATCCCGACACCAACGTCGACGTCGCCTTTGTCGAAGGCAGCGTGTCGACCCCGGAAGACATCGAGCGCATCCAGCACATCCGCGCCCACAGCAAACGGCTGATCGCGATCGGCGCCTGCGCCACCGCCGGCGGCATCCAGGGGCTGCGCAACGGCGTGTTCGACGCCCAATGGGTGACGCAGATTTACAACCATCCCGAAGCGATAGCCAGCCTGGAACGCTCGACGCCGATTGCCAGCCACGTGAAGGTTGATTTCGAGCTATGGGGCTGCCCGGTCAGCGGCCCGCAGATACTGGCGGTGGTGAATTCCCTGCTGCTCGGCGTGGCGCCGCGCGACAACGCCGACAAGGTGTGCACCGAATGCAAGCGTCAGGGCTACCCCTGCGTCATGGTCACCCATGGGATTGCCTGCATGGGGCCGGTGACGCGGGCCGGCTGCGGTGCGCTGTGTCCCAGCCTCGGCCGCGACTGTTACGGCTGCTATGGCCCGGCGGAAAACGCCAACACCGATGCGCTGGCAGCGCAGTTCGCTCGCCAGGGGCTGACGCAGCAGGCCATCGTGCAGCGCTTCCAGTCGATCAACAGTCAGGCGCCGGTTTTTCTCGCGGCAGCCGACAAGATCCGGACGCGTGGTCATGACTGAACAGAAAAAAACGGTTTCGATCCACGTTCCGGTGCTCGCGCGGGTGGAAGGCGAGGGCGCGCTCGACCTGCGCATCGACGACGGCGCCCTCACCGAACTGCGCCTGCGCATCTTCGAGCCGCCGCGCTTCTTCGAGAAGTTTCTGGAAGGCCGGCACTACAGCGAAATCCCCGACCTGGTGGCGCGCATCTGCGGCATCTGCCCGGTGGCGTATCAGGTCACCGCTGCGCAGGCGCTGGAAAAACTGTTCGGCGTCGAACTCGATCCGTGGGCGCACGCCATGCGCCGCGTGTTCTACTGCGGCGAATGGATCCAAAGCCACAGCCTGCATATCCACCTGCTGGCCGCGCCAGACTTTTTCGACTGCAATAGCGCCATCGAACTGGCGCGCATTGCGCCGGACGAAGTGCGCCGCGGCCTGCGCATCCAGGCGCTCGGCAACGCGTTGATGGACCTGTTCGGCGCCCGTTCGGTGCACCCGGTGGGCGTGCGCATCGGCGGCTTTCATGCGGCGCCGTCGCTGGCCCGTATCGAGGCGATACGGGAAAAACTCCGCGCGGCGCTGCCCGAGGCTGAAGCGCTGATCCGCTGGACGGCCAGCATTCCGGTGTCGCAGGACGATCAGGCTTTCCTCTCCGTCGCCCTGCAGCATCCTGCCGCTTACGCCATCGAGCGCGGCGATATTGCGGCCAGCGACGGCCTGCGCATCGCGGCGGAAGCATTCGACGATCATTTCACCGAACACCACGAACCGCATTCCACCGCGCTTTACAGTCGCTATCACGGGCAGCCCTATCTGGTGGGGCCGCTGGCGCGCCTGAATCTGAACCACGCGCGGCTGCCCGAGCAGGTCAAAGTCCTGCTGGCCGAAAGCGGCCTGGCGCTGCCCAGCCGCAACCTGTTTCACAGCCTGGTCGCACGTGCCATCGAAATTCTGCTGGCGCTGCACGAAGCGCTGCGTCTGCTCGACGCCTACCGCATCCCTGACTCGCCCTGGGTGCCGGTCACCCCGCGCGCTGGTGTCGCCACTGGCTGCACCGATGCGCCGCGCGGCCTGTTGTGGCATCGCTACGAAATGGACGCTGCCGGGTGCGTGGTCAACGCACGCATCGTGCCCCCAACCAGCCAGAATCAGGGACGTATCGAGGAGGACTTGCGGCTGTCGCTGCTCAATTTCGGGCTCGACCATCCGGACGACGCGCTGCGTCTGCACTGCGAAAAAGTCATCCGCAACTACGACCCCTGCATCTCCTGCGCCACCCATTTTTTGCGCATGAATGTCGAACGATCATGAACCCGGTGCGCATCCTCGGCATCGGTTCGCCCTCGGGCGATGACCAGGCTGGCTGGCTGGTGGTCGATGCGCTGGCAGCCCTGGGCGTGCAGGCCAGGAGCGATGTCGTCATCGACAAGCTGGACCGCCCCGGCGTGCAACTGCTCGCCCTGCTGAAAAACGCAGACTGGGTGATTTTGGTCGATGCCATGCAAGGCGACGGCCGGCCCGGCCAGGTTCAGCGCTTCGATCGCAAGGACTGGCCCGCCTACCGCGAGGGGTTGTCGAGCCATGGCCTCGGCGTGATCGACGCGCTGCTGCTGGCGCGCGAACTGGGCCAGTTGCCGGCACGGCTCGATGTGTATGGCATCACCATTGGCTCGGCGAATCCCGGTGAATCCGTACACGACGCTGTAATGGCAGCGGCCACGCAGCTTGCGCGGCGCATTGCCGACGAATTGGTCGCGCCGTTGCACCAAGCCTGATCAGGGATACCGCAACAAGATGGGAAAACCAATTGTTTTCATTGGCTTAATCGAACTTGACCCGCACATTTGTACAGTGGTCCGAGCGGGGTGCAGCCCTTATACTGCACGCCTGTTTCAACCTGCCTCACTTTCTTGAGGCGCCTGTCGTGTCCCCAATCCAGGATCAAGTAACCACGTGATGTACCGCATTATTTTCCCGGCCGGGCTGTTCTGGCTGCTGTTGTGTTCTATCGCGTGGGCCGCGTCCGACCCGACGTCTGTCCGGGTCGGGGTGTTCGACAATCCCCCCATCGTCGGCATCCCGGCCGGTGCCGCGCCCGAAGGGATCGCCGTCGACGTGATCCGCTGGGTTGCAGAACGGGAAAACTGGCAGGTTACCTACGTGTCCGATTCCTTCGACAAGCTGGTGGCCCGCCTGGACAAGGGCGAGATCGATGTGCTCGTCGGCATCGCCTACAGCGATAAACGCGCCCAGCGCTTTCAGTTCAGCCAGCAAAGCCTGATCGGCAACTGGGGCATGGTGTTCCGCCATCCAAAGGCGCGCATCGACTCCCTGCCCGACCTCAAGGGCAAGCGGGTCGCGCTGATGCGCAGCAGCACGCACAGCCAGGCGCTGGTTCAACTGTCGAAGCAGTTTCACGCACCGTTTACGCCGGTTTACGTCGACACCTACGGCCAGGTGCTGGATGCCGTCGTCGAGGGCCGGGCCGATGCGGGCGCAGTCAACCGGGTGTTTGCCGCCCTGCATGCGCATCAGCCCGACCTGGCGATCACCAGCATCGTGTTCAACCCGATCTTTGTGCATTACGCGGCGCCCAAACAGGCCAGCCCGGTCCTGCTGCAGGCGCTCGACCGGCATCTGGCCGCGCTCAAGGCCGATACCGGGTCTGCTTACTACGACTCTCTGCGTACCTGGCTCGAAGCGGCGCCTGCCGGGCGGTACCCCGTCTGGCTGCCATGGGCTGCGGCCTCGGCCGCCGGGCTGCTGGTCCTGGCGCTGGCCATTGCCGGCTTGTTGCGGCATCAGGTGCGGCGCCAGACCGGTGAGCTGCAGCGCCGCGCCGACCAGCTGCAATCCGAAATCGAGCAACGCGAAACGGCCCAGGCGCACCTGAACCAGCTGGCGTATTTTGACGCGCTGACGCAGCTGCCCAACCGCGAGGGCTTCAACGCCGCGCTGAACCAGAGCCTGGATGCGATGCAGGGCACCGACGAACGCCTGGCGCTGCTATTCGTCGACATCGACCGCCTGAAAAACATCAACGACGGCCTGGGCCATGGCGCCGGCGACCTGTTGTTGCAGCAGATCGCGGTTCGCCTGCAATCGGTGCTGCGCACGCACGATCACCTGAGCCGTTTTGGCGGCGACGAGTTTGTGGTCATCGTGTCTGATATCAGCGATCCGTCAGATGTCGAACGGGTCGCAACCCGCCTGCTGCACTGCCTGGAAATGCCGATTACCGTCGGCTCCACGCCGATCTACAGCAGCGCCAGCATCGGCATCGCGCTTTATCCCGACGATGCGCGTTCGTCCGAAGCCTTGCTCAAACACGCCGACACCGCGATGTATCAGGCCAAGGAGCTTGGGCGCAACCGCTTCCAGTTTTATCAGGCGAACCAGACCGCGCGGGCGGTCGAGCGCCTGACGCTCGATACCCGGTTGCGCCAGGCGCTGGATCGCGACGAGCTGATCTTGCATTACCAGCCGGTGGTGGCACTGGCCAGCCAGCGCATCGTGGGCTGCGAGGCGCTGCTGCGCTGGGACGACCCCGAGCGCGGGCTGGTGATGCCGGGTGCGTTCATCCAGGCGGCCGAAGACAGCGGGCTGATCGTGCAGCTGGGCGAATGGGTGCTGGAAGCCGGTTGCGCCCAGTTGCGCGACTGGCAGAAGCAGGGCAAGGCGAACAGCATGACGCTGGCGGTGAACGTATCGACCCGTCAGTTCGAAGGGCGGCGCCTGGTGAAGTCGGTCGAGCAGGTGCTGAGCCGCACCGGCCTGGCGGCGGAATGTCTCGAGCTGGAAATTACCGAAAACGTGATGCTGATCATGAACGACGAGGTGCGCTGCAGCCTCGACAGCCTGCGCGCCATGGGCGTGCGGCTCTCGCTGGACGACTTTGGCACTGGCTACTCCAGCTTGAGCTACCTCAGGCAGCTGCCGTTCCACACGCTCAAGATCGACCAATCGTTTGTCAGCAAGCTGCCCGGTGAAAAGGGCGACACCCAGATCGTCACCACGATCCTGGCGCTGGCAAAAGGCTTCGAGCTGGAGGTCATTGCCGAAGGCATCGAAACGCAGGTGCAGTACGATTTTCTGCGCGAGCATGGCTGCGAATTCGGCCAGGGATACCTGATGAGCCGGCCGCAGGCGGCCGATCAGTTTGTGGCGATGCTGGGAACCGGACGCATCCCCAGCGCAGGATAGGGGGGGGTGGTTGCTCCCGGCAGGCCGTCGATCAGGCCGCGTTGGGCAGGTCTTCCTGCCGCAGCATGAACACGAACTGGTCGCCGCTTTCGGTTTCGAGCCAGGTGAAGGGCAGGGCGGGATAAGCGGCCTCGAGCACGTCGCGGTTGTGGCCGATTTCGACCACCAGCAGGCCACCGGGATTGAGGTGGGTCTTGGCCTGCGCCAGAATCTGTCGGGTTGCGTCGAGGCCATCGGCGCCGGAGCCCAGCGCCAGCGCGGGCTCGGCCTGGTATTCCAGCGGCAGCGTCGCCACCGATTCGGCGTTCACATACGGTGGATTGCTGAGGATGAGGTCGTAGGTGCGCCCCTGCAACGCCGCGAACAGATCCGACTCGATCAGTTCGATGCGCGCCTGCAGGCCGTAATCGGCGACGTTGCGCGCGGCGACGGCGAGCGCATCGCGCGACAAATCCACCGCATCGAGGGTGGCGTTGGGGAAGGCCAGCGCGGCCAGGATGCCGAGGCAGCCGGAGCCGGTGCACATATCAAGCGCACGTGTCACGTCATCCGGGCTTTCGATCCAGGGCGACAACTGCTCGGGTAACAGTTCGGCGATGAACGAGCGCGGCACAATCACGCGTTCATCCACATAAAAGCGGTGTTCGGCCAGCCAGGCTTCGTGCGTGAGGTAGGCGGCTGGAACACGGTCGCGCACGCGGCGCTCGATCACGGCTTTCACCTGTTCGGCTTCGGCGTGGGTGAGGCTGGCGTCGAGAAACGGATCGAGGCGGTCGAGCGGCAGGTGCAGGGTATGCAGAATCAGGTAGGCCGCTTCGTCGAAGGCATTGTCGGAGCCGTGGCCGAAAAACAGCTTCGATTCATTGAAGCGCGACACCGCAAAGCGCAGCCAGTCGCGCAGGGTGATCAGCGATTCCGTATCTTCAAAGTCAATCATGTCAGCAGTTTTTCCAGGGTTTTTTGGTAGATGGCCGCAAGCGGTTCGATGTTGTCCACCGCGACGTGTTCGTTGATCTTGTGGATGCTCATGTTGAGCGGGCCGAACTCGACCACTTGCGGGCAGATCTCGGCGATGAAGCGGCCGTCCGAGGTGCCGCCGGTGGTGGACAGTTCAGGCATGACGCCGGTGACTTCGTGGATGGCCTCGCTCAAACGCGCGCACAGCACGCCGCGCGGGGTCAGGAAGGGGCGGCCCGACAGGCTCCAGTCGATTTCAAAGTCGAGTCCGTGGCTGTTGAGGATTTCCTGCAGCGCGTCCATCAGGCCCTCCGCCGTGCTGGCGGTGGAAAAACGGAAATTGAAATCGATCACCAGCGTGCCCGGAATGACATTGGTGGCGCCGGTGCCGGCGTGAATATTGGAAATCTGCCAGGTGGTGGCGGGGAAATAGGCGTTGCCTTCGTCCCACATGGTATCGGCGAGTTCGGCGATCGCGGGGGCGGCCAGATGGATCGGATTTTTGGCCAGATGCGGGTAGGCGATGTGGCCCTGCACGCCCTTGATGGTGAGCTTGCCGGACAGGGAGCCGCGCCGTCCGTTCTTGATGGTATCGCCGAATTCGGCCGCGCAGGTCGGTTCGCCCACAATGCAGAAGTCGAGAAACTCGCCACGCGCCTTCAGCGCTTCGACCACCTTGACCGAGCCGTCGGTGGCGGGGCCTTCCTCGTCCGACGTGATCAGAAACGCAATCGAACCCGGGTGATCGGGATGCGCCGCGACAAAGCGTTCGGTAGCCGTGACAAAGGCGGCAATCGAGGTTTTCATGTCGGCCGCGCCGCGCGCGTAGAGCTGGCCGTCGCGCAGGGTGGGCTCGAACGGGTCGGAATGCCAGCGATCCAGCGGCCCGGTGGGCACCACATCGGTGTGGCCAGCAAAACACAGCAGCGGCTCCGCATGCCCGCGGCGCGCCCACAGGTTGTCCACGCCGTTGTGGCGATGGCGTTCGATATGGAAACCGAGCGCGTGCAGCCGCCCGGCAATCAGGTCGTGACAGCCCGCATCATCCGGTGTCAGCGATTTGCGGCGCAGCAGTTCCATCGCCAGATCGAGGGTTTCATTCGCCATGCATGACCCCCTCGATCACCTTGACGATATCGGCTTCCAGCTTGCCAGCCTGCGCAGCGCCAGGGCTGCCTGCAGCGACCACCGAAGGCCGCACGAAGTAGACGGTCGACATCCCCGCCTTGTGGGTGAGCGTGATATGCAGCGGGCACAGCGCCAGCAGCGCCGGGTCGGCATTGGCTATTTCGTTGGTGGCGCGCGGCTTGCAGAACACCAGGCTGCGCATCGTGGTCAGCTGGTTGCGGTTGTAGTCCGCGCCCAGCGCGTCGGCCATGTGCAGAACACCAGGCTGCGCATCGTGGTCAGCTGGTTGCGGTTGTAGTCCGCGCCCAGCGCGTCGGCCATGCCGGCCAGGGATTTGCCCATGTCGGGCTCGAAAATCACAAAAAACCCGTTGCTTTCCAGGGCTTCGTAGAGCTGGAGATAGGCCGTGTCTGCGGGCAGGCGCGCAGAGCGTTCATAAATGGCCGGGCTGCCGGCCGCTGCGGGCAGGGCAAAGCCCAGGAGGGCGAGCAGGGTAATCAACAGTCTCATGGAAATTCTCCTTGGTATGTGCGGCACAGGGGTTGCGCCGGGGATGAACAGATTGAGCAGGCAGGTTGGACAGGGTTTCCTTGCAGCAGGTTTCAGCCCAGCAGGTCCTGGTACTGCAATTCGCTAAAACCAAGATGATACGTGCCGCCGATTTCCAGCACGGGACGCTTGATCAGGCTCGATTGCGCCTGCATCAGCGCCAGCGCGCCGGAGGTGGTGCCGCGTGTGTTGAGCAAGGCCTGCCAGCCGGTTTGCGCCGCGACGCATGCGAGCCAGGTTGGATCGACGCCGTGTTTCTTGAAATCGTGGAACGCCACGTCGTGCTGGTGTGCGGCCAGCCAGGCGCGGGCTTTTTTGACGCTGGTGCAGTTGGGGATGCCGTAGAGGGTCATGAGCTTGAGGGTCGGGCGGGAAAACATCGCGGCGGGATTGGCCGCGCCAGGACGTAAAATTGAACACATCAAACGTAATTCTACTCGACGCAGTCAACCCGCCGCCCCTATGTCCGCAAGCTTTGAGTCCGCCCATTCTTCTGCTGCTTCGCCCGCCGCCGCCCCGCCCGAGGAGCCCACGCTGCGTTCGATCGGCCGCCTGTTTCCGTATTTATGGGAGTTTCGCGGCCGCGTGCTGGTCGCGCTGGCGCTGTTGATCGGCGCCAAGCTCGCCTCGGTTTCGGTGCCGCTGGTGCTGAAGGAGATCATCGACGCCCTCGACAAGCCCGGTCCCGAACTGGTGCTGCCGATCGCCTTCATTCTGGGCTACGGCGCACTGCGTTTTGCCAGCACCACGTTTTCCGACCTGCGCGATGTGATTTTTGCCAAGGTCACCCAGCGCGCGATGCGCCGCATCAGCATGGCGGTGTTCAAGCATTTGCACGCGCTGTCGCTGCGCTTTCATCTCGAACGCCAGACCGGCGGCATCACGCGCGACATCGAGCGCGGCTCCAAGGCCATGTCGAGCCTGGTCGGCTACCTGTTGTTTCGCATCACCCCCACCGTGCTGGAAATCGTGCTGGTCGCCGGCATCCTGTTCGTCAAGCTCGACTGGGTGTTTGGCGTGCTCACGCTGGTGACGCTGGCGGCCTACATCGGCTTCACCGTCACCATCACCGAGTGGCGCACCCAGTTTGTGCGCAAAGCCAATACGCTCGATTCCCAAGCCTACGGCCGCGCCATCGACAGCCTGCTCAATTACGAAACGGTGAAGTATTTCGGCAACGAAAAATACGAAGCCACGCGCTACGACAGCAGCCTGATCGAATGGGAAGACATGGCGCTCAAATCGCAGCGCTCGCTCGGCATGCTCAATGCCGCACAAGCCGGCGTCATCGCCATCGGCGTCACGTTGATGGTGCTGCGCGCCGCCAATGGCGTGGTCGAAGGCACGCTGACGCTGGGCGACCTGGTCATGGTCAACGCGTTTTTGCTGCAGATGTTCCAGCCGCTGAGCTTTCTCGGCGTGATGTATCGCCAGATCAAGGAATCGATCACCGACGTCGAGCGCATGTTCGCGCTGCTGAACCGGCCGCGCGAAGTGGAAGATGCCACCGACGCACACGAACTCGCTGTGACAGCGGGCGAAGTGAAGTTCCAGAACGTGAATTTTGCCTATAACGCCGACCGGCCGATTTTGCACGACGTCAGCTTCACCATTCCGGCCGGCAAAACCGTCGCCGCCGTCGGCTCCAGCGGCGCCGGCAAATCCACCCTGGCGCGCCTGCTGTTCCGCTTTTACGACGTTGGCAGCGGCAGCATTTCCATCGATGGCCAGGACATCCGCCACATCACGCAAGACAGCCTGCGCGCCACCATCGGCGTGGTGCCGCAAGACACCGTGCTGTTCAACGACAGCATCTACTACAACATCGCCTACGGCCGCCCCGACGCCAGCCGCGACGAAGTCATCGAAGCCGCGCGCGCCGCCCATATCCTGCATTTCATCGAAAGCCTGCCGCAGGGCTGGGACAGCATCGTCGGCGAGCGCGGGCTCAAACTCTCAGGCGGCGAAAAGCAGCGCGTCGCCATCGCCCGCACCCTGCTGAAAAACCCGGCCATCCTGATCCTCGACGAAGCCACCTCGGCACTCGACACCAAAACCGAAAAAGCCATCCAGGCCGAACTGCTCGAAATCGCCAAAAGCCGCACCAGCCTGATCATCGCGCACCGTCTGTCCACCGTGGTCGAAGCCGACGAAATTCTGGTGATGGAAGCCGGCCGCATCGTCGAGCGCGGCCGCCATCCCGAACTGCTGGCATTGAACGGCATGTACGCCCACATGTGGGCGCTGCAGCAGCAGGCCGAGGAGGGGGACGGGAAATAGTCGGGTCTCCGGTTCGGCATTGTGAAAAGTCCACAAATGGACTAAATTAAAATTCAGATTCATAAACGAACTATCTGGGGGTGAGATGCCCAACGCCGCACGCGCCGTCAAAACACAAGCCAAACCCAACAGTCGCGACATGGCCGCCGCCGGCCTGCGCGCCTTTTTCAACATTGCGCGGGACTGGGGACTCAACACCGAGGCGCAGATGGTGCTGCTGGGCACGCCGGGCCGGTCGACCTTCTTCAAGTGGAAATCCGCGCCCGAAACCGCCGACCTCAAGCGCGACACGCTCGAACGCCTGTCCTACCTGCTGGGCATCTACAAGGCGCTGCAGATATTGCTGCCCGACGCCACCGCCGCCGACGCGTGGGTGAAAAAGCCCAACACCGCGCCGCTGTTTGGTGGCCAGAGCGCGCTCGACCGCATGCTCGGCGGAAACGTCGCCGACCTGATGGTGGTGCGCCAATACCTGGACGTGCAGCGCGGCGGCTGGGCTTGAGCTACCCCGTTGCGCGGCTGAAGTGGAACCCGGCCTACCGGGTCATCCCCAGCCGTTTTCCCGCCGTCGGCCTGTTTGAACGCGTCGCCCGCCCCGAGGATTTCGACGCCCTCTACGCGCTGGAAGCCCTGACCAACGACCGCCTGCGCGACGAAGTCGGCGACATCAGCCTGGTGCCTGCCGAAGAACGTCTGTTCGGCCCCGGCAGCACCTGCATCATGGCCGCCTTCACCCATCCCAACCCGCAGGGCAGCCGCTTTTCCGACGGCAGCTACGGCGTCTTTTATTGTGCCCGCAAGCGCGACACATAGCGTGGAAGCCCAGGGCAAGGCCGCCGACCTGCGCGCAGTCAGCCAAGCCGACCCCCGCATCGTTTCCCCCGACGACTACAGCCACACCCAGGCCATCGGCCGCAGCCTCCGGGCCGAAGGCACGCTGGGCATCGTCTACCCCTCGGTGCGCCACCCCGGTGGCGAATGCCTCGCCGCCCTGCGCACCGGCATCGTCAAAAACTGCCTGCACGCCGCCCACCTGGAATACCAGTGGAACGGGCTGGGCATCGAGGCGGTGTTCGAGGTGAATCAGGTGTTGTGAGATCAATTCCGAGGTAGTTGAATACCAGAATCAGTGCTTAAATAAGTACCTGATCAGGTATTGGAGTTGAGCATGAACATCGTCCCCGCCCAGGAAATCAAGCGCCGCGGCATCGCCGCGGTGGACGAAGCGCTGGCTCAGGGCCCCGTGCACATCGTCAAGAACAACCGTGCGCAATACGTCGTGCTCACCGAGGCGCGCTATCAGGAATTGCTCGAAATGCAGGAAGAAGCCGTGCTCGCCCGCGTCAAGGCATCCCTGGAAGACGCCAAGGCCGGCCGCAGCACCCGGCACAGCAGCGTCGATGCGCTCCTGGAGCATCTGGACAAAGCCGCTGAATGAGCTGGACGCTCGTCACCACCGCCAGCTTCGACCGCCGCGCCCGCAAATTCCTCGCCCGGCACCCCGACTTGCGGCCCCGGCTCGCTGAGACGCTCGAAAAACTGCGCACCGATCCCTTTGAGCCCGGCCTGCGCCTGCATCCACTCACTGGCAAGCTCCAGGGCATGCAAGCCGTCAGCCTGACCTTCAGCACCCGCATTACCCTGACCCTGCAAATCACCGAGCACGAAATCCTGCTGCTCAACATTGGCAGCCACGACGAGGTGTATGGATGAGGCGTATCGGCACCGTTTAAGCCCAAGATCGGCCTGCATGCCGCCCCCCTGGAATACCAGTGAAACGCTTGAAGGATGAGCTTCTGGCATAAGCGCAATCTGCGCTACCATATGACCAACAGGATGACCAACAGAAGGCGCGCATGAGCACCGTAACCCTGGCAGAAGCCAAGACCCATCTCAGTCATCTGCTCGACCAGGTCGAGGCCGGCGAGGAAGTAATCATCACCCGTCGCGGCCAGGCGATTGCCCGCATCACGCCGGTCAAAAAACCCAAGCAGCCCGTCAAATCGCTTGCCGAATTCCGCAGTCGCATGGCGCGCTGGCGCAAGTCCAGCGCCGAGTTGCTGCGTGACATGCGCGACGAGGACCTTTGATGCTGTATTTCGACACCAGCTTTTTGGCCCCACTTATCCTCGAAGAAGCCACCAGCACGAAAATCGAGGCTTACTTCGCCAAGCTCCCCGCGGGCGAGCTCTATGTCAGCCACTGGACCCGTGTCGAATTTGCCAGCCTCATTGCCCGCGAAGTCCGGATGGGCGGATTCGCAGAGCCCGATGCGCTACTGGCCATTGGCCAATTCGATGAACTGGTGACCGAGTCATTCCAGGTACTGGCCCCTGCCGTTGCGGACTACGAACTCGCCAAGGATTACATTCAGCACTTTGCCACCAAGCTGCGGGCCGGCGATGCGCTGCACCTGGCCATCGCCAGCAACAATGGGGCAAAGTTTCTCTACACCCTGGACGAGGGGTTATTGAATGCGGCCAAACTGATGAAAGTCCACGCCAGCCGGGGCATCAAACCCTAGCCCCGGCGATGAATGCCTGGCCGCCTACCTGGATACCACTTGAATGGGGAGGGGGTCGAGGCGGTGTTCGGGGTCAATCAGGTGCTATGAGGGCGGGGGATATGTCGATGAAATGCGTTTTGATCGACATGTCGGAGAAACGTCGATTTGATCGAAGCCAAAAAACCTACGCAGCTTGTGCGAAGATTTGATAGATAAACTCACAGGGATGGGGAGCCTTGGGTGTAACAAAAACAATATGAACAAGAAAACACTCCAGTTGATCGGCGGCCCGTCTTCGCCCTTCTCGATCAAACGATACTCCACCTGCACGCACACCAGACCACGCGTGCCGAGATACTCGCTGTGCAGAGTAAATTGCACCGGTTTCCCACCCACCCAGCCTCCGCCATGAAAAAACACCATGGCAGGACGTTGATCCGCAGCTTTCCAATCCGGCGGATTGACGATGGTGAGCTTCAACTCGCGCTCACCCGCCTTTTTATAGACGTGCGTGATCGGTTCCGCAGCAGACAGCGAGACGGCAAAAATCAGGAAGAGGAGCAGATAGCGATGCATGAGAGGCACGTGAACGAAACGCGCGTGCTGCTTCAGACAGAAAAATGCGTTCACGAACCACCGATTGATATTTCTGGCAGCTTCCCAGAGAAACATGCTATTCCTTGGCCCAATGCATCTCTTCGGCTCACAAGGCGACCCCGCGCTCCTCTACCTCTTCGGCGGAACCCTGGGCCTGCTCATCTTCGCCTCGCTCGTCGGCTGGGTGCTGGCGAAACGAGCCACGACGGACGCAGCCCGGGTGACGATGGCAAATGTGAACTCGCGCACCAAAGCCTGGTGGGGCATGGTGGCGGTGCTTGCAGTAGCGCTGGCAACGGGCCCTCTGGGTGCGACGATCCTCTTTGGTCTGATCTCCTTCATGGCGCTGCGGGAGTTCATCACCCTCACGCCCACGAAACTGGGAGACCACCGCACGCTTTTCTGGGTGTTCTTCATCATCACACCTCTGCAGTACTATTTCCTGGCGACTCGATGGTACGGCATGTTTGCCATCACGATCCCCGTCTATGCCTTCCTTCTGGTGCCAGTGCGCACAGCGATGGCGGGTGATTGCGAACGCTTTCTGGAGCGCACAGCGAAGATCCAGTGGGGCCTGATGATCTGCGTCTATTGCATCAGCCACGCACCCGCGATTCTACTGCTGCTCAAAATACCCGGCTTTGAGGGCCAGAACGCCAAGCTGCTGTTCTGGTTCGTCGCCGTCGTGGAGATGAGCGACGTGTTGCAGTACGTGTGGGGCAAAACCTGCGGCAGGCACAAGATCGCACCCACCGTAAGTCCGGGCAAAACGTGGGAAGGCTTTCTCGGCGGTGGTGCCACCACGGTCGGCCTGGGTGCCGCGCTCTGGTGGGCCACGCCCTTTTCACCGCTGCAAGCTGCGGGCATGTCAGCCATCATCGTGCTCATGGGCTTCGCCGGTGGCCTCGTGATGTCCGCCATCAAACGCGACCGTGGCGTGAAGGACTGGGGCACCGCCATCGCCGGCCACGGTGGCGTGATGGACCGCATGGACTCCCTCTGCTTTGCCGCACCGGTGTTTTTCCATGTCGTGCGCTATTCATTCGATGCGTGATGCTTGGAAAGCACCGCTGGGCCAGGGACGTACAACTCCCCCATGCTTACTCGCGTTTTACTCGCCGCTGCTCTTCTGACCGCCACCGCATCTGCGGCGACGAAGCTCGACTTCAATCGCGACATCCGGCCGATTCTCAGTGACAACTGCTTCGCCTGCCACGGCTTTGACGCGAAGAAGAGAAAGGCCGATCTGCGGCTCGATGTACCCGAAGTCGCGTTCAAGGCCATCGAAGGTGTGTTCCCCATCAAACCGGGCAGCCCCGAAGCAAGCTCGATCATCCAGCGCATCCTGACCAAGGACGAAGACGAGCTGATGCCTCCGCCCGAGTCACACAAGCACATCACTCCCGCCCAGGCGGAGATCCTGCAACGCTGGATCAAAGAAGGCGCCGAGTACAAAAAGCACTGGGCCTTCGAAGCACCCGTCAAAACGACTCCACCGCCGGTCAAGGGCTTGGTCAGGAATGGCATCGACGCGTTTATCCAATCGCGGCTGAGCGAGGAAAAACTTTCGCCCCAACCCGAAGCATCCAAGGAGACTCTCATTCGCCGCGTCACTCTCGATCTCACCGGCCTGCCGCCCACCCTTGCTGAGATCGACGCCTTCCTCGCAGACTCCGCCCCTGATGCATACGAGAAAGTCGTCGCCCGCCTGCTGAAATCTGAACGCTATGGCGAGCACATGGGCCGCTTCTGGCTCGACGCGGCACGTTACGCCGACACCCACGGTCTGCACCTCGACAACGAGCGCAGCATGTGGCCCTACCGCGACTGGGTCGTGCGTGCCTTCAATGCCAACCTGCCCTACGATCAGTTCACCATCTGGCAACTCGCCGGTGATCTCCTGCCGAACGCGACAGTGGAACAACAGATCGCCTCCGGGTTCAATCGCTGCAAC
>NCCT01000141.1 GCA_002279795.1 Hydrogenophilales bacterium 12-61-10
CGACGTCAACTCAGCGCGCTCCACCAAGGGCAGCGATGTCGAGCACACCGCCACGGCCACCAACCTCGAGGCGGCAGACGAAATTGCCCGCCAGATGCGTCTGCGCGACCTCGGCGGCTTGATCGTGATCGACTTTATCGACATGGAAAACCCGAAGAACCAGCGCGATGTCGAAACGCGCCTGAAGGACGCGCTGCATCACGATCGTGCCCGCGTGCAAACCGGCAAGATCTCGCGCTTCGGCCTGCTGGAAATGTCGCGCCAGCGGCTCCAGCCGTCTTTGGGCGAAACCAGCTACAACCCCTGCCCGCGCTGCCACGGCACCGGACACATCCGCGGCACCGAATCGTCGGCGCTGCACATCCTGCGCATCCTGCAGGAAGAAGCAATGAAGGACAGCACGGGGGCCATTCACGTCCAGTTACCGGTCGATGTCGCCACTTTCCTGCTGAACGAGAAACGCGTCGACATTTATACGATCGAGTCGCGCCTCAAGGTCAATGTGGTGTTGATTCCCAACATTCACATGGAAACCCCGCACTACACCATGACCCGGCTGCGTCATGACGAATTGAACCAGCGCGACACCGCCGAGCCCAGTTATAAAATGGCGACCTTGCCGGAGGCCGAGTCGGGCTATCAAGCCGTTCAGGCGCCGGCGCCCATTCGACAGGAAGCCGCAGTCAAATCGATTGCGCCGCCCAAACCGGTTCCTGCTGCGCGGCCCGTCGTCGCTGCCGAACCGCAGGCGCAGGGCGGCCTGCTCGACCGCATCGTTGGTTGGTTCAAGAAGCGGGGTGACGACACCGCCGCTGACACAGCAGTCCCTGCTGAAGCGATACCCGCCATTGTTCGCCCCGAGCGCAGCGAGCGCCCGGCCGAACGCCGTGAACGCTCAAGCGAGCGTAAACCCGGTCAGCGACGCGGACGCAGCGAAGGCCGCAACGGTGAAGCCCGTCCCGCGGAAACGCGCGGTGAAGCCCGCCAGCCTGATACGCGTCAGGCCGAACCACGCCAGAACGCGCCGCGTCAAAACGAGGCACGCGGCAATGAAACGGACAAACCCGCGCGCCCCCCTCGCCAGCCCAAGCCACGGCCAGAGACTGAAGTCCCCGCAAGCGCAGTTGAGCTGAATGACGCACCCCGTGAAAACGGCAGCGAAGAGAAACGGGAATCACGCAGCCGTCGCGGACGCGGCAATCGTCGCCCGCGTGAAGCACGTCCGGACACGGCAGCCGGTACGCCGATGGCCGTGATCGAAATTGCAGGTTTCCGCGCCATTGTCGAAGTTGCACGTGCACCCAGAGCGACGCATGCCCCCCAAGCTTCCACCCAACAGGCGCTGCAACTGGAAACCACCACGACCGCTGGCGTGCCAGTTGCCGTAACCGCTTCGCCCACCGCCATTCTGGCGGAGATGGCGACGAGTGCCGCCAACCTGCAGCAGGTCGAAACCCAGGGGACTGCAGCCAGCACGCAAGACACGCAGGATGCTGGACGCCCACGCCGCCGTCGGCGCCCAGCGGCCAAACCAGCTGACGCAGAGACCTCCACCCCCAGTCTGATGCAGGTTGAAACCAGCGCGGCGGCCATTCCTGTGGCCGAAACCACAATAACCGATGCGCCCCACCCAACGCGCCGTCGCCCACGGCCACAGCCCAGCGCCAGCCAGGAACCGCTGGTTCAGGTGGAAACGCAGGCGGATTAATCCACCGTCCGCACCGTGTAAACAGGGCCGCTTCTTGCGGCCCTGTTTACGTTGCGGCAGTGCTGCAATTACTCCGCATGCCAGCGAGCGGCCTGCGGAGCAGGCGTCGTATCGTTATATTATGAGCCAGCTTCCGCCAGACTTTCTTGACGTGCCGCAAGGGCTCGATGCACCTGACAACCCACCTCAACTCATGCCTATGAATGGACCCGCAAACCATGACCGACTTTGCGCCCGAAATGGACTCTGACAGCAGCGTCTACAAGACCTTGCTGGAATCGACCCAAGCGATACCCTGGAAAATCGACTGGGCCAGCATGCGCTTTGCCTACATTGGGCCACAAATCGAAAGCCTGCTCGGCTGGTCGCCCGCCAGTTGGGTCAGTGCCGAGGACTGGGCCAGCCGCATGCATCCAGAGGACCGCGCATGGGTCGTGGATTTTTGCGTGGCGCAGTCCAAAGCCGGCGTTGACCATGAGGCTGACTATCGCGCGCTCACCAAGGATGGAAGCTATATCTGGATCCGCGATGTGGTCCACGTGGTACGCAACAGTGCGGGCGAGGTAGACGCGCTGGTCGGCTTCATGTTCGATATCAATGAGCGGAAAAAAACCGAGCAAAAACTGCTCGACCTGCAAAAAGAACTCGAGGCCCTGTCGTTCAAGGACGGTCTGACTGGCGTCGCCAACCGGCGCATGTTCGATTCCATCCTGGAAATGGAATGGGCCCAGGCAAGACGCAACAACCAGCCGCTGTCACTCCTCATGCTGGACATCGATTATTTCAAGCAATACAACGACCACTACGGTCATATGCAGGGCGACAACTGCCTGAGACAGATGGGGCAGATTCTGACTTCGGCGGCGACTCGTTCACGCGACTTTGTCGCCCGCTTTGGCGGCGAAGAATTTGTACTGGTGCTGCCCGAAACGGATGAAGCGTCGGCCGCAAAGATCGCCGAGCGCTGCCGAAACCTGTTGTTCAAGGAACAGATTCCGCACGCAAACTCCCCGACGAGCCAGATCCTGTCGGTCAGTATCGGCGTGGGGACGATTGTCCCTGCCCACGGCGACGACCCCATCGCGTTTATCGACAAAGTGGACAAGCGGCTCTATCTGGCAAAACAGAATGGCCGCAACTGCATCGTCAAGGCAGGCTGAATAAGTTCGCGCCCACTCAAGCGCCCGCGTGCCTGCCGGCCTGGCGGGTGCCTGTAATGTCGCGTATCACGCCCTGCACCGCATCCTCGATCATGTCGAGGTTTTCTTCAAAGCCCTGCGGCCCGCCGTAATAGGGGTCGACCACGTCCAGATTGGGGTACTTGCGGCTGAACGCCAGCAAGCGCTGTATCTTGC
>NCCT01000142.1 GCA_002279795.1 Hydrogenophilales bacterium 12-61-10
CGATCAGTTGGGTGTATTGGGAACCGAAGTCGAGGATAAGGATTTTCTGGTGCATGATTTTTAGGGGTCAGGATTCAAGAGTCGGGATTCAGGGATACAAGGGTAAGGGGCCGAATAAAGAAAAAACCGCGCACCGCGCGACTTTCCTGGATCCTGGCCTCTGCTTCCTCACCCTTTATTCAACGTGGTAGTTCGGCGCTTCCTTGGTGATCTGCACATCATGGACATGCGATTCGCGCACGCCGGCAGAAGTGATTTCCACGAATTCGGCTTTTGCATGCATGTCGGGAATGGTCGCAACACCCAGATAGCCCATCGACGAACGCAAGCCGCCCATCAACTGGTGGATCACGCTGAGCGCGCTGCCTTTGTAGGGGACGCGGCCCTCGATCCCTTCGGGAACGAGCTTCTCGGCGCTCTTTTCGTTGTCCTGAAAATAGCGATCGCTGGAACCCTGCTGCATCGCGCCAAGCGAACCCATGCCGCGATACGACTTGTAAGAGCGCCCCTGAAACAGCTCGACTTCGCCTGGTGCTTCTTCGGTGCCCGCCAGCAGGCCACCCAGCATGACGCAACTCGCACCTGCGGCAATAGCCTTGGCGATGTCGCCCGAATACCGAATGCCACCGTCGGCAATCACGCCGACGCCACTTCCAACCAGGGCATCAGCCACGTTGGACACGGCGGTGATCTGCGGCACGCCGACGCCTGCGACCATGCGAGTGGTGCAGATCGAGCCCGGACCGATGCCGACCTTGACTGCGTCTGCGCCATGATCGACCAGCGCCAGCGCAGCCGAAGCGGTAGCGATGTTGCCACCGATGACCTGCACCTCGGGAAAATGCTGCTTTACCCATTTGACGCGATCCAGCACACCCTTGGAATGCCCGTGTGCAGTATCGACAACAATCACATCAACCCCCGCAGCTGCGAGCGCAGCCACGCGTTCTTCAGTACCTTCGCCGGTGCCGACGGCTGCGCCGACACGCAGATGGCCCATTGCGTCCTTGCATGCGAGGGGATGCTCACTGGACTTTTGAATGTCTTTCACGGTAATCAGGCCACGCAGCTCGAACGCATCGTTCACCACCAGCACGCGCTCAAGCCGGTGCTTGTGCAACAGTGCCATGGCCTCGTCACGGCTTGTGCCTTCCTTTACCGTCACCAGACGCTCTTTCGGCGTCATGATGTTGGAAATCAGTTGATCGAGCTGGGTTTCAAAACGCAAATCGCGGTTAGTGACAATGCCCACAACCTTGCCACCGTCTATCACGGGTAAACCCGAAATGCGTTTTGCCCGCGTGATTTCCAGCACCTGACGCACCGTCATTTGCGGCGCGACGGTAATAGGATCCTTGACGACACCCGACTCGAAACGCTTCACCGCTGCCACTTGCGCAGCCTGCAGTTCTGCGCTCATGTTTTTGTGAATGATGCCAAGCCCACCTTCCTGCGCCAGGGCAATAGCCAAACGGGCTTCCGTCACCGTATCCATCGCGGCAGACAAAAGCGGTAAATTCAGGGTGATCGTACGGGTCAACTGGCTCGAAAGCGTGACCTCGCGAGGAAGAATGGTGGAATGAGCGGGAACGAGCAGAACGTCGTCGAACGTCAGCGCTTTTTGCAAAACACGCATGGGCTTTCCTTGAACGCAAAGCGGAATTATACGTACCCGGCCCCACCCACACAAACGGCCACTAACCCTACCTCGCAACTTGGTCGAAATTTACCAACTGAATAGGTTGTCAAATAGTTGACTCATGCATGTGATGCGACTAACTTTGCGACAGCATGTAAACGGGTTGCCACATTCGCCCCGATCATGAAGACCATACAACCCGAGGAGATAAATAATGACCAAATTTTTGCTTGCTTTGACGTCCGCTGCGCTGTTGGGATTGACCGGTTGCGCCAGCACCAGCGAACCAGCCGCCCAATCTGCCCCCACTACGATCAGTGCAGAAGCACAGGCCGCCCTCAACGCTGCCCGGGCCGATGTCAAGGCTGCCAAGGCAAATAACACCTTGTGGACAACTGCAGACAATGCGCTGCAGGCCGCCGAAGTCGCAGCAACCAAGCTCGACAGTGCCGCTGTGATCAAGCAATCCAAACTGGCCAGCGAACAGGTCAAGCTGGGCAACGTGCAAACCGGTTACCCGGTACTCAAAGTTGGTGAATAAGTTGACTGGCTACCGCCATCATGCCTTCCGGCGTCATGCCGGAAGGCTCTTGTTTAGTCTTGCGCTTGCATTTTCTGTTCAAGCTCACGCCGAGCTTTACAAGTGGACTGATGCGCAGGGCAAGGTTCAGTACGCCGACCAACCACCGACGCTAAACAGCCAGACGCTCAAGCACAGCAACGCGGGGCAAGCAGAAACTACGTCCAAGGCCACGCACTCTCTTGACGCCAAGGATCAAGCTTTCCAGAAGCGCAGCAAAGAAGCCAAGGACGCCCGTGACAAAGCGGATAAAGAGGCCGAGCAGGCACGCATAGCCCGCGAAAATTGCGACAAAGCGCGCAAAAATCTCAGCACCTTGCAAAACGCCAGCACGCCACGCATCTATACGACCAATGCAGCAGGGCAGCGGATCTACATGGATGATTCAGCTCGAGCAAGCGCGCTAGCCAATAGCCAAAAAAGCGTTTCCGATTTCTGTAAATAAACCCAGGCTTTTAGTTGGCCTGGATTTATCCTGCATCAGCCATATTGGCTTTTGCTGAAGCATCCCCCCCGCCTTTCTTGGTAACTTTGCCTTCTTCCGCCCGTTTACGCCTCACCTCTTTTGGGTCTGCGATGAGTGGCCGGTAGATCTCAACCCGGTCCTTGTCCCGCACGGCCTCATCAAGCTTGACCAGCTTACTGAAAATCCCGACCTTGTTTTTAGATAGATCAATTTCCGGAAAGGCCTTCAATACCCCGGACTCGCGAATGGCGTCCTCGACCGTTGCGCCATGTGGAAGCCCAACCCTGATCAGGGGCTGAGTTTCAGGCAGCGCATAAATCACCTCAACGTTGATTGCTGCTGATGTCATACGGGATACACCTCGTCAG
>NCCT01000054.1:0-10659 GCA_002279795.1 Hydrogenophilales bacterium 12-61-10
CGCCTGACGGGCGAGATTGAGTGTTGCGTCGGTGTTGGTTGCACGGTACAACGCCAGCGGATCATCTGCTGTGTCGTCCATCACATGGACTCGTGCAGCGAACGTGCATTGGGATGATCCATCGGCAGTCGGTTGCGCCGGAGCAAGCCGGCCAGTGCCAGCCAGCAGACCACAAAGGCAGACAAAACCGACACCCCCAGCCCTGTCATTTAAATGACGCCACTGTTGCAGCCATTCCTTCTTCCATTGAATACGGCGGCGTCCATCCCAAGCGCGACCGAATGGCGGAGCCGTCCACAACCAAGGAACCCGTTAGCCGTGCCACTGCAGCGCGCTTGCCCAGCAGCGTTCCTGCAGCTTCCAGCATCCACACCGGCACGGCAAGCAAATGTGCCGGATGTCCCAAAGCGCGCGCCACTGCACGGATCAACTCCGGCGTCGAAACCGGCTCACCATCGTCCAGTAGAAAAGTTTGCCCTGCCGCAGCCGGGTGTTCCACACACAACCGGATCGCATCGACAAAGTTGCCCAGATACAGCAGGCTGCGTCGGTTGCGAATCAACCCCAGCGGCAGCGGCCAGCCCCTTTTAACAATATGAATCAGCCGCTGGAAATTCGCCTTCACCTCCGGCCCATACACCAGCGGCGGTCGCAGAACAACAACCTCCAACCCGGTATCTGCAGCAACCTGCCGCAAGCCCTGCTCGGCCTCCCATTTGGAAATCGCATAGGCATCCTCGGGCGCGGCGACATCAGTTTCCCGATACGGCGCATCGCGGCCTTCGCCATTGACCTTGATGGTGCTGATGAACACGAAGCGCCTCACCCCAGCTCGCACCGCCTGACGGGCGAGATTGAGTGTTGCGTCGGTGTTGGTTGCACGGTACAACGCCAGCGGATCATCTGCTGTGTCGTCCATCACATGGACTCGTGCAGCCACCCCATTGCAACCGGTCAGGGCAGCAGTCCAGTCAGTTTGGCCATCAATGTCGCCTACGACCACCTCATCATCAAGCCCGGCTTTTTGTCTTACCGCAGGAATAACCTGATGACCATGATCATCCAAAGAGCCACCCAATGCATAACCAACAAAGCCGGTGGCACCGGTTACAAGAACCTTCATGGTGCGATTACGCGATACAGTTCCAGGGTCTGATCGATAACCGCATCTTTCCCAAATTCTTTTTCAGCGCGAACACGCGCTGCAGCCCCCATCCGAAGGCGAAGTTCTGGGTCAACGATTAACTTGATCAATGCGTCAGCCAAGGCACGCGAATCACGCGCTGGCACTAGGAAACCCTGGACGCCGTCTACCACCACCTCGCGACAACCAGGTACATTTGTGGTGACAATTGGCAAACCACAAGCCGCTGCTTCCAATAGCGATTTGGGGAGACCTTCACGGTAAGAGGGCAAACAGGCAATATCAGCCTGCCCTAACACTGATGCCATATCCTTTCGATGCCCCCACCAATCCACCAAACCTTGTTTACCCCATGTCAGTAGTTGCTCTTCAGGTATTGATGTCGGGTTTCCTGTGTCCACCCCTCCAACCAAAACGAACCGGGCAAGAATCAAGGGAATGCCATCTGGTTTTGCTATTGGGGAGAACTGCTCCAGATTAACGCCAGCTCCACGAATAAGAATTGCCGAATCACGCTTCACCAGATCGGCAGATATCGCCCAATTAATATCGTCACTATTTTCAAAAACGACTTTACTGCCAAGGGGATTCAACATTGAACGCAGCGCAATTTTCACAATTGGCCTTAACAAATTTGCCAAAAATGTTCGAGATGAAAAGATGAAACCCATTCCAACGGGCGCATTGACGATCGCCCGGACACCAGAAACCCGGGCTGCCAGAGTGCCATACAAAATTGGCTTTAACGCCACGTGATGAACCAGATCAGGCTTTTCTCTTCTGTAGGCCTTCCATACAGAATAAATCACAGAAATCTCACGTAGCGGGTTAAAGCTTCGCCTCTGTATTGCCAGGGGCAAAACCCTGATTCCTACTTCTTCGATGATATTGGCACTTTCACCTACGCGCGTCAGAACAACCACCTCATTACCTGCTGCGCGGGCTGCAATGGCTCGCTCAATAAAGTGCGAACAGAAGAACCAATCCTCAGTGATGAAGTAAAGAACTTTCACTTTTGGGTCCCCGATGTGATTCGCGCCCTGCGCAGCCTTGACAGCGGCACTGCGAAAACACATTTCGCTAATGAAATAGCCAACCCCTTCGCGCTATACCAAGCAGGACATGAAAGAAATTCACGTAACCAATGCGCTGCCACTTCTGCGTAACCACGACGATTGGCAGTTGACTGCCCATGGTGAATCCGATAACGCAGCAAATATTCAGGGATATTCCTAAGTGATGCTCCTGTACGAACTGAGCGAATCCAAAGATCCGTGTCCTCAGAAACAAATCCACCAAGATACCCCCCCATGGAAAGCAAAAAATCCTTGCGAATTGCTACAGTCGGGTGGCAAAAAACCGTTCCATTTGGGAGTTTTCTTACAATATCCAAAGGTTCTGTTGGCAACTGAAAATCGCCTATGGGTCTGCCTGATTCATCAATGAAACGAGCCCACGAACCCAGAACATCTGGATGCCACACTTTAAGTGCGGCACGAAGCACCCGGATTCTTGATGGCTCGCTTACATCATCCGCATCCATTCGAACCAAATATTCCCCTGCCGCCCGATCAGCCAGGTAATTTAAATTAAATGAAAGTTGCCCTATTGCTGTGCGGAAAATATGCACGCGCGCATCTTCTCCGGCAAGAATATGAAGCTCCTCGATCAAGGCATCGCTGCATGCATTTGCTGCAATCAAAAACTCGAATTCCGAATCATCTTGAGAAAGAACACTACGAACAGCTTCCTCTAGATATTGGCTGGTTCGGTTCACACAAAGCAGAACAGATAGGCTTGGGGTTATCCCATCCTTGACTTGGGTAGGCATTTGATCGCGTCAGCAGAATTTATATGTCAAATCCTGACCCAATGGTCAGGGATCAAATCTTTTGGATCATTTGCACTACTTTGAAACCAATCCTTTGGTGCAACAATCCGCTTTTGCGGGCAGCCACCCAACCAAGCACCCCACCAGCTGAGTGAACTGTTTGCAATCACAAAGTGCTCACACGCAGCCATTAGCCGGAGGTCTTCATGTGCCTCATTTGGTCCGTGAATATCTACAATAGACATTGGAAATTCACACAAAAAATTGGAACGTACCCAATGAGGGTCATCCGAAAACACGTAGCAATGCGGATTCGGTACCCCATCAGCAACAATACGCAAAGCCTGATGGTAATAGTCAAGAGTACATAATCCATGGAATACCTGTGCAGTTGCATTCGCTACATAGTCTCCCCGGCGTACATGCATACAAATGGCATTATGCGTTGCCATCTGTTCCAACATTTCCTGCGCCAAAGCACAAGGTGGCGTTGCAACCGTAAACTCGGAAGCAATCAGATTCTTGTATTCGAGAAAGTATTTTTCACTCTGAAAATATCCGTCAAGATATACCGGTGCACGGACATCAAGCATCGCAGAATCGAAATGAAAATATTTCTCTCGAAAAACCGGTCGGCCCATCCATCTCTCATCCGTACGACTTGTAACGCGATTTAGCGCTTTTCTGAAAAAACGAGCAGTCGAAGTTTCTGGAGAAGTCCCATCGAGTATCTGGGCAGAGACTCGCAAAGGGCCGAGCGCATACTGGCGATCACTGGCTGTCGCAAACCAGGAAATATCCAGCTTCAACTCGGCGCCGCTCCTTAAAGCAACGGCTTTCGCGGCTGCGTATTGAAACATTTGATTTCCCAATCCGCCGACTAACCGAATAACTACATCATTCAAAGTGCCGCCTCATTTTCGTTGGCTTGTCTAACTAACTGTTCGTTACCATGTGCAAAAGCTGGGGGCGGTGCGTTAACCACCCGCATAAATAAGGCCTCGTATTCTCGTGCCAAGTTATTCCAATTGAATCGCTCCTGGATAGCCAACCTTCCACGACGTCCCAATTCAGAACGTCTATCGCTATCACTAGCCAGCGCTTCCATACGGCGAGCCAGTTCGTTCGGCGATACTTTCGTATAACCCCGACCATCGGTTTCAGCTGGGCAAATTTCCCCACCACCTGTCCAAGTTGCTATCTCCACCGAATTGCCCACTGATACACTCAAAAATGGCAACTGCGCCGCACATGCCTCAAAAAGCACAAGTGGGGAATATTCGACATTCGATGCAAAAACAAAGAGATCGGAATTTAGATAGGCTTGGACCAACTGATGCCGGGTCAGGTCTGTAACGATAGCTCGCTTTTTCGAAGATTTTTCCTGGTTAATTCGCAGAACCCAATCCTGAATCGAAGAAATATTCCCAACCCTTATGCCCAATAAGCGGAGAAACATTTTTGTTCCATGCCTGACTGCATAGCGAACGCCGTATCCTTTTACCAGATTAAACAACTGCACCAAGGATCCAACCCTTCTCCCCTGATGCTCAGGTGTATTCCCGTTAAGGATAAGCAATGCATCACGTCCACCGAAATCAGCCAGACTAAAGGCTTGTGCCAATTCAAGATGCCCTTTTAGTCCAGTCAGTGTTCCTACCGTCAGAAACAGCAGCGCCGAATCAGGAATCGAGAGCTCACTTCGAAAGTCATGCTCCCTTGGTACTGAGAATTCCTCCAAATCAGCGCCATTAGGAATCACGACCCCATGTTGGACACCAGACACCCGGCCAAACTCCACATCACGGTAACTCTCCGCGTGATAAACCACGGCGGCCATTTGATGCAAAATGGTGGGCAACAGCGAAAAATACTCTTCATAGGCGGGCTCGAACAATCCCGAATAGCCACACGGCACCAACACCTTTCTAGCCGAGATTGATTTCATAACCAACCAAGCCGCATCAAAAGTCCATTGTTGAGCCGCGTAGAAAAACACGATATCGAAATCACTGCTTTTCAAAAACTCACGATACGAATCAACATCACCTTGCAGCCCCCGGACAAAGTTTCCCGAGACTGCAAATTCGACGATGCGAACCCCTTTGTGTGTCTTGAAGCTACGCGAAGCGATCTGCGAAGTAGCCACCGTCACCGCATGCCCGCGCGACGCCAGCCGCTCGGCGAGCTGACGCACGACTTCCTGCGCGCCACCTAAGCTTGGATAGTAAAACTCCACGCAACAAAGGATTTTCATAACGCCGCGCCTGTGGAGAGCGCCCAAGTCCAGGTTTTTTCAAGCCCCGCTTTGAAATCCGTTTTCGGTCGCCAGCCTGTGACATAAGTTAACCGCGCAGAGCTCAGTACATTCGCCTCCACGTCAAACGAACGACTCGGACGAACCTCTACGTCAACGGAAAAACCAGAAGGGCGCGCGACCAAATCAAGCTCGTCGATAACCGCGCGGTTGTCGAGACCGATTCCGGTTCCAATGTTGTATACCTCGCCATCATGACCACGGTTTAAGGCCGCCAAAAGTCCTTCAACAAGATCCTCTATGTACACATAATCACGAATTGTTCCGCGCTCGCCAAACATACTCACCGGTTGACGTTTAAGCGTAGCAAACATGGCAGCACCAATAAAACCCTGGCCCAGGTTACCTAGTTGGTTGGGCCCATACGGATTTCCTGGACGTGCAATGACAACCGGCAAACCTTCGAGCCGATGGAACAGCAAGGCGTACTTCTCAGCCGCAAGCTTGGTAATCCCATAAGGCGAGACAGGATTCGTGGGGTGCATTTCATCAATTGGCAAGTAAGCTGCGTTGCCATACACCGTACCACCTGAAGACACCAGCAAGACACGTCGAAGCCTGTATTGGCTTGCTTGTCGCAAAAGATTGACCGTGGCCGGCAAATTAACAAGCACGTCATTTACTGGGTCATCAAAACTGGTTTTGGGAACCGTGGCGTATGCCAGATCGACAACCTCATCACAATGCTCTAGCAAGCCACCGATGAAGGACGAATCGGCAGCATCCCCTTGCACATAGCGCACATCGTTTGGCAAGGAAAAGCGCGGTTTGGACCCGCGCCCGACTACAACCACATCTCTATCGCCACGAGTTCGCAACATCCAAACAAAATGACTCCCAATGAAACCACCACCACCCACAACCAGTGTGGTCAGCCGCCTACCTGACTGAATTTTCGTTGCCATCAGCGTCCTCGCCTTAAAACATGATCCCTGAGCCATCGAATCGGTACCCGCAACGATTCGGGGATTTTTCTTTGCAAGAAACGGGAGCCTAGATGGGTGTACATTCGACGATAGCTCGCTCGAAACTCATCAGACCAGCCGGCACTATCTCCACCCAACTTCTGCGCAGCAAGTTCAAGCATCTGCCGAGCTCTTGCTTTCGACAGCGACATCCGTACCCCGCTGACGCCGTCACGATGATAAATATCTGCCAGCGCGGCACACTCCTCCAGCGAATAGCACGGAGATAGCACCTGACTCAAGTTCTCCGATGCTATACGAATAACATTTTCTAAAAATGGAGAGGGGCCCGTACGCGACATGCTGCCCGGCATCTCTCGATAGACCGTCAGAACTTCGGGGAGATTGGCAACACGATGGTAACGGGCAATACGGGACCAGAGTTCATAATCCTCAGGCGGCTGCCGTGCCTTATCCTCGCAGTAGCCGCCGACCTCACGCAAAACATCGGCACGAATCATCATCGACGAATGCACAAAGGGGTTGTCGAACAGCAACTCAAGCTTCAACGCCTCACTGGAACAGGGATGTCTGTGGTAGCGCTCGGTTGGTAAATCTCCCGAATAAATCTGCGCCCACGTTCCCACCATCGAAACGTCTGGATGGGCTTCAAGAAACATGAACTGCTTTTCCAGTCGATCGGCTAGTACGAGATCGTCCTGATCCTGGCGGGCAATATAACGCCCACGAGCAAGCCCGATGCCACGGTTAAGTGTGGCGGCCAGACCTCTGTTTGGGTGTTGTAAAACGATGAGTCGGTCGTCTTTGATTTCGCTGGCGATGCGCCACGACGCATCAGGTGAACCATCGTCAAGCACGATAACCTCGAGGCCGCTCAAATTCTGAGCCAGCACGGAACGGAGCGCCTCAGTGAGCGTTAGCTCACCGCCATAAACTGGCACGACTGCGGTAACCATTACCGCGTCCATAGCATCCCGATGCGAGGAAGCGATCGATAACGGCATCAAACACCACGATCTTGCTGACCGGCATTACCGGGAACTCTTGTATAGGCTTGTTCCCACTCACGCATCCACACATCAAGCATAGCCTTCTCAGACTCGGCAACCGCATTGAGCGACGACTTTGACCAGTGGGTTACGAGACTTTGCGCCAGAATCCCTTCAACAATGCTTCGATAATTTTCAAGTGTAAATTTTTTGTCTCCACGAATTGCCAAGACCTCGATATTTCTCGTTGCGCCCCAGCGGCTTCTGACAAATTTTAGATCGTGAAATCCCAATGCCTTTAGCGTTTTTTTAAACCTGTCCTTGTACCATCCGTCCCAGTGAGCTGCCCAGCTGGCCTCATGCGAGCCAAAGAGATGCCGGATAATCTGATGCCTCGCACCGTTAGATGTCATCGGCGAGACTAATGCCCAAGCGCTTGCCATTACATCGGGTGTCTCAATGCGTAGCAGACCACCTGGCTTGAGCCAATCGGTCCACTGACACAAGAGCGCCAGGGCAAGCTGCCGGGGGAAATGTTCAAACACATGATGTAAACGGATTTCATCAATCGTGCCGACTGGATAGTTCAATTCAGAGATATCGACATAGCGATCCGCAACCAGTGCGTGTTGCACCGTGTGTTCGCTGGGGGGATGATCAATATTGATGTATCCATCCAGATACCTCGTACCACATCCCAAATGCAATTTGGTCATCGAATGATTCTCTGGGTTAGTTCTCTACGCGTAGCCGGGCGCTTCGGCCAAGCGCCCCCGAAATAAACATTCACATTAACGTCCTTCTAACTGCCCCGATGATTGTGGACAATCTTGATTTCAAGCTAAACACAAACACAAACAGCTTTTCCTCAAGGGTTCGCTTTTCACGCTGCCTGTTCTTTGACAGCGCCTTGAGTTCCAGCGTGCTACACCCAGAAAGCACCCGCGATAGAAATACCAGTCCGTCGATTCTCTCGCCCGGCCGTTCAGGTGTATGTTCAGAGTATAAGTAGAGATGTTCAGCAACGCGCGACACCGTGTCCATTTCAAAGCTCCGGGTAATCTGGTGCGCGCCGTTCGAGGATACGCAAACGAGAGCTTCCCCAATGAATTCGAACCGCGGACAAGAGCCCAACAATCGCAGATAGGCATCGATGTCCACGACCCACCGCAACCGGGTGTCAAACTTAAACCCGCCCGGTTTCCTGAATAGCGTGGCGCTTGGTGCCCCGATGAAGTTCCCGAATTGAAGCGCCAACGGGCTACGCTCCAGCAAGGCAATCTGTGCAGGCGAAGGGCAATGAACAAAAATCAGTGCTCCATCATCTTCACAAGCATTTGCTGCTGAGAAAACGAAATCCACATCAGGACGGCTATTTATTGCGTCAACGAAGCGCCCGAGACTGGTGCTGCATGAGAACCAGTCATCATGGTGCAGAAACTTAATAAGATCGGCGCACGCCAAGTCCATTGCGGCATTCCAGTTGCTCGGGGAGCCCAGCCGACTTTCGTTACGATGGTAAATCAGCCGCTTATCATCCTTCCACCTGGAAACGACTTCAAGAAGTTCATCGGTTTCGCTGTCATCCGTGACGATGATTTCAAAGTCCTGAAAATCCTGTGCGAATACCGATTCGATAGCCCGTGCCAGAAAAACCGGTTGTCGATACGCCGGGATGCACACGGAGACTGCTGGGTTCATTGTTTTGATCCAAGCGCCCCTACTTGCCGTATAACATCACGGATCGTCCGGCTCGTCCGCCTAACAACATATGCGATAGGCAGATAACCTCCCCCTGTACCCAAACTTTCCTTGACCGTAATCTCACAAGGTTCGAACTGCAGAACAAATAAAAACTGATAAACCCGTGAGAGTTCATCGTTCGCGATCTTAGCCAATATCCAAGGCGACAGAGGCAAGTCATCGAGCGAAATTTCAGACGTAAGTGGGTTCCGCAAACAATGGAATTGCGCTGAAGGGTACAGACCTGCTGCAAGGAAAAGGAGTTTGAGGGTTTTGAGGGTGTAGAACCGAAGATGGGTTCGCTCGAGAATCCCAGAATCGACATAGTCAAAACAGCCATTCAGCAATGCCAACCGGACACTGGCGAACGCCACATTGGGGGTGCTCACGATCACACTGCCGCCAGGGGACAAAAGTGATTTGAGGCATCTTAGGATCGGCTCAGGATTTGCCATGTGTTCGACGACATCTGCCAGAACGATGAAGTCGTAGCGGACTTCACGTTCCCGGCATGACTCAAGGTACGCTTCCAGCCCGCCCGGAAATATTGTTCGATAAAAGGGGGCTGCAGCCTCCTTTGCCACTGGGTCGGGTTCCACAGCATCAATTTCAACCGACTTGTCCAACGCCTGCAGTAGCCTTGCAAGAATGCCGTTACCAGCACCAACGTCGAGGACAATAGCTCCTTCAGGAATCAATTGGGCGATCCGATTTAGAGGGTTCGCAGGATCAGCGAGAATCCAACCAATTACGCGCTGATCAAAGGCAAACGTTTTAGCAGGCCGTTCGAACACCCCTCGTTCCATAACGGATTGCATATCGGGAGCGTTAGCGGCATTCTTAATTGAAGTAGTCAGCATGCTAAACAAACCGTCGCAAACAAAAATCTTTTTCACAGGTATCTGTGACTAAAAGAGAAAACAACACAAGGTCCACTTAAAGATTCCTGAATCTGCATGGGATATCAAGATGCCCCCATCCCGGCAACCGCTCAACATGGAATGAGCGAGGTCTTGCCAAAACATCGAACGCGGCACAGTGTATGACGCAATCTAAGGTGTCGCCACGAAAAATAATGGTCGCATCCACCAAATACTTTCCGGGAACCAATGGAACACTTTCCATTTCGCAAACCACCCGAATCTCGCCTGAAGATGCGTCAACTACCGTTCCATCCCAAGAGGAAATGACGGTATGTAACCGCTGTCCTTCTAGCGAGTTGATACTGAATGCCACTTGTAAGTCAGCTCGTGCCCGATAGTTTTCTTCTACGTGAGCAATTAGATGGATATTCAATGGTTCGCCACATTGGATCATCGCTGACATAGGATCATTGAACTTGATCCACACGCTTTCAATATGCGCACTACCACTTCCACCGCGGCCTGCATTCCGAGCCACGGAGTACTCTGCCGACGACATTTGCGAAAGGTAGTGCTGCCTCGCCTTAAGCGGACCACCATCGAAAACAACTGTGCCTTTATCGATCACCAACCCTCTGTTACATAGCGCCAGCATCGCGTCCATGTTGTGGGTGACAAACAGAATTGTTCTTCCGGACATACTCAGTTCTTCCATACGTCCTAGGCATTTTTTTTGGAACTGAGCGTCGCCAACCGCCAGCACTTCGTCAACGACAAGCACATCGGGCTCAAGGTGAGCCGCCACGGCAAAAGCCAGACGAACGTACATACCCGATGAATAGCGCT
>NCCT01000054.1:10712-24749 GCA_002279795.1 Hydrogenophilales bacterium 12-61-10
ATTTGCCTGACTTCACTCGCCCGCATACCAAGAATGGCACCATTCAGAAAGATATTCTCTCTACCGGATAATTCTGGATGGAATCCGGTGCCGACCTCGAGCAAACTTGACACGCGCCCACGGATTTCTACTCTGCCTTCAGTCGGTTCAGTTATACGGCTGAGAATCTTGAGCAGGGTCGACTTGCCGGCGCCATTTCGGCCGACGATTCCCAGCCGATCCCCGCGTTCAACGGTGAAGTTAACGTCCTTAAGCGCCCAGAAATCTTCCGTTGTCTCACTACGAACATGTGAGGCGCCGCCAAAAGGCCTCTTCAAAATGTTTGTAACTGCGCTCACCATTTCCTCACGCAGCGAGCTATAGCGCTGCGCGTTGTGACGAATTCGATATCGCTTGGACAAGCCATCAACCGAAATTATATTGTTCATGGTCATATCATCAAATGACATCCGCGATTCCGCGTTCAAATCGCCGGAAAAACCAAGTACCTGAACCAAGCAGAATGACCGCGATTGATACCGAGATCAGCTGAATATCCCACCTGATTAGAAACGCGTCACCGAGCATAGCCCACCGGAATCCATCAATTACACCCACCATAGGATTCAGTGCGTATACAAGTTGCCATTTTTCAGGAACAACGGAACTTGAGAATCCCACGGGGGACAGATAGAGCCCGAACTGAACAACAAACGGAACAATGAACTGGAAATCACGGTATTTGACGTTAAGTGCAGAGAACAATAGACCGATACCACTGGCAGCCGAGAACGCCACCGCCAAAAAGAATGGAATAGTTAGCAGCCTCCACGAAGGCATAAAACCAAAATAGAGCAGCATCATGGCCAACAAGACCATACCAATGGCGAAGTCCATTGCAGCTACAAGAACGCTGCTCAATGGAACCAAAATACGCGGGAAATAAACCTTGGATAGCAAGTTTGCATTGGTCACCAAGCTGTTACTGCTCTCGGTAACCGATGATGCAAAGAAAAACCAGGGGATCATACCGGTAAACACCAGCAAGCTATAGGGCACACCTTCAGAAGGGAGTTTTGCAATCTTCCCGAATATCAGTGTGAACACAAGCATTGTGAGTAGTGGGCGGAGCACTGCCCACAAGATGCCGATGACGGTCTGTTTGTAACGGACTGAAACGTCGCGCCGCGCAAGCACCCAAAAAAGATCCCGATACTGGAACACATCCTTCCAATAGTGCTTATCGATTTTTCCGGGTTCTAAGACAATAACTGTCTGTGTCATGCACTCAGTCCATTCAAACACTTGGGCTTGTGTGCCACCACATTTAAAGACAAAAAACGACCGAATGGCTCTTTGGCCAGGGAAGCATCGGCCACACCAGTAACAAAATGTGGCTCATGTGAATATTCAGCGATTTGCACATATCCAATTTCATCAAGCAGGTGACGCATCCAGCAAAAGTTAAACCCTGTCTTATGGAAATCATAGGGATCGCCTTGCCCACCATAGAGCAAACCGATCCACGGTGAATTGCCGGGCGTTTGAAAATGCTGCCAATTATCGACGTATATTTTCACGATTCGATCGATATCCGGAACAGAAATCCGAAGCTCACCACCCGGCGCCAAAACCTCGTACCACCTGCGAATGACGCATACGGCTTCATCATGTGAAAAATGCTCAAGCACATGACATGCGTAAATCAACTCAATCGAGTTATCAGTAAAATTGTCTAGCTTGGAAATATCAGACTTCACATCAACCGCAGGGGTTGAGAGGATATCAACGTTACAAAACCCAGGTAAGCGAATATTTCCGCACCCCAGATGCAGCCGTTTTACTTCACTCGGATTAACCCTTGGCCGGAACAACGTTGCGACTTTTCCTTGAGCACTGCGAACCAAACGTTTCAGCTTTCTCATCGACAATCCTGTTTATCATTTCTAAAATCACCAAAGTATATTGGTTGCCATTCCTTGCATATCCTTTTCGGAAGGCCTTGCTGTGCATTTGTAAACGCGTGAAGTTGGCGCTGTAATCATTATGTCAACTTTGCGACTCCGCATCAGTCAGTAAGCCTAGACGGAAAAAACGCACCACCATCAACGCAAGGTTATTCACAGGCTCAGGCAGCAATTCAAACATGAGTCATGGTCGCCGCCGCGCGCGCCATCGTCCAACCGGAAACCAAACACCTGCACGCGAGCCTGCTGCCCAAGCAATTTTGCATGCTAATTATTTAATGGCTTGAGCTTGAGCATCGGTCAGGCGCATTGTTCTTTAGCCGCACCTGAAATGATGTATGGCATTTACGCGGGAGTATGCATACCCACAGCCATCGCAAACGCATCAATCACCGGCTGGATCAAACCACGCTTGAGCTTGAGCGCAGCCTGATTCACCACCAAGCGCGAACTGATGTCGCTGATGTGTTCAACCGCGACCAGACCATTGGCCTTGAGGGTGCCTCCGGTGGAGACGAGGTCGACGATGACGTCGGATAACCCGACCAGCGGGGCGAGTTCCATTGAGCCGTAGAGCTTAATGAGGTCGATGTGCACGCCTTTGGACGCGAAGTGATCGCGCGCGGCGTTGACGTATTTGGTGGCGACGCGGATGCGCGCGCCCTGCTTGACCGTGCCGGCGTAATCGTAGCCTTCGCGCACGGCGACCATCATGCGGCAGCGCGCGATTTCCAGATCGAGCGGCTGATACAGGCCGTTTCCGCCATGCTCGTTCAAAACATCCTTGCCTGCGATACCGAGGTCGGCCGCGCCGTATTGCACGTAGGTCGGGACGTCGCTAGCGCGCACGATGATAAGCTGCACGTCGGGGCGGTTGGTGCCGATGATGAGCTTGCGCGACGATTCGGGGCTTTCGCTCGGGACGATGCCGGCGGCGGCCAGCAACGGCAGGGTTTCTTCAAAGATGCGGCCCTTGGACAGGGCCAGGGTGATTCCGGTGTAGGTCATGTTGGTTAAGGCAGTTTGTGTTCTGATCCGCGGTGACGGCATTTCATTCAGGCTTGATCCCATAGGCTTTGGCACAGAACTCCAGTAATCGCTGGTAGTGCTCAAACAACTCTGGCGTGGCTTTGACCATTTCAGTAAAAAATTGCGTCAGGCGGTCAGCGTCTTCTTCATACTCGTGATTTACCGCGTTTCTCAATTCGCGAACGATTTTCCAGCGCTCGGTAGATTCGAGTACGCCCAGCTTTTCCATGAAGGCGAGAACGGAGCCAAAACGCTCTACTTCAACCTCTTCTTCGATGGCAACCGCACGCATGGTTTTTCCAAGATGTTCCTGAAATTCGCTAAAGCGAACACGGAAGGCTGCAAGTGTTTCGTGCTGCTCCAGGCTCAGTGCTCGCCAGTTGTTAATGGGGAGAATTCGTTGAACTCGTTGTGTTGAGTAAGCGAGGTATTCACTCATTCGTTGCAGATTTCCAAGCTGCCGTGCGATCAGACGCAAATGTTCGGTCATAGCTGTACGCCTTGAGTTTTTGCCAACTGGTAAATCGGCTTGTCTTTCCCAGGTTCCTTTACGATCAGGTCAACATGCAAGTCCAGGCTGTCTTCGAGTGCGATTTTGCAACGCAATGCCGACAGGAGTGTATTTTTCTGGGTGGACTCCACGTATAAATCAACGTCTCCCCCGCGCCTGGTATCGTCTACGCGCGAGCCAAACAACCACACGGATGCATCAGCGCCAAAATTCTGCTGGGCTGTGTCGCGGATGGTTTCAATTTGGGATGTGCTTAATCTCATCGCGAAATGGCGAACGTAAAATGGTATGAAATGGATTCGAGCACCTGTACTGCGGTGTTATCAGAACGCATCACTGCCCCTTCTGGTCGCAATGCCCGGAAAATAGTTACGATCATCGAGTAACAAGCATCGCGTGGAGACAGCCCGGAAACTGGCAGTGGCCACTCTATGGCTAGCCGGGAATCCTGAACATTCAGGCCGCCTTCAGCGCCGGGCTGGTAGGCGGCGGTCTGGAAATACAGCATTTCGTAGTCATCTCAATGCACTCGCTGTATCCGCGCGCCCAACTGGGTGAGCTTTTCCTCGATGCGTTCATAGCCACGGTCGAGGTGGTAGATGCGCTCGATGGTGGTTTCGCCCGCGGCCACCAGGCCGGCCAATACCAGGCAGGCGGAGGCGCGCAGATCGGTCGCCATCACGATGGCGCCGTCGAGCCGCGGCACGCCGCGTACCAGTGCAGTGTGGCCGGAGACTTCGATGTTGGCGCCCAGTCGCCGCAGTTCCTGCACGTGCATGAAGCGGTTTTCGAAGATGGTCTCGGTGACGCTGGCCGCGCCACTTGCTACGGTGTTCAACGCCATGAATTGCGCCTGCATGTCGGTGGGGAACGCGGGATGCGGCGCGGTGCGCACGTCGACTCCGTTCAGCACACCGTCGGATTCGACTTCGATCCAGTCCTCGCCCGAGGTGACGTGCGCACCGGCATCGGCGAGCTTGCCCATCACCGATACCAGGGTGTCGGGCTGGGTGTGGGTGGCGCGGATGCAGCCGCCGGTCATCGCTGCGGCAACCAGAAAGGTGCCGGTTTCAATGCGGTCAGGCATCACGCTGTGCTGCGCGCCATGCAGGGCATCCACACCGTGGATGGTGATGACGCCGCTGCCGGCGCCTTCGATCTTGGCGCCCATCGCGATCAGGCAGTTGGCCAGATCGACGATTTCCGGCTCGCGCGCGGCGTTGGCCAGCACCGTGGTGCCGTCGGCCAGCGCGGCCGCCATCATCAGATTTTCGGTGCCGGTGACGGTGACCATGTCCATGGCGATATGCGCGCCGTGCAGGCGCTTGGCCTTGGCGTGGATGTAACCGTGTTCGATATGGATTTCCGCCCCCATCGCCTGTAATCCCTTGATGTGCAGATCGACAGGGCGCGAGCCGATGGCGCAGCCACCGGGCATGGAAACGCGCGCCTCGCCAAAGCGTGCCAGCGTCGGCCCCAGCACCAGGATCGCGGCACGCATGGTTTTCACCATTTCGTAGGGGGCGTCCTTGTGGGGAATCGATTCGCCGCACAGGGTGACGTGGTTCTGGTCGTCCAGCGTGACGCGCACGCCCATGTGGCCCAGCAGCGCCAGCATGGTGCTGATGTCCTTCAGGTGCGGCACATTGCTGAGCTGCAAGGGTTCAGCGCTCAGCAGGCTTGCAGTCAAAATCGGCAGCGCGGCATTTTTGGCGCCGGAAATGCGCACCTCACCGGTCAGCTTGTTGCCGCCTTGGATCAGCAGGGATTCCATTCAGCGTTTGGCCCACTCTTCAGGCGTGTAGGTCTTCATCGACAGCGCGTGGATTTCCGCGTGCATGCGGGTGCCCAGCGCGTCATACACCAGACGGTGCTGCTGGATCATGTTTTTGCCGCTAAAAGCCGGGCTGACGATGACCGCATTGAAATGCTGGCCGTCGCCGTCCAGTTCGATGTAATCACACGGTAATTTTTCGCTGATCCAGCCTTTGATATTGTCGGGGGTAACCATGCTTAATGCCTCAGTTTGTAACCGCTCCTCAACATCAGGAGCGAAAGCGCGGATATTGCCACAAAGCTGCCCGCCACGACCAGCAGCCCGAAGCCCGGCGCAATGTCGGACTGACCCAAAAAGGCGTAACGAAAGCCGTCGATCATGTAGAACACCGGATTCCAGTGCGACACCGTTTGCCAGAAGGCGGGCAAAGAGTGGATGGAGTAAAACACGCCAGACAGAAAAGTCAGCGGCAGGATCAGGAAGTTCTGGAACGCCGCCAGCTGATCGAATTTTTCAGCCCAGATGCCCGCCAGAATGCCCAGCGTGCCCATCAGGCCGCAGGCCAGCAGCGAAAACGCGAGCAGCCAGCCCAGATGCGGCACGGTCGGCGTGGAAAACCCCAGCGTCACCACCCACACCCCCAGCCCCACCACCAGCCCGCGCACGATCGCGGCGATCAGATAGGCGCCAAAGAACTGCAGATACGACAAGGGCGGCAACAGTACGAACACGATGTTGCCCGTGATCTTGGACTGGATCAGGCTCGACGAGCTGTTGGAGAAGGCGTTCTGCAGCATGCTCATCATCACCAGCCCCGGCACCAGAAACTGCGTGTAGCTGACGCCGGGGTAAACCTCGATGTGCGATTCCAGCACGTGGGAAAAAATCAGCAGATACAGCAGCGCGGTGACGACCGGCGCAACGACGGTCTGCACCGCCACTTTCCAGAAGCGCAGCAATTCCTTGTAAAGCAGGGCGAGAAAGCCGTTCATGTGCAAATCCAGGTTAAACCCGCGCCATGATGTCGGTGAAGACATCTTCCAGATCGGCTTCGAGCAGCTGCATTTCGGTCACCCGCCCACCCGCGGTGCGGACATCAGCCATCAGGGTTTCCAGCTCGCTGTACTCGCTGAAATTGAAGCGCCAGCCGCCGTCCGGCAATGCCTGCAGGCGCGCGGCCCAGACAACAGGCGGTTCGCCCTCCAGACGTAACGCCGCGCAGTGCTCGCTGGTGCGCGCCAGCAGATTGCGCGTGGTGTCGCAGGCCACGATACGGCCGGCTTTCAACATGGCGATGCGCCCGCACAAGGCCTCGGCTTCTTCGAGATAGTGCGTGGTCAGCAGAATGGTATGGCCTTCGCGGTTGAGGCGGCTGATGAATTCCCACAACGAGCGGCGCAGGTCGACATCGACGCCGGCGGTCGGTTCGTCGAGTACGATCACCGGCGGCTTGTGCACCAGCGCCTGCGCCACCAACAGGCGGCGCTTCATGCCGCCCGACAGGTTTTGCGTGTTCTTGTCGGCGTGCGGAGTGAGATCGAGGTGATGCATGATTTCGTCGATCCAGCCGTCGTTGTGCCGGAGTCCAAAATAGCCGGACTGGATGCGCAGGGTTTCGCGCACATTGAAAAACGGATCGTAGACCAGCTCCTGCGGCACCACGCCGAGCGCGCGGCGGGCCTGCCGATAATCACGCACCACGTCATGGCCCATGATGGTGGCGCGCCCAGAATCGGCGCGGGTAAGCCCGGCCAGAATAGAAATCAGCGTGGTTTTACCGGCACCGTTCGGCCCCAGCAAACCAAAAAACTCGCCCGGTTGAATGTCGAGCGAAACGCCGTCGAGCGCCTGGGTGGTGCGAAAGCGTTTGCACAAATGGTGAACGCTGATGGCCGGATTGACCGGACTCATTGCGGAAGCAGCTCGGACACGCCGTAGAGTTCAGCAAGGGTGGTGAAACTGACCGGCAAACCGGTGCAGACAAGCGCGTGGCCAGCGCCCCGGGCATGGCGCATGGCGCTGAAGACCAGCGTCAGCGCAGCCGAATCAGCATGCTCAATGCCACTGAAATCAAGCGTGTCGATCCCGCTTTCGAGTTGCGGGTGCAACTCACGCAACAGCCCACCCACCGTATCCACGGTAACCGCGCCGGCAATGCGGCAACTTTTGCCGTCGCAGGTCATCACGACCCGGGACGCGGCGCCGGCTTGGCGGTCCCGCGAGGAGGCTGGGCCGACTGCGCTGCAAGCGTATTAATCAAGCCATCGATACCACTCTGGCGGATGGTGCTGGAGAAGGATGCCCGATAGTTAGTGACGAGGCTCACGCCGTCGATCGCAACGTCGTATACCTTCCAGCCGAAGCTGGTTTTGTACATGCTGTAATCGATGGGAATGGGCTGACCACCCGGCTGGCGAATTTCGGAACGCACGGTCACGTCGGTGTCGTCCGGCTTCATCACCATCGGCTTGAAATCAACGGTCTGGCCGGAAAACGCCGTGAGCGAGCTGGAATAGGTGCGCACCAGCAGGTTGCGGAACTCGGCCACCAGCGATTGCTTTTGTTGTGCGGTCGCACGCGGCCAGTGCTTGCCGACGGCAAGCTGGGTCATACGGTTGAAGTCGAAATTTGGCAGGATCTTGGCTTCAACCAGCTGGTAAACCTTGGCCTGGTTGTTGCTGAGAACGTCCTTGTCCTGCTTCAGGATGGTCAGCACCTCCTGTGTGGTCGTACGCGCCAATACGTCTGGCGGAGTGTCAGCCGCCCAGGCACCAGTGGCATTCAAACCGGACACCAGTGCCAGCGACAGCAAAAAAGAACGCAACCTATTCATTGAATCTTCCTGTTCATAATGGAGTTAAGCACATGGGTAGACCCCCGCTGCTTACTTGAGTTCACCGGTCAAGCGCGCGAGCTGCGCGACATTCACGTTGTAATCATTGATCGTGCGTACATATTCAGTCTGCGCCAGCACATAGTTCTTCAGCGCATCAGCCATCTTGTCGGCGCTTTCCAGCCCGGCCGAAAAATCAGCCAGCGCTGAAACCAGCCAACGCCGCGCTGCCGCTGCGCCCAGCGCCAACTCGCGCTGCGAGGCAAAATTGGCCTCGGCGTGTGCGTAGGCCTCACTGACTTCATAGGGCACACCTTCAAGGGCAAAGGCCTTCTTGTGATTGAGCGCCTCCAGTTCGGCCTGCGCCTGGTTGATGCGCGCGCTTGCCACGCCGAATACCGTGTCCCATTTCACCCCGACGACTGGGGTGAGACCCGCATTGTTGAAGGAATCGCTCAGGTAGGGGTTGTCCAGCGTGTCACGTCGCGAAGCGTAGTTGAATTGACCAATCACCCCGGCATAGACATCCGGCATGCGGTCGGACTTTTTCGCCGCCACCAGCGCGCGACGTGCGCGAAGACCGGCTTCGAGCTGTTCCATCTCCGGACGGCTTTGCATCGCGCGCGACTTGAATTCAGCCAGATTTTCCTGCGGAAAAGGCACCGGCTCGATGCGGTCGTCAGCCACGCTCAACTCACCGGCCAGGCCAATGCCTGTCAACACCTTGAGTCCATCGAGGCTGATTTTTTCGAGCGCGCGCGCCTGGTTGGCATACTTCCACAACAGCCCCTTGGCAGTTTGCAGCGCGTACAAATCAGACTGCCTGGCGGTGCCGGTGTCGTCCGCCAGACTTTTTTCGACATTGCCTACTTCTTTTTCAAGCCGTCCCAGCATGTCGTCCAGGTAGACCCGAATGTCGCGCGCGGCCAGATAGCCGTAATAGGCGCGCTTGGTGTCATAGACCGTATCGGTGCGGGTTTTTTTGAGCTCGCCGCGCTTGATGTCGATATTGCCCTGCGCAGCCTCGCCGTAGTGCTCAAGCTTGCCAAAGGTGAACAGCGGCTTGATCAGCGAAAAGCTGATATGCGTCCAGTCGGACAAGCCGTTGAATTCATCGCCATCACTGCGCGGGGTGCAGGGAAACGCCGTGCAGGATGGCTCGCCGCCCTGATAAAACCCGCCCTCCACTTTGGGCGCCAGGCCGATGAACGCATTCATTCCGGCGCGCCATCCACCGTTGCCCTGGACCTCCTGCAACAGGCTACGCGCCGCCTCGACGACCTGCTCGCCTTCCTTGATGCGGGGGTCGGCTGTCAGGCTCATTTCCACAGCCTGCTGCAAGTTGATGGTATCGGCCTGTCCTGGCAAGGCGGCCATCAACATGCCCAGCGCCGACAGCGCACGCGTCAGCCGTGAAAGCCCTGCCTGCCTGAATGTCATTGCGGAGTTCCCTCCTGCGCCTTGTCGTACAAGAAACGGCCAATCAGATTTTCCAGCACCACGGCATCCTGCGTGATGAGGATGCGGTCATTCGCCTTGAGTTTCACGCTGTCCCCCCCGGCGTCCAGGCCGATGTATTGCTCACCCAGCAAGCCAGACGTCAGGATCGACGCTGAACTGTCCCGCGGAAAACCATAGCGCTTGTCCAGGCGGAGCGTGACCGCGGCTTCAAACGTGTCATTGTCGAAGCGGATATCTGCCACCCTGCCGACGACAACGCCGGCACTTTTGACCGGGGCGCGCAATTTGAGGCCACCGATATTTTCAAACCGGGCGACGACCTCATAACTGTTCGAAGCGTCAATGGCGCTGGTGCTGCCTACCTTTAGCGCCAAAAAAAGCAGCGCCCCCAGTCCGGCCAGTACAAGCAATCCCACCCACAGGTCGAGTACGGTCTTATTCATGATGTTTAACCAATTCCCCGGAACATAAATGCAGTCAAAACAAAATCCAGTGCCAATACGGCAAGACTGGACGTCACCACCGTACGCGTCGTCGCACCCGAAACGCCCTCGGCGGTAGGTGGCGCATCGTAGCCTTCAAACAAGGCAATGGCGGTAATGGCGACACCAAAAACCACGCTCTTGATCACGCCATTGACGATATCGTGCTCAATATCGACCGCGCTTTGCATTTGCGACCAGAACGCCCCCTCGTCGATGCCGATCAGCTGCACGCCAACCAGATAGCCGCCGAATATTCCCATTGCCGAAAACAGCGCCGCCAGCAGCGGCATGGAAATGACGCCGGCCCAAAAGCGGGGTGCGACCACGCGCGCAATCGGGTCGACTGCCATCATTTCCATCGCCGACAACTGCTCCGTTGCTTTCATCAGGCCAATTTCTGCGGTGATCGCACTGCCCGCGCGACTGGCGAACAACAATGCCGCCACCACCGGCCCCAACTCGCGCACCAGAGACAAGGCCACCAGAATGCCCAGCGACTCGGCAGAGCCATAGGTCTGCAAGGTTTCGTAGCCCTGCAGGCCCAGCACCATGCCGACGAACAAGCCCGATACCAGAATGACCACCATCGTCAGCACGCCGCTGAAATAAAGCTCGCGGATGGTGAGGCCAAAACGGCGAAATGCCGTGCCCGAGTGAAGCAATATCGTGACAAAAAAACGCGTCGCAAACCCCAGACGCCAAACCGCCTGAATGACGCGATTTCCCATCCGCTCGATCGTCTGCTTAAGCACCCTGTTCTCCCAGCTTGAGATCGTCGACATACGGCGGCGCCGGATAGTGGAACGGCACAGGGCCGTCGGCCTCGCCATGTACGAACTGGTGCACGAATGGCGAACCGGAAGCCCTAATTTCATCTGCCGTCCCCTCGGCGACAATCACGCCATCCGAGATGAAGTAAACGTAATCGACGATTTTCAGCGACTCGTGCACGTCGTGCGTGACGACGATCGACGTCAGCCCGAGCGTGTCGTTCAAGCGCCGGATCAGGTTGCCGGTTACGCCCAGCGAAATGGGGTCGAGTCCGGCAAAAGGCTCGTCGTACATCACCAGCGTGGGATCGAGTGCAACGGCCCGAGCGAGCGCGACCCGCCGCGCCATGCCGCCGGAAAGCTCGGCCGGCATCAGATGCGCCGCACCGCGCAGACCGACGGCATGCAACTTCATCAGGACCAGATCGCTGATGGCGTCTTCCGGCAGGTCGGTGTGTTCGCGCAACTGAAAGGCAACATTGTCGAACACCGTCATGTCGGTAAACAGCGCGCCGAACTGGAACAACATGCCCATTTTTCGGCGTAAGCGGTGCAGGCCGCCGCGATCGAGCTCGCCCACCGACTCACCCGCCACCCGCACTCCCCCCTGGCTCGGCTTGAGCTGCCCGCCAATCAAGCGCAACAAGGTGGTTTTTCCACAACCACTGTTGCCCATGATCGCAATCACCTGACCGCGCTTCACAGTCAGATTGATGTTTTTCAGGATGGATCGCTTACCGTAGCCAAAAGCCAGCCGTTCGATTTCGATCAGATTGTCGTTTTGCAAAGGGAATCAAGCCCCATCGTATGGATATAAATTAAGCGCAGCATTCTACCGAATAGCCTGCGGCCCATATCTTCTTTCCGTTATGGATATCGGTCATTTCAGTAGCCCAGCACCCGACTCAAGATTGCGACCTGCTCCAATCGAACCAAATCGCCACTGCGGCTGATCACAAAAAAAGGCTCATGCCGGGCTGCACGCGCCTTGGCATGCTCCGCCAGCTCCCGAAGATCGGGAGACGTATCGATCCACCACACATGCTCGGCACTCCAGTCCGACGTCGCTTCGATCACGCGCGCGTCACAGGGAAAGGACGCAAGACCGGGTTCCAGCAGGAAACGGAAGCCGGGCTGCGTGTCGTCCAGCCATTGCGACCATTCGGAGACGGACGCCGCTTGCCAACGCACTGCAGGCAAATATACTGCCTGAAACCGGGTGTTGTAATAAGACAGCAACCAGTCATCAGGCAAACCGTCCGGGTAAAAATTGCCACGCCAATCTGGGTGCAACCAGTCTTCAGCCCCCAGATTGATCGGGCACGGCGAGCTCAAGCGCGCCGCCAGATTGTGCCGCCTGCAGCATCTTCCAGCACCACGCCAGCGGCTAACAGGACTTGGCGGATGCGGTCTGATTCGGCGAAATCCTTCGCTATCCTCGCGTGGCGGCGGGCTTCGATCATGGCGTCGATCTCCGCTTCCGAGAATCCGGAAGCGGTAGCGCCTGACTTCAGGAAGTCGGCAGCGTCACGTTGCAACAGACCGAGTACGCCGCCCAGTTTACGAAGCAGTAGCGCTGCGGCGTTATCTCCCCGGTTTGCGGAACCGGCCAGTTCAAACAACACCGCCAGCGCTTCCGGCGTGTTGAAGTCGTCATCCATCGCCGCCTTGAAGCTTTGAGCTGCGGGATGCATCCAGTCCAGCGGCTCCGCAGTCGGGGCCACGCCTTTCAACGCGACGTACAGCCGGTTCAATGCATTTTTTGCATCATCCAGGTGGGCGTCCGAATAGTGCAGCGGACTGCGGTAATGCGCGCGCAAGATAAAGAAGCGAACCACCTCGGCATCGTACTTTTGCAGCACCTCTCGAATGGTGAAGAAATTGCCCAGCGATTTGGACATCTTTTCATTGTCGACCCGCACAAATCCGTTATGCATCCAGTAGTTGACGAAAGTACAACCGTGCGCCCCTTCGGACTGGGCGATTTCGTTTTCGTGATGCGGGAACTGCAGATCCTGGCCGCCGCCGTGGATATCGAAATGCTTGCCCAGCAAATCTGCGCTCATGGCTGAACATTCGATATGCCAGCCAGGCCGACCAGAGCCCCAGGGCGACTCCCAGGCGGGTTCGCCCGGTTTGGCCGCTTTCCACAGGACAAAATCCAGCGGATCACGCTTGGAAGCATCGACTTCGACGCGCTCTCCGGCTCGCAACTCATCGAGACTTTTGCCCGACAAGCGACCATATGCCGGAAAGCCCCGCACGCTGTAATACACATCCCCATTGGGCGCAGGATATGCCAATCCCTTGTCGATTAACTGCCCGATCAACCCCAGCATTTGCGCCACATACGCTGTCGCGCGGGGCTCGTGGTTGGGCGGCAACACACCAAGTGCGCGCTCATCCTGATGCATTTCGTTGATGAAGCGCTCGGTCAGCGCGGCAGGTGTTTCATTATTTTCGGCGGCCCGCTTGATGATTTTGTCGTCGACATCTGTAATGTTCCTGACGTACTCGACCACATAACCACTGGCACGCAACCAGCGGGTAACCATGTCGAACACCACGAACACCCGGGCGTGCCCCAGATGGCACAGGTCATATACCGTCATGCCGCAGACGTACATGCGAACCTTGCCCGGAATCAAGGGCACAAATTCTTCTTTGACGCGTGTCAGGGTATTGTGAATATGCAGCATGATTAAAATCAGGTAGATAAGCTAGGAACGAACTCAAGCCTGCTGTCTTAGCAGGCCCGAAATTGCTAGAATTCGCATTCCTATATAGACGCTTTGAGCATATCACATGGCTTTATTACGCTTCGCTGTCATTGCTGCTGCGTGTTGTGCGCTCGCTGCTACACCTGTGATGGCAGATGAAGTCCAACTGATTAATCAGCAATTCCGCAGTGGCAACCTGGTGAGTGCGCTCAACCTGGCGAATGCTTATCTCGCAAAAAACCCAAAAGATGCGCAAGCCCGTTTCCTCAAGGGCCTCATCCTGGCCGATCAGGGCAAGACCAACGACGCAATCACCGTATTTAATGGCTTGACCGAGGATTACCCCGAGCTACCCGAGCCTTATAACAATCTGGCGGTGTTGTACGCCTCGCAAAACAAATACGCGGCGGCCAAAAACACGCTTGAAATGGCTATCCGCGCACATCCTGGTTACGCTACCGCGTACGAAAACCTGGGCGACATTTACGCCAAAATGGCTACACAG
>NCCT01000055.1 GCA_002279795.1 Hydrogenophilales bacterium 12-61-10
AGGGAATATCGTCTTCCATGTCGTCAAACCCGCTCGATGCCGGGCGGCTGGGTGGCGCGCTCGGGCGGGCTTGTGGTTTGGGCGCGGCTTGCGGGGCGACCTGCGAGTAGCCGCCGTCATCCATGTCCGCCATGCCGCCGCCGCCCTTGCTGCCGAGCATCTGCATGCGGTCGCCGCGGATTTCGGTGCTGTATTTTTCGACGCCGTCCTTGTCAGTGTATTTTTTGGTGCGCAGCGACCCTTCGACGTAAATCTGGCTGCCTTTTTTAAGGTACTGGCCGCAGATTTCAGCCTGGCGGCCAAAGAAGCTGACACGATGCCACTCGGTGGCCTCTTTCATTTCGCCGCTTTTGTCCTTGAACTTGTCGGTGGTGGCCAGCGCCAGATTGGCGACCGCATCGCCGCTGGGCAGGTAACGCATGTCGGGATCGCGCCCGAGGTTGCCGACCAGAATCACTTTATTGACGGATGCCATGTTTTTCCCCGAATTGAGATGGATTGATTGTGTGTTTTTTGTGTGGGGATTCTATCAGGCCGCCCGGCCCGCCAGCAGGCTGCGCGCGCTGTCTTCGTCCCAGCCCTTGATGCTGACCTTGAGCATGGCGACCCCTTCTTCGCCCAGCACCACTGCCTCGACCACGCCGGCCAGCGCGGCCAGTTGCCCTTTCAGCAATGCGGCTTGATCGGAGGGCATGGCGCCGACGCGGAACATGCGGGTCTTGATCGCGGGCGGCGTCTGCATCGACAGGGTAGCCACCAGCCACACCGCCATCAGGGCCACGCAAAACAGGAATACGGCCTGAAACCCGTGATGCTGTGCCAGCCAGCCGCCGACCACGCCACCAAAGAACAGCCCCAGCGCCTGCGCGGTATTGTAGATGCCCATGGCCGTGCCCTTGGCCGACACCGGCGCGAGCTTGGAAATCAGCGAGGGCAGACTCGCTTCGAGCAGGTTGAAGGCCACGAAATAGGCAAACAGCGCGGCGACGATGCTCCAGAGATGGGTAATGCCGAGCGCCAGGCCAATCTGCGCCAGCAGCATCAGCGCCACGGCGCTGACAAAAACCGGTTTCAGCTTGCCCCGCTTTTCACCATAAATGATGGCGGGGACAATCAACACGAGCGAGCCCAGCAGCACCGGCAGGTACACCATCCAGTGGTGCTCGACCGTCAGCCCGGCATTTTTCAGCGCCACCGGCACCACGACAAACATCGCCATCTGCGCCGCATGCAGCGCAAAGATGCCGAAGTCGAGACGCGCCAGCTGGCCGTTTTTCAGCACGTCGAGCAAATTGGCCGGGTTGGCCTGCGCGTCGGCATGGAAATGACTATCGGTGGGGTCGGGTACCCAGACCTTGACCACCCAGATTGCCGCCAGCGCGAGTACGCCGGTGAGCGCAAAAATGCCCGGCACACCGATCACATGCGCGAGCGCGGGGCCGGCGACCATGGAAATGGCGAACGCGACGCCGATGGTCGAGCCGATCATCGCCATGGCCTTGGTGCGGTGTTCTTCGCGGGTAAGGTCGGCCAGCATCGCGGCCACCGCGGCGGACACCGCGCCCGCGCCCTGCAAGGCACGGCCGGCGATGGTCCAGTAGATGTCGGTCGCCGTGGCGGCCAGAAAACTGCCCAGCGCAAACAGAATGAGGCCGAAGATGATGACTTTTTTGCGCCCGATGCGGTCGGACGCCATGCCGAACGGGATCATCAGGAGGGCCTGGGTCAGGCCATACATGCCGAGCGCAAGACCGACCAGGGTGTGATTGTTGCCGCCTGGGAGGTGCTCGGCGTAGAGCGCGAACACCGGCAGGATCAGGAACATGCCGAGCATCCGCAGGCCGAAAATGGCAGCCAACCCGGATGCAGCCCGCTTTTCGCTGCGGGTCATGGATTCGGTGAGTTCGAGTTCGGACACAGCGGAGAATTCGGTGGGCAGCGGAAGTCCGTTATATTAGCAGGTTGCGAATTACGCTCTGCCAGCCTCACTTATGGAATACATCCGCATCCGTGGCGCCCGCACCCACAACCTGAAAAACGTCAATCTCGACCTGCCGCGCAACAAGCTGGTGGTGATTACAGGCTTGTCGGGATCGGGGAAATCCTCGCTCGCCTTTGACACGCTGTACGCCGAAGGCCAGCGCCGCTACGTCGAGTCGCTGTCGGCCTACGCGCGGCAGTTTTTGCAGCTGATGGAAAAACCCGACGTCGACCTGATCGAAGGCCTGTCGCCGGCGATTTCAATCGAGCAAAAAGCCACCAGCCACAACCCGCGCTCGACCGTCGGCACCGTCACCGAAATCCACGACTACCTGCGCCTGCTGTACGCCCGCGTTGGCGATCCGCGCTGCCCGGAACACAGCATCACGCTGGCGGCGCAAACCATCTCGCAAATGGTCGACGCGGTGCTGGCGCTGCCGGAAGACACCAAGCTGATGATCCTGGCGCCGCTGCTGGTGGGGCGCAAAGGCGAGAACGTCGAACTATTCAACGAGTTGCGCGCGCAAGGCTTTGTGCGGGTGCGGGTGGATGGCACCGTGCATGAAATCGACGCCGTGCCCAAGCTCGACAAGAACAAGAAGCACACGGTCGAAGTGGTGGTCGACCGCCTGAAAGTACGCACCGACGCCAAGCAACGGCTGGCCGAAAGTTTCGAGACGGCACTGCGCCACGCCGATGGCCGTGCGCTGGCGGTGGAAATGGATGCGGGCAAGGAACATCTGTTTTCGGCCAAGTTTGCCTGCCCGATCTGCAGCTACGCCTTGCCCGAGCTGGAACCGCGCCTGTTCTCGTTCAACAACCCGATGGGCGCCTGCCCCACCTGCGACGGCCTCGGCCAGATCACCTTCTTCGACCCTGCGCGCGTCGTCGCCTTCCCGCACCTGTCGCTGGCCTCCGGCGCGATCAAGGGCTGGGACAAGCGCAACCAGTTCTTTTTCATGCTGCTGCAAAGCCTGGCGATGCATTACGGCTTCGACCTCGACGCGCCGTGGGACGCGCTGCCCGAGCGGGTACGCGACGTGATCCTGAACGGCAGCGGCAAGGAAGCCATCGTCTTTCAGGTGCTGGCGCCCCGCGGCGGCTTCACCACCAGAAGCTATCCGTTCGAGGGCGTGCTCGCCAACATGGCGCGGCGCTACCACGAATCCGATTCGACAGCGGTGCGCGAGGAGCTCGCCAAATACCAGAACAACAAGCCCTGCCCCGCCTGCCACGGCACCCGACTGCGCGAGGAAGCGCGTCATGTCATGGTCGGCGGCGTACCGATTTTCAAGGTCAGCGCGATGCCGCTGAAGCAGGTGCTGGTGTTTTTCGAGACGCTGGTGCTCGAAGGCCATCGCGCGCAGATCGCCGACCGCATCGTCAAGGAAATCATCGCCCGCGTCGGCTTCCTGAATAACGTCGGGCTGGATTATCTGTCGCTCGACCGCTCGGCCGACACGCTCTCGGGCGGCGAATCGCAACGCATCCGCCTGGCCTCGCAGATCGGCTCCGGCCTCACCGGCGTGATGTACGTGCTCGATGAGCCGTCGATCGGCCTGCACCAACGCGACAATGACCGCCTGCTCGCCACGCTCAAGCACCTGCGCGACATCGGCAACTCGGTGCTGGTGGTCGAGCACGACGAAGACGCCATCCGCGCCGCCGACTACGTGGTCGACATGGGCCCCGGTGCCGGGGTGCACGGCGGCGAGGTGGTGGCCGAAGGCACGCCGGAAGAAATCCGCCTGTCGGAGCACTCGCTCACCGGCCAGTATCTGTCCGGGCGTCGCTCGATCGCCCTGCCCGCGCAGCGCCGCGCGCCCGACCCGGCGCGGCAACTGGTGGTGACGAATGCGACCGGCAACAACCTCAAGAACGTCACGCTGAACCTGCCGGTCGGGCTGTTCGTCTGCATCACTGGCGTCTCCGGATCGGGTAAATCGACGCTGATCAACGACACGCTGTACGCCGCCGTCGCGCGCCATTTATACGGCTCATCTGCCGAGCCTGCGCCCTATGGCGACATCCGCGGGCTGGAATTTTTCGACAAGGTGATCAATGTCGACCAGTCGCCGATCGGCCGCACCCCGCGCTCCAACCCTGCCACCTATACCGGCCTGTTCACTCCGATCCGCGAACTGTTCGCCGGCGTGCCGGAAGCGCGCATGCGTGGCTACGGCCCCGGCCGCTTCAGCTTCAACGTCAAGGGCGGACGCTGCGAAGCCTGCCAGGGCGACGGCGTGATCAAGGTGGAAATGCACTTTCTGCCCGACATCTACGTGCCGTGCGACACCTGCCACGGCGCGCGCTACAACCGCGAAACCCTGGAAATCCATTACAAGGGCAAGACCATCCGCGACGTGCTGGAAATGACGATCGAGCAGGCGCACGAATTCTTCGCCGTCGTGCCGGTGGTCCGGCGCAAGTTGCAAACCCTGCTCGACGTGGGCTTGGGCTACATCCGCCTCGGCCAGTCCGCTACCACGCTGTCGGGCGGCGAAGCGCAGCGCGTCAAACTGGCGCTGGAACTGTCCAAGCGCGACACCGGCCGCACGCTCTACATTCTGGACGAGCCCACCACGGGTCTGCACTTCGCCGACATCGACCTGCTGTTGAAAGTGCTGCAGCGGCTTGCCGACGCCGGCAACAGCGTCGTCGTCATCGAGCACAACCTGGATGTGATCAAGACTGCCGACTGGCTGATCGACCTGGGGCCGGAAGGCGGCGCGGGAGGTGGCGAGATTCTCGCCACGGGTACGCCGGAAACCGTAGCGGCCCAAAAGGCCAGCCATACCGGGCATTATTTGCAACCCGTATTGGCACGAAAGTAAACGGTATACGTATTGCGGAACAGGACGGCCGAAAAAGGTTTGATAGCTGCGTTGGCAATACCCGCCTGAATTGCTACCATCAGTACTACCAATCCGGTTACCTTTTGGAGCACCGACATGCACGCTGAAAAAATCTCCATCTCCCTGCCCGCTGAGACCGTAGGCTTTCTTGAGGCTTATCGCACTGCGCACGGTGTCAAAACCCGTTCCCAGGTGATCGACATGGCGCTCAAGCAGATGCGGGAACGCGAACTCGAGGCCGCTTATCGGGAAGCGTCGACAGAAATCGACCCGGCATGGGACGTCACCGTGGCCGATGGGCTCAGCGATGAAACGTGGTGACATCTATTTCGCCGAGCTGTCGCCCACGCGTGGCTCGGAAATCGCCAAGCGCCGCCCGGTGATCCTCGTCAGCAACGATTCCAACAACCGGGTTGCCAGTACCGTGACCGTGGTGCCGGTGACCTCCAATGTCAGCAAGGTCTATCCATTTGAAGTATTCCTGCCCGCAGGCGATAGTGGTCTGCCCAAGGATTCGAAGGCGCAGGCACAGCAAGTGCGCACAGTCGCCAAAGAGCGCCTGGTTGGCTCACGTGCAGGTCAACTCGGCAAACCCAAACTTGAAATGCTCGATCAGGCGCTGCGTTTGCATCTTGGTCTTTAATCGATGAATGCCGCCACACCATGACTGAACCCATCCGACTCTCCAAACTCATGTCCGAACGCGGCCTGTGCTCGCGCCGTGAAGCGGACAGCTACATCGAGCGCGGACTGGTGTTTGTCGACGGCAAACGCGTCAGCGAACTCGGCACCAAGGTCGACCCCGACTGCGCAATCCGGCTCGACCGCGAGGCCAGCGCGCAGCAGCAACAGCGCGTCACCATCCTGCTGCACAAGCCGATCGGCTATGTGTCGGGTCAACCGGAGCCGGGTTATCAGCCGGCGGTGGTGCTGATCCGTCCGGAGACGCAATGGCAGGACGGACACGCCGGGCCGGTTTTTTCGCGCGATCACCTCAAAGGCCTGGCACCCGCCGGGCGGCTCGACATTGATTCGACCGGACTCCTGGTGCTGACGCAGGACGGACGCATTGCCAGGCAATTGATCGGCGAGGACTCAGAGGTCGAGAAGGAGTATCTGGTGCGGGTGGAAGGCGATCTGGATGATCGGGGGTTTGCGCTGCTCAATCACGGCCTGTCGCTGGATGGCAAAAAACTGCGTCCCGCCCAGGTGTTCTGGCAAAACGCCGACCAGCTGTGCTTCATTCTGAAGGAGGGTCGCAAGCGGCAGATTCGCCGCATGTGCGAGCTGGTGGGATTGAATGTGGTGGGACTCAAGCGGGTGCGTATCGGTCAAGTGAGGCTGAGTGATTTACCCCTGGGGCAATGGCGCTATCTGCGCGCAGACGAGCAGTTCTAGCCGCGCGTGGGCAAAGTTGTGACATGCGCTTGTATCTGAATGTTTTTCGCGTTATTAATAAACGGTGCGGGTTGCCAGACCCGCATGCCTTTTCGTAACGTTCAACACATCAGGGAGATACCATGCAATCGCAATCCAAACTGCTCGTCGCACTTTTCGCCGCACTGGCGCTAAGCGCTTGTCAAAAAGCGGAAGAAGCCGCCGCGCCCGCCATGGAACAGGCTCAGGAAGCCGCGGGCGCTGCCGCTGACTCCGCCGCCGCTGCGGCAGATTCTGCTGCTGATGCAGCCTCCGCTGCTGCCGATGCAACTGGCGAAGCCGCCGCCGCAGCAACTGAAGAAACCAAGGATGCGGTTGAATCAGCCGCCGAGGACACCAAAGACGCAGCGGCTAAAGCTGCCCAGGAAACCGCCGACGCAGCGCAGGAAGTGGCCGACAAAGCCAAAGACGCCGCCCAGTAATCACTGGACTGCACGTAACGCTAACGGCCAGGTTTTCCTGGCCGTTTTTTATTGCGCCCTACTGATCGGTTGATCCTTGCGGCGCGGCTTGCGCAGGCTGGAGATGGCGTTTGCTCCAGAGGATCCAATCATCGACATAGGTGAACACCACGGGTATCACCAGCAGGCTGAGGAAGGTTGAGGTAATCAGCCCGCCGATCACCACAATCGCCATCGGCGCGCGAAAGCTGGGGTCGGTACCGATGCCGATCGCGATCGGCAACATGCCCGCCCCCATGGCAAGGGTCGTCATCACGATCGGCCGCGCGCGCTTGCGGCAGGCATCCAGCAGGGCATCCCAGCGATTCAGTCCGTGATCGCGGCGCGCGAGGATGACGTAGTCGACCAGGAGGATGGAGTTTTTGGTGGCGATCCCCATCAGCATCACCAACCCGATCATCGACGGCATCGACAGCGCAGTCTGGGTGACGAACAGCGCCAGGAAGGCACCCGGAATCGATAGCACCAGCGCGGCAAGAATGGTGACCGGCTGCACGAAACCCTTGAACAACAACACCAGCACAATGTAGATGCACAGCACGCCGGTCGCCATGGCGAGCCCAAAGCTGGCGAACAGTTCGTTCATCGCCTCGGCGTCGCCGATCGTGGTCTGCGTCACGCCAGGCGGCAGGTTGCGAATGCTCGGCAAGGCCTTGGCCTGGCTTTCCACCCGGCCCAGCGGCTGCTGGTTCAACTCGATTTCGAAATTGATGTTGCGCTGACGGTCGTAGCGGTCGATTTCGGCCGGCCCGCTGTCGAGACTCAACGAAGCGATGTTGCCGATCATCACCGGGCCGTGGGTGCCGGGCACGGTCAGCCGCGCCAGCAGCGCCATGTCCTGCCGCGCACCGGGCGGCAGCTTGACGACGATGGGTACCTGCCGCTGCGCCAGATTGAGCTTGGGCAGGCTCTGGTCGTAGTCACCCGCCGTAGCGATGCGCAGGGTGTCGGCGATTGCAGCCGTGGTGACACCGAGCGTGGCCGCTTTGGCGAAGTCGGGGCGCACCAGCAATTCGGGCCGCACCAGGCTGGCGCTGGTGGTGACATTGCCGATGCCGGGAATCGTGCGCAAGTCGCGCTCGACCTTGCGCGCATGCTCCGCCAGCGCCTGCCCGTTTTCGCTGGCCAACACCAGCACATACTTTTCGCTGGAGCCGCCAAATCCGACATTGACGCGCACGCCGGGGAGCGCGGCCAGCGCATCGCGCAATTCGCGCTCGACGTCCTGTTTGGTGATGCCGCCGCGTTGTGCGCGCGGCGTCAGGTTGAGGGTGAGCGTGGCCTTGCGTACTTCGGCGGCGCCAGGCGTCACAAAGGGGTCCGTTCCCGCTGCGCCGCCGCCGACCGCGGTGTACACCAGCTTCACGTGTGGGTTTTTTTGCACGAGCAGGCGCGCCTGCTCGGCGGCGACAAGCGTTTCGGCGTACGTACTGCCGGGCGGCAGCGACAGGTAAACCTGGGTTTGCGACAGGTCGTCGGGCGGGATGAAGCCTGTTGGAAGCAGGGGCACCAAGGCGAAGGAACCGAGGAAAAACCCGGCCGCCGCAAGCAGGGTGATGATGCGGTGGCGCAGGCACCAAGCCGCCCAGCCCAAATAAGCCCCCAGCCAGAAGGGTTCGTCATGCCCGGGCTTCGGCGGCTTCAGGATATACGCCGCCATCATGGGAGTGAGCATGCGCGCCACCACCAGCGAGAAAAACACCGCAATCGCCGCCGTCCAGCCGAACTGCACAAAAAACTTGCCGGGCACGCCGCTCATGAACGCCGTCGGCAGGAACACGGCGATCAGGGTGAAGGTCGTGGCGATCACCGCCATGCCGATTTCATCGGCCGCTTCCATCGCTGCCTGGTAGGGGGTTTTGCCCATGCGCAGATGGCGCATGATGTTTTCGATCTCGACGATCGCATCGTCTACCAGCACGCCGACCACCAGCGACAGCGACAGCAGCGTTACCACATTGAGCGTGAAGCCCATCAGGTGCATCACGGCGAAAGCAGGGATCATCGACAGCGGCAAGGCGGTGGCGGCGACCAGGGTGGCGCGCCAGTCGCGCAAAAACAGCCAGACCACCAGCACCGCAAGCAGCGCGCCTTCGAACAACAGCGCCATCGAGCCGTCAAAATTTTCCTGCACCGGATCGACGAAGTTGAAGGCCTCGGTAATCATGATGTCGGGTTGTTCGGCCTTGAGTTTCGCCAGGGCGTCGCGCACCCCATCGGCCACCTCGACTTCGCCCGCGCCGCGGCTGCGAACGATCTCGAATCCCACCACCGGCTTGCCGTTGAGCAACGCCGCCGAGCGCTGTTCGGCCACGCTGTCGCTCACCGTCGCCACCTGATCGAGCCGTACGCGGCGGCCATCCGACAGCACGATGTCCATGCGTGCCAGTTCGCCGGCCGACGCGACCGTGGCGAGGGTGCGCACCGACTGTTCCGCGCCGCCCATGTCGGCGCGGCCACCCGACGCTTCCTGCTGGATCTGCCGCAGCTGGCGCGAGATGTCGGCGGCGCTGGCGTTCAGCGCCAGCAGGCGCGCCGGGTCGAGTTCCACCCGCACCTCGCGGTTGACGCCGCCGACCCGCGCCACCGCACCCACCCCGCGCACGCTGAGCAGGCGCTTGGTGACTGTGTTGTCGACGAACCAGGACAGCGCCTCGCCATCCATGCGGCTGGACGACACGGTGTAGGTCAGGATCGGCGCCCCAGCCAGATTCGCTTTCGAGATCACCGGGTCGCGCAAATCGCCCGGCAGGTCGGCACGGATGCGCGACAGCGCGTCGCGCACTTCGTCGACCGCTTCCTGCGTCGGCTTTTCCAGACGGAATTCGACCGTGACGGTGACGGTGCCGTCCTGCACCTTGGTGTAAATGTGCTTGATGTCCTGCAGCGTGGCGACCGCGTTTTCAATCTTGCGCGCCACCTCGGTTTCCATCTGGGCGGGGGCCGCGCCCGGCAAGGAGGCGGTCACGCGCACCGTCGGCAAATCGATATCCGGGAACTGCTGGATCTTCATGGCCTTGAACGCCATCAGGCCGGCCAGCGTGAGCATGATGAACAGCAGGACGGCCGGAATGGGGTTTTTAATCGACCACGAGGAGACGTTCATATGGGAGACGGATCAAGACAAGCCAGGAAATACGGCATTCAGGGTTACTGACTAGGCGCAACCGGCGCTTCGAGCACCCGCACCGAATCGCCATCGGCCAGAAAGCCCGCTCCGCTGGCAACCACGCGTGAGCCGGGTTCAAGACCACCGCGTATCTCGATTTGATCGCCACGACGCTGACCGATAGCGACCTTGACCTGGCTTACCTGGGCCTGTCCATTACGTGCCACGTCACCGATCCGGAAGACATAACTGAAGCCGTCACGCAGCACCACGGCCGACTGCGGCAAACTCACGGCGCGCGCGCGGCCAAGCTCAAACTCGCCCCGCGCAAACATGCCTGCCCGCAACCGGTTGCCGGTTTCAGACGCAGGCAGATCGACATACACCAGCCCGTTGAGCGTCTGCGGGTCGACCGTCGGTGCAACCATCCGCACGCGGCCTTGCACCCGTGCTCCCTCCGGCGTGGTCAACACGGCCAGCCTGCCGGGCTGCAGCTTGCCGAGATCGTCGGCGCTGACCTCGGCTCGCCATTCGAGCCGGCCGCCCCGAATCAGCCGGAACAGCTCCAGCCCAGGTTGCGCGAGCGAACCCGGCGTGGCGGTACGCGCAGAAATCACGCCATCGTCGGGTGCGCGCACAACCGTCTGCGCCAGCCGCAATTGCGCAGACTGCATTCGCGCCCGCGCGGCACTCAAGCGGGCAATAGCTGTTTTTTCCGCCGTCAAATACTGGTTGATCATCTGCGCGCTCAGAAAGCCGGTCTGTTGATATTGGCGCGCACGGTCGCCATTCGCACGGGCTTCGCTCAGCATCGCCTCGGCCTCGGCAACCGACGCCTGCGCTTCTGACCATTCGGCTTGCACGGTGTCGTTGGCAATGCGTGCCAGCACCTGGCCTTGCTTCACCCGATCACCCACGTTGACCCGCACCTCGGTCAATATCAGGTTGCTGGCCTCTGTGCTGATCACGGCTTCCTGCCACGCGACAACCGTGCCGCTGGTTTCGAGCACGCGCGGCCATTCGGCTACTTGAGGCAAAATGGCCGTCACCGTCAGGGCGGGCTTCGCGTTCGCTGTTTCAGTCGGTTCAACGCGGGCATCGACAACGGCCTGCTGACCGGCCCTGTCATTCTGCGACGCCTGAATCAGCGCCCATGCCACCACCCCACCCAGAACGATGACCGATACCCAGAACAAACGTTTGCGCCCCGGAGAAAGCGTGCGGAATAGGGATAACATCAATCGACCTTGGATAGGGTTAACAAAGCAAAATGGCCATGGATTCCGGCCAACGAGTGTATATGCAAACTGAACGCGCACGCCAACTGCTACTCGGTTCGTTTCATGCTGCGATAGCAGCCGCTGATCCAGCAATCATTGTGCCGCCCCACCTGCCTGCTCCGCCCAGCGGTCGCACCCTGGTAGTGGGGGGTGGCAAGGCGGCAGCGAGCATGGCGGCGGCGGTCGAAGCTCACTGGCCGCGAAGCGCCCCCTTGTCGGGTCTGGTCGTCACCCGATATCAGCACAGCATGCCGACCCAGCGAATTGAAGTCGTCGAAGCCAGCCACCCCCTACCAGACGGCCGGGGGGAAGCCGCCGCATTGCGCATGCTGGATCAGGTCAGCCAGCTGGGACCAGATGATCTGATGATTGCGCTGATTTCTGGCGGCGGTTCCAGCCTGCTGGCCGCGCCGGTCGAAGGCGTGACGCTGAAGGAATTGCGTCAGGTCACCAAGGCGCTGCTCAATGCGGGCGCAACCATCCACGCCGTCAATACCGTACGCAAGCATCTGACCCGCCTGTCGGGTGGCCGACTGGCCCGTGCGGCAAAGGACGCCGCCGGGCTGGCACTGATCATTTCCGACGTCGTCGGTGACGATCCCGCCCTCATTGCGTCCGGTCCGTGTACCCCTGACCCTACAACATGCCACGACGCACTGGAACAATTACGCCGTTTCAACATCGCCGTGCCGGCAGGCATAAGACATTACCTCGAGACCTGCGAAGCCGACCCGCTTGACGATACGCCCCGGCCGGATGCAGCCTGCTTCAGTCGCATGCAAAACCGGATTATTGCCAACGCGCGCGGCAGCCTGCAGGCTGCCGCGCGCTATTTCGAGCAGCACGGAATTCCAGCAATCGTAATATCAGACGAAGTAAGCGGGGACGCACAAGTTGTGGCGAGACAGCATGCCGCCCTGCTCCCGGCACTGGCGAGCCCGCTACCGCTTGCAGTCATTTCAGGCGGTGAAACAACCGTCAGCCTGCGCTCTCATCATGGTCGTGGCGGACGAAATACAGAGTTCCTGCTCGCCTTGGCTCTGGCTCTGCGCAATGCCCCCGTTGCGGCCATCGCATGCGATACAGACGGGATAGACGGCAGCGAAGCAAATGCCGGCGCAATCATGACTACCGATACGCTGATGCGTGCGTCCACACTCCGGCTGAATCCAAACGAGATGCTTGCCCGTCACGACAGCCATGGATTTTTTTCAGCACTGGGAGACCTGGTGATGACGGGCGCAACGAGAACCAACGTTAATGATTATCGCGCGATGCTAATTGGGGTTGGCTGACAAAAGCTTCAGTTCAGGCGTTCCACCAGAACAGGATCACCCACCTTGAGTCGGTAAGTAGAGGATGCATTGCCCCGGTTTACAGCAAACTCCAGCAGACCCACGCTGTTCATGAACCAGAAACCCTCGCCCTTTCCGACAAATCCAAAACATGTACTGTGCTTGAATGTCACTCCAGCAGCACTGACCCGGGCATTACTGGGTACATTGCGAACGCCGGTCCAGGCATTGCCAAAATGGTCGATGTAAATAATTCTGGCCAAATCACCTGCGTCAAACTCAACGTTCAACTTTTCGACTGCCTTGAGCTTGTCATGTGGAAAATGGCCCGTGGCAATCTCGGCAGCAATAATTGCGAACAAATCCCGGCCATGGAAGGTCTTGGACAGTACCTCAGGTTGCCAGTTGATGCGCCAATGCCGGGTATCAACAGAACGAGCGCCGATCACAGAGAGCAGCCCGTTGTCCGGCCCAACAAACCAGCGCCCGTCTGCCAGCATCACAACCGCATCGCGTTCGGTACCAACGCCAGGGTCAACTACCGATAAAAATACGCTTCCCATTGGAAACCCATTAGCAAATGCGGCAAGCAGATGGGCGCCAGAATGCGCATTAAAGACAGGGACATCATGCAGCAAGTCGATGACAAGATGAGATGGCGCAAATTCCGCAAGCCTCGATTTGAGCATACCGACATAGGGATCAACCATCCCATAATCCGTGATTAATATGATCATGACCTAACCTCTGGCTGAATAACAAACTACAAGCACTCCAGTACAAAAAAGTTGATTGCAATAACAAAACCACAACCACAATTTCAGTAAGCCCTTCAAAACAAAGACAGTGGACATGAAAAAGCCGGGCAAGCCCGGCTTTTTCATCTGTTCATTGCAAATATGAGACTTATTCGGCCTCGACAGCAACCACATCACTGTCAGGACGATCAACCAGTTCGATCAAAGCCATCGGGGCATTGTCACCATGACGGAAACCGAACTTGAGGATACGTGTATAGCCACCAGGACGCGCCTTGTAACGCGGACCCAATTCAGCAAAAAGCTTGACGACCATGTCACGATCACGCATACGGTCAAAAGCCAGGCGATGATTTGCCAAACTTGGCACTTTGCCCAAAGTGATCAGGGGCTCAACAAAACGGCGTAGTTCTTTTGCCTTGGGCAAAGTGGTTTTGATCACTTCATGCTTAAGCAGAGAAACGGTCATATTGCGAAACATCGCAAGGCGATGGCTCGTGGTGCGATTCAGTTTGCGATTGGATTGACGATGACGCATGGCGAATTCCTTTTAGTTGTATTCTTGGGCAAGGCCACCAGCCATGGCGACCCGCACTTTATTATGGTTGTTACGATGAAAATAAATTAGGGACGCTCAAGACCGGCGGGTGGCCAGTTTTCCAGGCGCATACCCAAAGAAAGGCTACGCATGGCAAGAACATCCTTGATCTCGTTAAGCGATTTGCGACCGAGATTCGGTGTGCGAAGTAACTC